>DATBLC010000346.1:0-126616 GCA_036555515.1 Binatia bacterium
AGGGGAGCATGGCAAGGGCTTTGCGGTGGTGGCCACCGAGGTGAGCAAGTTGGCGGAGCGGAGCCAGCGGGCGGCGCAGGAGATCAGCGCATTGGCGGAATCGAGTGTGCGAGTAGCGGAACGATCGGGAGAGTTATTGCGGGAATTGGCGCCGGCGATCCAGAAGACGGCGGAGTTGGTGCAGGAGGTGAACACCGCATCGCAGGAACAGGCTAATGGGCTGACGCAGGTGAACAAAGCGATGAGCGAAGTAAACCATGTTGTCCAACGCCATACGACGCGAGTTGATGAGCTGTCGAGCACATCGAGCGAGTTGGCCTCCAAGGCTGAGACTCTGCAGGATCTGATGGGCCGATTTAAAACCAAAGCGGGCAGTTCCCAGCCGGAGGACAGCGAAGGATTGAAATTTCGCCCCTCAACGCAAAAGAGTTCCACGACGAACGGCGATGGGTCCGCCTGGATGAAAACCAGGAGCGACGCGTCGGTGGCCCCGCACCAAGCACCGCAAAAGGGAAAGGCGTCCGTCCTGGCGCGCGAATTGTGAACTAGATCGATGATTTTGCGTGCCGCCGGTTCGCTAGTGGCTTAGGGTGCGCGGCCAGCGATATGATTGCCATCAATGATCGAGAGTTTAGCCTCTTTCAAAGGTTGATCGAAGAACAGGCGGGAATATTTCTTTCGCCGGTCAAAAAGGCTCTGCTCGAAGCGCGATTGAGCAAGCGCATTCGGGAACTGGGCCTCGCTTCTTTTTCTGCCTATTATGCCTGCCTGTTCGAAGACCGCAGCGGCCACGAGCTCGTCGATATGCTTGATAGGATTACAACCAATGAAACTCAGTTCTTTCGCGAGCCCCGCCAGTTCGATTTTTTATCGCAGCTGGTCGTTCATGATTGGACGGCTCAGGCGGACTCGGGATTTCGGCAAAGGCAAGTTCGCGCCTGGAGCGCCGGCTGTTCTACAGGAGAAGAGCCCTACTCGCTGGCGATGACTCTGTGGAAACATTTTCCTCCAGCGGCAGGTTGGGAGGTCGAAATTTTGGCAACCGATATTTCCACGCGCGTACTCGATCGGGCGCGGCAGGGGATTTGGCCCATTGAAAAAGCAAAGGATATTCCCCTCGAGCATCTCAAGCGTTTTATGCTCAAGGGGACGGGAAAGCAGGAAGGCAAGATGAAGGCAGGCCCGGAAATCCGCTCGATGATTCGTTTCGAACGCCTTAATCTTAACGACGACGCCTATCCGGTGACCAGTCTCTTCGACTTGATTCTGTGCCGCAATGTGCTGATCTATTTCGACCCAGAGCGTCGAGCCAGAATCGTCAACCGTTTGCTTGAGCAGCTTGCGCCCGCCGGCTTCTTTTTTGTCGGACACGCCGAGAGGTTGAACGGCCTTACGAATAAAGTTTTGACTATCCTTCCGACGATCTATGTCCGCGTCGGCGAATCGGACTCCTCTATGGACAGCGGGTCACCGAAGCGCCGTGAGATCCGTGTGTCGCGATGAGTTTCAAGCCCCGTGATCCTTTGCATGTCCTGGTCGTGGATGACTCGGCAGTCGTGCGCGAAGTTATGAGCGCCGTGCTTTCGCAAGAGCCGGGGGTGAGCGTGATTACGGCAGCTGATCCGCTAATCGCTATGATCAAGATGGCGCGCCAGCGCCCGAACGTAATAGTTCTCGACTTGGAAATGCCGCGGATGGGTGGCCTCGAGTTTCTTCGCAAGATCATGAGCGAGAACCCGATTCCGGTGGTCGTGTGCTCTGCCCATGTCGGCGAAGGATCCGCAATGACATTGCAGGCGCTCGAGGCGGGCGCGGTGGACGTGGTGGCGAAACCGAGCGTCGGGGTCCGGCAGTTTATCCACGAGTCCGCGGTCGCCCTAATCGATGCCGTGCGCGCGGCGGCGAACGCAAGGTTTCGTTGTAAGCCAAGAGCACCTGAGCCGACGCAACAAAGCGCGGATGCGGTGCTGCCCGCGAAATCCGCGGCGACTCCAACGCCCGGTAGCGATAGGTTAGTCGCTGTCGGCGCGTCCACCGGCGGCACGGAAGCCTTGCGGCTGTTTCTCGAAGCCATGCCTGAGGATGCCCCCGGCGTGGTGGTGGTCCAACATATGCCCGAAGGATTCACCGCCGCCTTCGCAGAGCGCCTGAACGCCACTTGCAGGATCAAAGTGAAAGAAGCCGCTCAGGGCGACGTGATCGTCAACGGCCGGGCTTTGATCGCTCCGGGCAACCGCCATATCTTGGTGCGCCGCGATGGTTCGGGTTATGTCGCCGAAATAATCGACGGGCCCCTGGTTTCACGCCACCGCCCCAGCGTCGATGTCCTGTTTCGCTCGGTGGCGCAAGCCGCCGGCCCCCATGGCGTGGGAGTGATCATGACCGGCATGGGCAACGACGGCGCCCAGGGACTTTACGAAATGAAACGAGCTGGAGCTTTTACGATCGCGCAGGATGAGGAAACCTGCGTCGTCTTCGGCATGTCGAAAGAGGCCATCGAGCGTGGCGCGGTCTGCGCCGTCGCGCCCCTTAGTCAAATCCCCGGCATCGTATTGACCGGCCTTTCCAATCGCGCGGCGCCCGCCGGAAGCGGTATGCAAGCCAACGGCACAGCGATAAGAATCAATGATACGGATTTCCAAAATATCCAAACAAGGCGCAACGTTCCATAAATTCACCGGCGTCATCCGCCAGTTGATGAATCCGTGGAGATTGCAAGGTTTCTCGGCGCTGCGACCGCTATGGTCAGCTTAAATTTTTTGCCGACTGAGCCGATGAGATTCTAAGGGTAACGCCGGTGTCTGTGTATACCGGAGACAAGGAGAATATCCTCGTGAGCGATGCTCAAACAGTTAGGGTTCTAGCCGTTGATGACTCGAGAACGATGCTGGCAATGATCGGCGCGCATCTCAAGGGCAGTAACTTCAAGCTCGTGGCGATGGCTTCGAGTGGGCGGGAAGCGCTGGAAAAGTATCTGGCGTACCGCCCGCAGGTCGTACTCTTGGACATTGTAATGCCGGAGGTGACTGGCGTCGAAACGCTGGAGAGGATTCTAGATACCGACGGTGGCGCCAACGTGGTGATGGTGAGCTCCGTAGGTACGGAAGCAGCGGTGCATGATTGTTTGAAAAAGGGCGCCAAGGGGTTTCTGCAAAAGCCGCTGGACAAAGAAAGTATGCTTACGTTATTGAAAAACGTCTGCGAGGAAGCCGGGGTGGCACTATGAGCTCAAGATTCTTCGGGCAGTACTTGCTGGAAAAAGGGCGGATCACCTCGCAGCAACTGCTCACGGCGTCGGAAGGCCAGAAGGCCGTGACGGGACCTATCGGCACGCTCGCGCTCGAAAAAGGATGGCTTACGGCGGAGCAGATCAAACGAATCCTCGATCTGCAGAAAAAGACCAACTACCGATTTGGCGAACAGGCGATCTTGTTAGGGTGGATGACCGAGGACCAGGTGAAAGAGTTACTCGAAGAACAGGAGCTAAGCCACCGCGTTTTGCTTGGCGAAGTGCTCGTGGCGAAGGGCTACCTGACCCTCGATGCGCTGGAAAAAGAATTTAAGGAATACGATAAAGAGGAGGAAAAACTTTCCTCGGAACTTGTGGCTGCGTTCGACAAGGTGCGCAACAAAGACCTGGTCAAGACCTTCACCGACTTGATGATGATCATGTTTACGCGTTTCGCCAAGCAAGAGTTAAAGATCGAGCATTGCGAGACCGGCAAAGAGAAAGTCCGCTTGTTTCGCTGGGTATTCTCACAAAAAATCGCCGGCCAAAACGTCGAGTTCAACTGCCTGCTTTCCGTGCCGCCAAAACTTTTACTGCAGATGGCTTCGACTATGCTCGACGAGACTATCAACACGCCGGACGAGCTGGCCCTCGACGCGAGCAAAGAATTTGTCAACATCGCTAACGGCAACGCTTGCGCGCGGCTCTCGGAGAACGGTTTCAATTTTGCCATGGAGCCGCCCGAAGTCTACGAGACGACGTCAAAGCCGTATGCCTTCCAGGCCAAGGATGTCGTCTGCGTGCATCTGGCCTCGCCCGATGCGAAATTGGAAGTCGCCTTCGAGTTTTAAGGCATTCCACACGGCAAAGAACGTTCAAAGACCTTCAAACGGATCAAGTCGTTCCATATGATACCTACTTGTCTGACGGCTCCAACAACTTGAACGTGCTAAACCACTCGAGGTTTACACAGGTATGGGTCAAGCAATTTAATAACGCACTTGACGCCCCGCCGCCGAAGCGCGAAACTTACTTTCCCTGGCACCATCCTTGCTCAACTTCTCCCAGCGACCCATGACTGACGACTTTCCGCGGTTAGGCGTCGTTTGTCTTGACGATAATGCGTCAAGGAATTGACGGCAGAAATGATCTGCGTGCTTTAGCGAGAAACAGATGGCCCAGATTCTCAGCCAAGATGAAATAGATGCGCTATTAAACGGTGTTGCCAATCACCAGGTCGCCACTTCTGAAAGCAATACGGCGGCGCCCGAAGGGGAAAGAGTTCAGAAACGAGACCAGGCCGCCGGCGCCAACGAGCCCCGGCCCTACGATTTTACTTGCAGCGACACATCAACCCGTGGTCGATTGCCCGGGTTAGAAGTTATACTCAATGATTTCGCGCGCCGTCTGCAAAGCATGTTCGCCACCGAATTAGGAAAATCGGTGGACGCGAGCTTCGAAGGCATGGAAGTAGTCACCTATGAAAACTTGATCCAGAGTTTTCCGCTGCCAGCCAGTCTCCATGCCGTCCGCCTGGAGCCTTTGCGCGGCATTGGCATTATCGTCATCGAGGCGCGTCTGGCCTTTGCCATGATTGAGCTTTTTTTCGGCGGCAGCGGTCAAAAGGCTATGAAGGTCGAAGGGCGTGACTTTACGCCCATAGAAAATCGGTTCCTCGGCAAGTTCGTGGAAAAAATGTTGCGCGGCATGGAAGAATCGTGGCAGTCGGTGGTCCAGCTTCAGGGACGCCATCTGCGCACCGAACTCAACCCCTATTTGCTCAATGCGGCAGGCACCGGGGATCCGATGATTCTAGCGACCTATAGAGTGAACATGTCCCCCATCAATGGCACTATGTTGTTTTCGCTGCCATTGTCCGCTATCGAGGAGTTTCGCGACTTGCTTAAATCGGGGGTTGCCATTGGCGACGATCCGGACAACATCGGATTGTTTCGCCGCGTGCTCCAACAGATCCTCGAAATTGAAGTCGAAACACAAGCCGTGGTGGACGTGGTCGAGATGAGCTTGGGCGAGATCATGGGCATTAGGCCCGGAGATGTAATTCAACTGAATTCTCCCGGCCTGGAAAATGTCGAGCTCTGGATCGAAGGCAAACGCAAATTTATCGGCAAAGCGGCGCAGCGCAACGGCAATAAAGTTTTTGTCGCAAAAGTAAAATTGGAGCCGCGCGCGGCGGTGCGATAACTCGACGGAAGGTAAAACTCATGGCGGACGCGGAAAACGAAAAGAGCAAAAGCACCGGTGGGGCGGATCAGATCGATCTATCGCTCCTAATGGATGTTCCGCTACAGGTGACGGTGGAACTTGGGCGGGCCCGAATGACCATGGAGAATCTGCTTAGGCTCAACCAGGGCTCGGTGGTGGAGTTGAACCAGGTTATCGGTGAACCTTTGGCGATCCTGGTAAACAATAAACTCATGGCCCACGGCGAGGCCGTGGTGGTCAAGGAGAAGTTTGCCATCCGTATCGTCGACGTCGTGAGCCCGGAGCGGCGGATAGAAAATCTACGGTAATACTTTCTTGTTCTTCGCGTCATATTTCTCACGCTTGCGGATCAGGATGCTGATGCGGCGGTTCTCGGAGCTGTACGGGTTGTCAGGGACGCGCAGCTGGCGGTCAGCGTAGCCCGCGACTTTTTCCACGCGATCCGAAGGGAGGCCTAGCTCTTCCAACGCACGGCGGGTGTTGAGGGCGCGCTCGGTAGAGAGATCCCAATTGGAGTAGTCTTTTTCATTTTGAAAAGGTCGCGAATCAGTATGACCGCCAATGACCACTTTGTTGGGTGCGTCCTTGATTTCTTTTACGATCAGCCCAAGCACTTTGCGCATCAGCGGTCTTACAGCCGCGCTGCTCAGATCAAAAAAGGCCTGCTTGTCCTTATCGATGACTTCGATTAACAGGCCCTCATCGGTGATTTTGATTGGCACCTGTTCGGAAATATCGGCTAGATCTTTTAATCCCGCCAATCCTTCTTTGATATGCATCTGTAGAACTTCCATCGACGGCGCTTGGATGATGCCGGAACCTAGTTTGTCCTCGCCGCCGTCAGGAATGATGCCGCGCGATCCGCTAAAAACGCCGGGTTCGCGGAAGTAGTGGGCAATGACGGCCTTTTGCTGACTGTTGGAGGCGCCGAGAAGCCAGAGCACGAGAAATAGCGCCATCATGGCAGTGACGAAATCCGCATAGGCGACTTTCCAGGCCCCGCCGTGGTGGCCGCCGTGGTGGCCCTTGGCTTTCTTGACGATGAGTTTGGGTTTATCGTCTTTGCCATGGGACTGGGTGTGTTTGCCGTCTCTTCCGGCCATAAACGATTATTCCTTCTTGCCACGGCAAGCGTCTTCGAGCTCTTGGGCCGAGGGTCGTTCCGTGCTGAAGACCACGCGCCGCGCGTATTCCACCGCGATGATCGGCGCGGCGCCGTGGAGGTAGGCGAGGATGCCGGTCTTGATGCACTCCAGATATTTTGCTTCTTCGATCAATAGGATTTCCATTTTCTGAACTAATGGCTGCAAAATACCATAACAAATCAAGATGCCGACGAAGGTCCCGACTAGGGCCACTGCAATTTTATGTCCGAGCACTTCGGGTCCCTGATCCATAGCGCCCATCGCGATGATGACGCCCAGAACGGCGGCGACGATCCCCAGTCCCGGAAATGCATCGGCGGTCTTGGCCAGCACACCGGTGGGGCGCCGCCCCTCTTCTTCATGGGTAGCGATTTCCTCATCCATGAGGTGAGAAAGCTCGTCGGCGTTGGCTGAGCCGCTGATGACTAGGCGCAAAGAGTCGAGAAACATACTCTTGGCGGCGTGGTTGCCGATGAATTTGGGATACTTTTTGAAAATTTCGCTGTTGACGGGATCGTCGACGTCCTTTTCTAGAGCCATTTCGCCGCTTTTGCGCATCACCGAAAATACCTCGTAGAGCATGGCGAACAGCTCCATGTAATCGGCCTTGGTATAGCCGTTGCCGCCGATGGCCGTCTTGAGATTTTTCACCATGGCAGTAAGAACCTTCATCGGCGTTCCCACCACCAGGGCGCCAATGCCGGCGCCGCAGATGATAAGAAACTCCACCGGCTGGTTGAGAATGCCGACCGCTCCGCCTTCCATGACGAAACCGCCGATAACTGCGCCGAAGACGACTACGTATCCTAAAATAGACAACACGGTGTGGGCCTATTTTGCGTTCTGCGGGTTCTCGGAAAAAAACACACAATCGCGCCGACTCTCATGCAGGTTGAATCGCCGAAATAGGCGATAACTTTAGGAAACCTAAAGAATTCAGTCCCCTTGCCGAAGCCTTTTTTGTACGGTCAAGAACGACATTTCGGCGCCAGTTTCCTATTGCGCTATTTTGCCGCCGTCATCAATGCTGGCGGCAAAGCCCAACGCGCGCGAGGACTCGCGTAGCCCTGGCGCCGGAGGGGTGGAGCGTTCCCTTGGCTTGTACGAAAATGTGGCGGTGTACCGATTGCCGCGAGAAACAGCGATCGGCTAAAATAAATGGTTGCGGAAGACCCAGCCGATTGTTTGAACGTGTGAGAGAGTGATGCGTAAACGAAAACTCGATATCGGAAATTCGCACCCCGGCCCACGCAGTTCAAGCGTGGGCCCGCGTAATGCGCGCGTTATCCCTTTCCCAAAGCGACCGCGTGCGGTTGTGGAGAACGGCTCTAAGAGTTCCGACAAGAAGCTCACGATCCTGGTCGTTGAAGATCACGGTTCGCTCTGCGATATGTTGAGCCTGTATTTCATGCGCTACGGCTATCATGTGCGCACCGCAAGTGATGGCGAATCGGCCCTCGATATCATGGAGCACGAGGAGATCCATCTTGTGCTGCTGGATTTGATGCTGCCGCGCATGGACGGGTTTTCGGTACTGCGGCAGATCCGCGAGCGCGCCGCCGGCGGCAAGCCGCCCTACGTCATCGTTATTTCGGCCGGAGCGTCGCCTCGGGACCGGAACTTAGTGTTGGAGCTGGGCGCTAACGAATACATGTCCAAACCCTTCCACCTCATGCGCCTCCTGGAGCGCATCCAAAACGTCGAAAAATATCTGCTCAATTAGCGCGCAAGGTCAATTCGTTTGTTCCATCCGATGCAGGTACGGGCACAAGCGCCGCCGCCCGGACGGCAATGTCGATGGGACTTTACTGGCCTGAGCGACGATAGCGGACGAGGTCGCCATCAAACGTTCGCCAGCACGCGGCGCACGGCTCGGAAACGTCCCTCATTGGTTTCTTCGAGGCTGATTTCTTCGGGGCCTAACAGTGCGGATAACAGATTACATAGATGGTACGCATTATCGGTCATTTTGGCGAGCAACTCCTTCTGGCCGCCTAGCAGATTTTCCAGGTGATCTTCGAGAAGGATCTCCGCGCCGCTCAATATCACCTGCAGGGAATTGCGCGCTTCACAGCAAAGTGCTTCGTTCCATGCAGAGGCCAAGGGAACCTTCAAAGCCAGGTTTTGATTGGCTCGCGGCACGGTCACAGCGGCCTCCCTATCATTGGCGACCGCTTCTCCGCCGATTTCAAACCCCGCACCCGCCTGCTGTGCCTGTGTCTCCACGGAAGGCGTATTCGAAGTTGTTAATGGTCGAGCCATATATCCTCCTGGTCAATATTTGCGGTCTCAGCAGGAGCAAGCGTCATGCCATGAATTTGAGCCCCGTGATCCGGTGCGCATGTAGGCGCGAATCGTTATAAATGTGACGCTGCCTGAGCAGTGCCCAAGGTTTCCCGGCTGAGCTATAAACGCTAGACATTGTGCTAATTTCCGCATTCGCCGACGCCGCGCTGAGTTGGCACTATCAGGACAAAATGATCAACGCCATGGGAGGTGAAACTGCCCTTGGCGTGGGATTTGAACATGGCACCGCGGTCGTCAAGATGCTGACGAGCAAGCGCCGATCTTGACGCGGGAAACGATCCCGCAAGTCACCTAAATTCTCTAAACAGGACGAGTTTCTTGGCGCCAGCATTGGCACATCGGTTGCTCAAAACAGGCGCCATGAACAAAAAAATTATCATCATCGCCGCGGGCGCGATCGTCGGCGTACTTGGCGCCGGGGCCGGCATCTATTTTCTCAAACCCGACCTACTTCCCGGCTCGGCTCGGTCAAACAAGCCGGCCGCGAGCAAAGCAGCAAAGAAAGCAGATACAGACAAAAAGCATCAAACCGAAGTCGGCGCTGATCTCGATGTCTTCGTCGTCAATCTGGCGAGCTCGGGGCAGGGGCGCTATTTGAGAACTACCTTAAGCCTTGGCGTCAAGAATGAGCACGAAAAGGACAAGATCAAGGAGTTTACCGGCCCTATCCGCCACGCCGTCATCATGTACCTCACTGAGCGCAAGATCGAAGAGCTGACCGCGCCCGAAGGCAAAGAAAAACTGCGTCATGCGCTGCACGAGCAAATCAACGAAGCCATCGGCCAAAAAATGGTTTCCAGCGTTTACTTCAAGGAATTTTTGATTCAGTAGGAGCATCGATGTTCACCATGTTTCACCGTCAGCTGGCGCGGCCAAGTGCGACGCGGTCCGATCTCGCCACCGCCGCGAACTATCTTTTGCGCTGGCTTCCGTTGCCGGCGCGGCGGCAAACGGCGCATTCGCTTCAGCTCTTGGAAAGTGTGCCGCTGAACGCTCAGGCCTCGGTGGCGCTGGTGCGTTTCGAAACCGAAAGCCTCGTACTCGGCGTCACGGCGCAAAGCGTGACGGTACTCGCCAAGGGTGCGTTCCCAGCCGGCGCGCGAAACTGCGCGCCATTGACCGATGAGACCCACAGCTAAACCGGCGCCATGAATCCGTCGTCACTCAATCTTTTGACCAATCCGCTCAAGGGCACCGAGGTCTCCACCGTGGTCGAGATCTTCACGCTTTTGACGTTGCTTTCCTTCGCTCCGCTGGTGTTGATGACGCTCACGTCGTTCACGCGCATCGTCGTGGTCTTGTCTTTTTTGCGTCAAGCCCTCGGCACGCAGCAATCACCATCGAACCAGATCGTCATCGCGCTGTCAGTCTTTATCTCGTTCCATGTAATGGCACCGGTGTGGCAAAAAATCGAAAGCGAGGCGGTGACGCCCTACTACAACCGGCAAATCCCGCCCGCGGCCGCGCTGGAGCGCGCATGGGTGCCGCTTCGTGAATTTCTCTTCATACATACGCGCAAAGCCGATCTCGCTCTGTTCGTTAGAAATCCCGACGGCAAGGATCTCGAGATCGACCAACTACCGGCCACAAGCTTAATCCCTGCCTTCGTGATTTCGGAGCTTAAGACAGCCTTTCAGATGGCATTCATGATTTACATACCGTTTTTGATTTTGGACCTGGTGGTGGCCTCGATCCTGATGTCGATGGGCATGATGTTTCTCCCGCCAGTACTGATCTCGCTGCCCTTCAAGCTGGTGTTGTTCGTGCTCGTTGATGGCTGGAACCTTTTGGTGGGATCACTCTTAAGGAGTTTTGCATGACCGCCGAGGGTCTCATCGATATCATGCGCGGTGCTTTGCAAGCGGGCGGCGTCGTCGCGGCACCGGCAATTCTTTTCGGCTTGATCGCCGGCGTGGCCGTGAGCATTTTTCAGGCGACCACGCAGATTAACGATTTCACCCTGGTCTTTGTTCCTAAGGTGTTAGCGACGATCCTTGCGCTTGTCTTGTTCGGTTCATGGATGATTCAGTTCTACGTCAACTTTACGAGGCAGATTATTATCAGCTTACCGACGATTATCGGCTGAAATTAACCTCCCCATGGCACCATTAACCCATCTCGTCAGCGCTGGTTGGCTCGAAGCGTTCACATTCATGTTGGTGTTTGGCCGCGCCGCCGGGTTGATGATCAGCGCGCCGTTTTGGGGCAGCCGTGTGGTGCCGGTAGTGGTACGGGCGTGGATCGCGATTCTGCTCGCGGTGGCGACTTATCCGATGGTGCGCGCCACCGCGAGCACCGGCGGTATCACGATACTTTCCGTTCTTTTCGCCTTCGCCGGGGAAGCTCTCCTAGGACTGGTGCTCGGTTGGCTGGCCCAGCTGATGTTTTCCGGAATGCGCCTCGCCGGCCAGGAAATAGAGCTAAAAACTGGGCTCGGTTTGATCCAGCTCGTGGACCCCAACGAAGGCGGGCAAAGCGGTCTTTTCAGCACCCTCTTTGAATTGATCGCCGGACTGCTTTTCTTCGCCATGAATGGCCATCACTTGCTCGTGCAGGCACTGTGGTCGAGCTACAACGTTTTTCCACTGGCCGGCGAGAAATTCGCGACCCGACTGTTGGAGGTTTTGGTTTCCTCAGCGGGCGAAATTTTTACCATCGGGCTACGCGTCAGCGCGCCGGTGGTGATCGGCCTGTTGCTGAGCGACATTATCCTCGGTCTCATCGGCCGAGCCATCCCGCAGATGAATGTATTCATGGTGGCCCAGCCGCTGCAATTTGGCCTGGCGATACTATTTCTGTTCTTGGCGATGCCCGCTTTTGTCTGGTTTTTCATACGGCACATGCCGTTGATGATCGGCGTACCGGGAGGCGTAAGTTGAGACGGCGATTTTTCTCGCCGCTCTGAGATCGTAGATTTTTATGGCGCAAGAAGCCTTCAAAGACGACTTGGAAAAGTCCGAAGAACCTACTCCAAAGCGCCGCGACGACGCGCGCAAGCAGGGGCAGTTTCCCAAATCGCGCAACCTCATTCCTGCGGCGACGCTGGCGGCCATCGCCATCGCACTCAAATTCGTCGGTGCGGAACTTATGGCGCGGCTAGCTCGCTGTGTAACGGGATTTTTCTCCGCGGCGGGAACTACCAGACAGTTGGGCAGGGAAGACTTGGTGATGCTGTCCCATGAAACCGGGCTCTTGTTTGCGCCGGTGCTGCTGCCGATTTTCGCCGGAATCATCGTCACCGGCCTGGGTTCCGGTTTTCTCCAGACCGGTTTCGTGCTCGCGGCGGAGCCGTTGCGCTTCGATCTGAACCGCATCAATCCGGTGGCTGGATTGCGCCGACTTTTCAGTCTCGATTCAATCGCGGAGAGTATCAAGGCGGTCCTTTTAATCGCCGGCCTGGGCTGCATCGGTGGGGCATTTCTTTACGGCGAATTGCCGGCCCTGACGTCCCTTTCCTCCCTGGCGGCGGCGGATATCGTTGCCTACGTAATCCGGGACGGCGCCCTGCTCAGCGCCTGGATCATCGCCGCCATGGTCGCGTTAGCCGGCTGTGATTATTTTTACCAGCGCTGGCACATCGACAAACGATTGCGCATGAGCCGCCACGAGATCAAAGAAGAAATGCGCGAGCAGGAAGGTGATCCACTGCTGAAGTCGCATCAAAAGAGCCTGCGCCAGAAAATGACGCGGCAACGCATGATGAGCGAGGTGGCCAAAGCGGACGTGGTAATTACCAATCCGACACATGTAGCGATCGCCTTGCGCTACCGCGCGGAAGAAATGGGCGCGCCTCGCGTGCTCGGCAAAGGGGCTGGCTTCATCGCCGCAAAGATTCGCGAAGTAGCGCGCTCGAAGGGTATTCCCATCGTCGAGAACAAACCGTTGGCGCGCTTGCTCTACCAGCAGGTGGAAATCGGCCGAGAAATTCCCGAGACGCTTTATCGCGCCGTGGCAGGGGTTCTGGCCTATGTGTACCGGCTGCGTGGCGGGAGTCGCCCGAATCTTGCTGATGCGAAGGCTGAAGAATGAAGCAAGACGACAGAATGCTGAAGTCAGAGGGCGGAATGCCGAAACTAAATTGCAAGATTTACCAAGGCGCGGAAAATCGCGCCGTGAAAACTGAACCCGAAACGCACTAAAAATGGCGCGTCACGCGGAAATGTCCAAGAGCTTGCGCTGGACGGAACTCATGCCCGCATTGGGCCTAACCGGAGTCATCATCATGATGGTGTTGCCGGTGCCGCCGTTTCTGCTCGATCTCACACTGGTGATGAGCATGGCCCTGTCGTTGACGATTCTGATCGTCTCGCTCTACGTCAAAGAGCCTTTGGACTTCTCCGCGTTTCCATCGGTGTTGTTGTTCGCCACGCTGTTTCGCCTGGCGCTCAACGTCGCCTCGTCCCGTTTGATCCTGCTGCGTGGCGAGGACGGGGTGTCGGCCGCCGGCCATGTGATCGCAGCCTTCGGGCAGTTCGTCGTCGCCGGCAACTACGCTGTCGGTTTCATCGTCTTTATCATTCTCGTCATCATCAACTTCATAGTCATCACCAAGGGCGCCACCCGCATTGCGGAAGTAGCGGCGCGCTTCACCCTTGATGCCATGCCTGGCAAGCAGATGGCCATTGACGCCGATTTGAACGCCGGCAGTATCAACGAGGCGGAGGCGCGTCAACGCCGCCAGCGCATTCAGAGAGAAGGCGACTTTTACGGCGCCATGGACGGTGCGTCCAAGTTCGTGCGCGGCGACGCTGTGGCGGGATTGATCATCCTCGCAGTCAATCTGCTCGGTGGGTTTTTCGTCGGCGTGATGCAAAAGGGGATGGAGATCAGCGACGCGGTCCAGCTTTACAGCCTGCTCAGCGTCGGCGACGGCCTGGTGAGCCAGATCCCCGCGCTTATCGTATCCACCGCCGCCGGCATGGTGGTAACGCGCACGGCATCGGGCGGCGAGCTTGGCGTCGAGATCACCAAGCAGCTGTTCTGGAATCCTACGGCTCTCGGCGTGGTAGCCGGCATCCTCGCCATGTTCGTTTTCGTGCCGGGATTTCCCGCCATCCCGTTTATCCTCGCGGCTGGAACCTTTGGAGGCCTGGCCTATGCGCTGGCGAACGACAAGAGCATGGAAAAGGAAGAACCTGCGGCGGAAGCCGCCCGACCGGAAACCGCTGAAGACACCACGCGCCCGCAACCTGTGGATTTGCTCGAACTGGAAGTCGGCTATGAACTGATCCCCCTCGTGGACGGTGAAAAAGGCGCCGTCGTGGAACGAGTAAGAGCGCTTAGGCGGCAGTTTCTCGCAGACAAAGGATTCTTAGTGCCACAGATTCACATTCGAGACAACCTCCGTCTGGGCAGCAAGGAATACGTGATTCTCGTGAAAGGAGTCGAAGCGGGCAGAAGCGAACTCAAACCTGGGCGTTTCATGGCGATGAACGCCACAGGAAATGTGCACTCGGAAGGCGGCTTGAGCGGCGAGACCACGAGTGAGCCCGCCTTCGGTCTTCCGGCGCTGTGGATTTCCGCCGCCGACAAAGAACGCGCCGAGGTCATGGGCTACACGGTGGTCGATCCGGAGACTGTACTCATCACACACATCTCCGAGTTAGTAAAGCGCCACGGTCCGGAGCTGCTCACGCGCCAGGACGTCCAAAAGCTGCTCGACGGCCTTGCCAGGGAGCACCCCAAAGTCATTGAAGAACTGATCCCGCACCACATGACCTTGGGCGGAATTCAGAAAGTTTTACAAAACCTTTTGCGCGAAGAAGTCCCGGTGCGAGATCTTCTGACCATCATCGAGACCCTGGCGGACCATGCGCCGCACAGCAAGGATACTGACGAACTGACCGAATACGTGCGTCAGGCTTTGGCCCGCACCATCACGTCGTCTTTCCGAAGTCCGGAAGGGTTGATCCCGGTAATGACCATAGACCCGCAGATCGAAAGGGTGATCCGCGAGCGCGCTCAGGAAGGCATAACCGTCGAGCCTCAGGTGGCACAGCGCATTATGACCGCCGTCCAACAGGCAGTGGAGACCTTCGGTAGGCGCGGACTGCTGCCCGTGTTTCTTACCGCCTCTGGGGTTAGACGCCATCTGCGCCAACTTGTCAGCCAGTATCTGCCGCAAATTGCGGTACTGTCGCACAACGAAATTGCCGGAGGCGTGAAGATTCAATCCCTCGGTGTGCTCAGGTGGAACGATGAATCCTAGCCGCTTTTGGGGAAAAGACCTGTCCTCCGCGCTGCGCGCCGTGCGCGGTTCGCTGGGGCCGGACGCTTTGATTCTCGAGACGCGGCCGGGTTTGGACGAAAATGGCGGCGGCATCGAGATACTTGCGTTGTCAGAAACGCCACAGAACGAAAACAACGCTGCGCCGACACTGCCGACTTTCACGGGGTCAAGAATGTTAATCGGAAGCGAAAGAGCTCTCGCCCCAGGGCCGACTCCCCCCGCCGGGGCCGATATGCGCGAAGAGCTGGCGGCGCTCCAATCAATGCTGTCGTGGCTAGCGCCGGGGCTCAATCATAAGAATCGGATTCTCAAGTCGCTCATGGCGCAAGGCCTCAATCCAGAAAACATGGCCCGGATCAGCGAAGCGATTCAGGAAGCCGAAGGCGCCGACGAACGAGAAAGAACTTATCATGCGCTGACGCGCTTGGTGCCTACTGGAGGCCAGATCCCGGATGCCGTGGATCGACTAGCGCTCATCGGACCCACCGGAGTGGGCAAGACTTCGAGCATCATCAAGCTCACCATATTCGAAAGCCAACGGCTCCATCGGCAGCTCGGCTGGCTTAACCTCGACCAGCGGCGCATAGCCAGTGGCGACCCGTTGGCCCTGTATGCAACGATTCTCGGCGTGCGCTACGAAACCGTCGCCGACCCTAAGGAAGCGAAACGAGCATGGGAGCGTCTGGCCGATTGCGATTTGATTCTCGTTGACACCCCAGGTGTGACTCCGCGGGATGAAACCGGCGTCAAGGAACTAAACCGCATGCTTCAGGCTCTGCCCGGCTTGCGCCGCGCGCTGCTCCTCGGCGCGTCCACCAATGGCGCCGATATGGCCATGTGGGTGAAGGGATTTCAACGCTTGGGATTCGATTCGCTGTTCTTTACCAAGCTTGATGAGTGCCGCCACTTCGGGCCGCTCATCAATACTGCCTTGGGGGCGGGTTACCCGCTGTCATACATCACCCTCGGACAAAACATGGCTGGCGATCTCGAAGCGGCCAGAGCCGAAGTGCTGACCAGTCTTTTACTAGCAGGGAGCGACAACGATGAGTGATATCAAATCCATAAGCGCGCTCCGGCGGCGCCCTTCGACGTCGGCTTATTCATTGCGGGCGCGCGGCCGACTCGTACCGTTGGGGATGGCGCCGGTGTTCGCGATTACCAGCGGCAAAGGCGGCGTCGGTAAGACCACCGTTACCGCGAATCTCGCCACCACGCTGGCCCGTAAAGGGCAGAGGGTGTTGGCCATCGACGCGGACGTGGGGCTGGCTAATCTCGATCTTCTATTTGGCGTCAAGCCCGCCTATACGATCGCGGATTTTTTTTCCGGCAGGGCGGCCATCGACGAGATCGTCACGACAACGCCGCAAGGCGTAATGATCCTTCCCGGAGCGAGCGGCGTGCAGCAACTGACCGCGCTCAGTGGCGCACAAAAATTGGCGCTGGCGAGCGGTCTGGAAAGCCTGGCCCGGCAGGTGGACCTGGTGATCATAGATACGTGCAGCGGCATTTCCGACGCGGCGACCTATTTCGCCACTGCCGCTCAACAGATCGTGGTCGTGGTGACGCCCGAACCGGCGTCGCTGACCGACGCCTACGCCCTCATCAAAGTATTGGCTTCGACGTACGGCGAAAAGCATTTCAAAATTCTTTTCAATAACATTGAAGGGGAAGATCAAGCGCGGCGTTTGTTCGATAATCTGTCGCGCGTCGCGGTGCGCTTCCTCAATGTCTCGCTGGATTGTCTTGGCTGGATTCCGCGCGACCCGCAATTTCTTGCCGCTGTGGCGCATTCGCGCCTGGTGGTCGAAGAAGCCGCGGATGCGCCGTCAGCGCGCGCCTTCGGCGTGGTTACAGGCCGGCTCATCGAGTCAGCCCTGGCGGGTGGACGAATGAAAGGCAATCTTCAATTTTTTTTCCGCCAGGTCCTAGAAGGAATGGAAGGAGTGTGATGAAAGCACAATCCAAATCGCATAGAAATACGCGGCCTTCGCTACGCCAGCGCGATAAGGACGCGCCCAGTGAAGAGCTGGTCAACCGGTACCTGCCTTTGGTGCGTTTCGTCGCGGAGAAGATTCACCGCCGTTTGCCGCCTGGGGTCGATCTTGAACCCCTCGTTCAATCGGGGGTCATCGGCTTGTTGGAGGCGCTCAAACGCTACGATCCCAAACGCGGCGTTGACTTCGAAGTCTTCGCCCGTTATCGCATCCAGGGCGAAGTCATGCAGTGTCTGCGCTCGCTCGACTGGGTGAGCCGCTCGGTGCGCGCCTGGGGGCGCAAGATTGAAGCGGCGAAGGCGCGCCTGGCGGGCCAGTTGGTGCGCGAGCCCAGCGCTGAGGAGTTGGCGCGGGAGCTGGAAATCCCGCTGGACACGTATTACCGCGTCGACCAGCAACTGAATGACGCCACGCTCCTCAGTCTCGAAGACCTGTCCATGTCTTCGGAATCGGAGTGGGAACGTAGCCAGGAGAAGCAATCGCAAAGTGCTTTTATTGATCCGCTTTCGTTTGTTGAAAGCAAGGACATGGTCGAAAAACTCACCGTGGCGGTGGAAGAGCTGCCGGAGCGGGAACGCATGGTGGTGACACTTTACTATCATGAGGAACTGACGCTACGCGAGATCGGCGAGATCCTGGAACTGAGCGAGGGACGTATCTGCCAGATCTTCGGCCAGGCGGTGGCGCGCCTGCGTCTCGCTTTAGGCGTGAAACCGCGGGAGACCGCAATCAAGCGAGGCGAGAAACGGTTGCCGCAGAATTCCAAGAAGACGGTTGCGGTATGATCAGGAGGAGACATGGCTGTGGCGTGGGCGCGTTGTCGGGAGCCGCGGACGCGTAAGTTGCAGTGAATTGGACTCGAAGGTGACCAATGGCGGACGCGGTCAATCGCGTCGTCCCTTCCTCGGTGGCCCCCGATCGAGCTTCCTGGCAGGGTAGGGAACGGCAAAAAAGGAAAGAAAAGGAGCCCCGCTCAGGTGCGCAGCCGTTGGATGATTCAGCCGTGGTAAATGCCAAAGGAGACGCAGAAGCAGGGCAAAAGGAAAGCCGGAAGGACAAGGGCAAACATCTCGATATCACCGTGTGAATTAATTGATAAAGGGAGAAGGAGAAAGGACAAATTCTATTGAAACTAATGTGCCGTGGATTGCGGGCATGAACCCGGGCCGTATTGATCGTCCTGCTCGGCCTAGTGATCGGAATCCGCCGCGATGCTTACTGCAAATCGGGATCCGTGGACCGCAAAGGCCATATGAGCATTCGTCCGCCCGGGTGAAAAGGTTGTTTCAGAGACACGGAGGAGCAGCACGAACATGAACGAAGGATTGATAATCTTGATCATCACGCCGCTAGTGATCGCCGCGTTGTGGATGGTGAGCCGGCGGCGCAAACCAGACATCTCGGAGCGCACGGCCAGCGTGAGCCATCTTGCCGAGATGGTGCGCAGCGCGGAGGTTGCCAACAATGGATTTTTCCGCTCACTCGAGCTGGTGCAAAAGAACCTCGAGGCGTTGATCGCCCGAGCGGAAAACGCCGAGCAGAGACTTCGCGGATTGATGCTCCATCCGGGAATCGAGAAACGCGAGCAGTATACTGCCGCGGCGCTGCTACTCGCAGAAGGCCATGACGTCGAACGGGTATCATCGATGCTTGGGCTGCCTGAAGCGCAGGTGCACTTAATCCGCGAATTACAGCAGGTCACCGGCAAGGAGAAGCGCACGGGCCGTGCCAAGAAATCCGAGAAAAGCGCGATGAATGAAGCGGTACGGCAGTCAAAAATTGCCGCCCCGCGGGAAAAAACTACCGGGCGCCCGATTCTGCTGGTGGACGTTTTAAAGAATGCCAGCGCTGGCGAATCTTTAACTGGCGAAACCGTCGCCCGTTTCAAGGGCGTAACGGTGTAGAATAGGCCACGACGGCTACTTGCCGGTGGGCTGCGACGAGAACTGCAGTTACGACCGATGGACGAATTCGGGTATGTGAATTGCTTTGAGAGGACTGAATTATGGATGCGGCAATGTACAAGGCTCTATCCGGGGCCATAGCGCAGATGCGCAAGCTGGAAGTTGCGTCCCAGGATCTGGCAAACGTCAACACCTCCGGATACAAAGGCCAACGGCTTGCCTTTAACGAGGTGCTGGCTGCGCGATTGCCGCCTGGGACGAGGTCGGGAGGATTCGTCGCCGTGGGTGATCAGCGCACCAATTTTCTGCAAGGTCATCTCCAGGGCACGGGCAACCCCTTTCACCTCGCCATCGACGGAGACGGTTACTTCGTCGTCGAGACGTCGCGCGGCGAACGCTATACCCGTAGCGGCGGTTTTACCCTGAACGCCGAAGGCACCGTCATCACGTCCCAGGGCGACGCGTTGTTGGGCGAGGGGGGACCGATCCAGGTGACGGGCGCTAGAATGGACGTCGGGCTGGATGGCACAGTACGGTCGGAAAACGGCGAAGTCGGAAAGCTCCGAATCGTGCGCTTCCTTGATACCCGTCGGGTGGCCAAGGAGGGCGCGAACCTCTTACGAGGCGAGGCGGCTAATGTTGAAGATGTTACCGCGCCCAGAGTCGCGCAAGGGAGTCTGGAGCAATCTAACGTCAACCCGATTGACAGCATGGTTTCAATGATCACAATTCAGCGCCAGTTCGAGGCCTATGAAAGGGCCATGAAGCTGATGGACGGCGCCACACAGAGGATGATCGCTGACGCGGCTCCGTAGTCCGGAAGATAAAAGGCGGAAGGGAGAGCGCGATGCCCCAATCTGGGATGGGCAATTTGAGATCTGAAATTCGGAGCGAAGCGAGGTAACGATATGCGTGCACTTTGGACCGCAGCGACTGGGATGCATGCCCAGCAGATGACTCTCGACGTCATTTCGAATAACCTGGCGAACGTGCAAACCGCCGGTTTCAAACGCAGCCGAGTGGATTTCCAGGATCTGGTGTACGAAATATTGCAGGCGCCGGGGTCGTCTTCGGCCCAGGGACAAGAAGTGCCTTCCGGCTTCCAAGTCGGCCACGGATCGCGCGCGGTAGCGACCCAGCGTTTGTTTATTAAGGGCGACTTGCAGCAAACCGGTAACATCCTGGATCTCGCAATCGAAGGCGACGGATTTTTCCAAGTGCAACTTCCGAGTGGTGATACCGGCTACACGCGGTCAGGGGCGTTCAAAAAAAACAGCCAGGGTCAACTCGTGACATCCGACGGCTTCGCGGTGCAGCCGCAAATCACTATACCGCAAAACGCTACCTCGGTGACCGTCGGTGTCGATGGCACGGTGTCGGTGGTGCAGGCGGGGCAGGCGCAGCCGCAAACCGTGGGTACCATCGAACTGGTGCGCTTTATCAACCCCGCCGGCTTGCAGTCCCAGGGCCGAAATCTTTTCCTTCCGACCCAGGCCTCCGGCGACGCAATACCGGGAACGCCGGGCCGTGACGGTATTGGAACACTGCTCCAGGGCTTTATCGAAAGCTCCAACGTTAACGTGGTTGAGGAAATGGTCGGCATGATAGTTACACAGCGTGCTTACGAGATTAATTCTCGGGCGATCCGCACCGCCGATGAAATGATGCAGACCGCGAACAATCTCGTTAGAGTCTAATAAGCAATGAAGCGTTCCAACTGCAGCAAGATGATCCCTAGAGTCGCCGTGGCGACCTTTACCTGCGCGATACTGCTCGTGATCAGCGCCCCGCTCCCGGGGGTGGTGATGCTGACGCCAGAACGAGTCGCCATCGCATTGCAGCGCCACGCTGCGGCATACAGCTCGTGGAAGGCGGAAAATGTAGAAGTGCGCGTGCTGCCCTTTCAGCCGGTGTCATTACCTGAGGGCGCGCCGAACCTTCGCGTTCTTCGGCCATTGAATGGTATTTCGCCTGGCCAACAGAACTTTCTCATCGCCGCCGAAAGTGGCGGCAAAGAACACGCGCGGCTCTGGGTCAAAGCTGAGGTGCGCGTTTTCGCAGAAGTTGTAGTGTCCTCACAGTCGCTGGCTTCGCAGGAGATAGTCAAAATCGGCGACGTACGCCTTGAACGACGCGAGGTTTCCGGGCTGGATGGACGGCCGTTTTACCGCATCGACGACGTCGTTGGCCAGCAGGTGGCGCGGTCCATCCTGGTGAATGAAACATTAACCCAGAAGAGACTCGAGAGGCCCACGGTCTTGCGCCGTGGCAGCGCTGTGACACTACTTTATGAGACCGGTACCCTGCGCGTGGAAACGCCGGGCGTCGCTCAAGAAAACGGCAGGACGGGCGAGCTGATCCAGGTGAAAAATTCATCCTCCGGCAAGCTCCTGAGCGGCCGGGTCTTAGATGGCCGCATGGTGAGGATCAATTGATGATGCACAAGTTATCCGCGTTCATATTACCGTTACTCATCGTGGGCTGCTCCGCCACAGTCGAGAAGCGTTTTTTTCCCAAACCCACCGAGGTCGAAATGGCGAAGGAAGTCACGCGCCTGGGGCAAACCGAGGTGCGCCAACAGGGAGGCCGTCCCGTGGCGGTGGGCTCGCTTTGGCCCGCGGACGATCATGTGTTTTTCTATGCCGATAAAAAGGCGCTGCGCGTAGGTGACATTATCACCGTGCGTATCGTGGAGAGCGCCCAGGCGAGCAATACCGCCGACACCGATCTATCGCGCAGCTCCTCGGCCAACGCGAGTCTCAGCACGTTTTTTGGCAAGAAAAAGTTTCTTAATTTGTTTAAACTCGGCGACGATCTCTTGACCTCGAGCGCGGAGAACAATCATCAGGGCTCGGGCTCCACGACGCGCAGCGGGCAGCTCACCGCGACCATGACGGCGGTGGTCCGCGAAGTTCTCCCCAACGGGAATCTGGTGGTGCAGGGCACCCGTGAAGTACTGGTCAATCACGAGCAACAGTTTATCACTCTCACCGGGATTGTCAGGCCTCTGGACGTGGACCGCGATAATGTCGTGCTGTCGACGCAGTTGGCCGATGCCAATATCACTATCGGGGGCCTCGGCGTGGTGGCGGACAAGCAGCGCTCTGGTTGGGGTACCTGGTTTTTCGATTTTGTCTGGCCGTTCTAGGAGAACGGAAAGCCAAGGGGCGAAGAGTGGGAGACTACGGGCTTACGGGCTCAGCAGCGGCGCATCAGCATTGGACTTAAATACGCATGAGGCATAAGTCAATAACGGTTTTTTTCGCCATCGCGCTTCTGATCGGGTTTTTCCGATCAGTTGAGGCGGCACGGCTCAAAGACTTGGGTCACGTGGCGGGCTTTCGCTCCAATCAACTCATTGGCTACGGCTTAGTGGTGGGTCTCAACGGCAGCGGCGACCGGCAGAACACCGAGTTCACCGTGCAAAGCCTCGCCAATCTTCTACAGGATTACAACATTCGTGTAAGCCCCAATGATGTCCGCGTAAAAAACGTTGCCGCCGTCATTGTCACCGCGCAGGTGCCGCCCTTTGTTCAACCGGGTACGCAGCTCGATGCGACCATCTCATCGGTGGGGGACGCGAGCAGTCTCTCCGGCGGCGTATTATTGCTCACGCCGCTGAAGGGACCCGACGGGACGGTTTACGCCGTGGCGCAAGGGGCGGTAAGTCTGGGTGGCGGCTACACGGCGCAGGGAGTCGGTGCCAAAGTGACCAAGAACCATCAGACCGCCGGACGCATTACGGCGGGCGTTATGCTTGAGCGCGCCGTGCCGTCGAGCGTCGTCAGCAATGAAGGTTTGGTGCGCATCAATCTTGACAAGCCGGATTTTACTACCGCAAGGCGAATTTCCGAAGCGATCAATCAATCTTCGCTAAACGTGACCGCCCAACCAGTGTCACCCGGCGTCGTCGCTGTGAATATCCCCGACGCCTATAGGAGTAATCCGGTTGCCTTCGTTTCCGCTCTGGAATCTCTCGATATTTTTCCGGACCAACCGGCGCGTATCGTCGTCAATGAGCGCACTGGCACAGTCATCATAAGCCGCGAAGTCCGTATTGCCCCGGTGGCAGTGGCCCACGCCGGGTTGCACATCACCGTAAAAACAGAACAGCGGGTCTCTCAGCCCAATCCTCTTAGCCGGGGTGAGACCAAGGTCGTGCCCGACACCCAGGTTGCAGTGAAAGAGCCGGACGCGCGCCAGCTGATAGCTCTGCCGGGCGGTGTCAGCGTGTCGCTCAATGAAATCGTCCAGGCGTTAAACACCCTTGGAGTTACGCCGCGTGATTTGATCGCGGTTTTCGAAGCGTTACGCGAAGCCGGCGCTTTGCAAGCAGAGCTGGTGGTGATGTAGAGGCTGCCCATGAACGAATTCACGCTGGGAAATTTAGGAAAGGCGCCTCTGCAAAACTCGCTGGCGCAAAAGGCCGAGTCCCTGGCACGCGGCGCTGCGGGCAAAGACGTACTGGAACGGAAACGTGCCGCACAGGAGTTTACATCGTTTCTCTATCTCGAAGTGTTAAAGGCGATGCGCGCGACGCTGCCCAAGGACGGCTTGTTCGAAAACGATTCGCTGTCACGCGATATTTACAGCTCGATGTTCGATACCGAGGTGGCCCGCATACTGGCCAAGCGGGATGCTACAGGATTTACCCAAACGGTGGAACGAGCCATCGACGCGATGGTGCCCAGCCCCCGCGCCGAAGCGGCCGTGGGTGCGCCAGTGGACGGTGTCGTCTCGTCCGGCTTCGGCATGCGCCACGACCCGATTCGTGGTGGCGAGCATTTTCACGGCGGGGTAGATATCGCCGCTCCTGCCGGTGCCGAAGTCAAGGCCCCTTCAGGTGGCAAAGTTACTTTCAGCGGGCCGGCAAAAGGCTACGGCAATCTGGTGCAAATCGATCACGGCGAAGGCATGGTCACCCGTTACGCCCATAATGACACGAACTTGGTGTCTGCCGGAGATGAGGTCCGGCCAGGACAGACCATCGCAATTGTTGGGAGTACGGGCCGGGCCACCGGCGCCCATCTTCATTTTGAGGTGCGTCAAGGTGGTAAACCGGTGGACCCTTCGGTAATTATCGGCGGGAAGGTCAAAGGTACTAAGGTACGCTCGATAGTTTGACGAATTTTTTGACGGTTGGAGTATAATAGAGGCGAATTTCAAGGTTTTGGGGTGCTAAAGAACTTATCTTCCTTGCCGATACGGACCGTAGAAGGAGAATCTGATGAAAATCACCCAAAGAGGACCAGCGGATACCGATCTCTCGCAGCTCGTGCACAATGACAAAGCCGTTGGCCAGAAACAGGCCAGGGAGGTCAAGACGCAGCAAGCCGGTGATTCCGCCAAGGTAAACATCTCGCCGGAAGCGCGGGAATTGCAAAGGATTGCCGAATTTGCCCGTACGGGCAACGATTTGCGCGCTGAAAAGGTTCGCCTGATTAAGGAGCAAGTGCAGGCCGGAGGTTACAAGGTCGCGCCGGAAGATGTGGCCAAAAGCATATTACGCGCTGAGGTTACTCGACTCCTTAAAGATTAATGATCGGTGAATGCCGAGGCCTATTATGACCACACCGTTGAACGATTTGGCGGCGCTTCTCGAAGAAGAGATCGCCGTGGGCGAGGAGCTTAGCCGCAATCTCGCCGCGCAACGGCGCGCGCTTATTTGTTGGGATATCGACGCGCTCATCGCCGAGATCGAAGCACGCGAGCCATGGCTTCGTTCTCTGGGCGAACTGGAAGTGCGGCGCCGGAATCTGTTGACACGGATGGCGGCACCCATTGAATCCGTCACGCTCAGCCGATTGATCGCAAAGTGTCCTTCAAGTTTGCCGATGCGTTTGCACTTGCAGACAGTGCGCGCGCGCGCCCGGGAAATTTTTGTTCGGCTGCAAGCCGATGAGCGCAACATGAACGGATTGATGGAAAATCTATTATCCCATATCAACGGGGCCCTGGGGCCACTTGCCCGCCCCGCCGTGGCCCTGTACGGCGATACGGGCGCGGCGACGCCACAGCGTCCCTCATCGGCCTTTATTCGAAGCAAGGCATAAAATTTTTATGGGTATCCTCGCGACACTCTCCATTGCCGCGCAATCACTGAAAAACCAGCAGATGGGAATCCAGAGCACGGGTCACAATCTCGCCAACGTCGCTACCCCTGGGTTTTCGCGTCAGAGAGTGGAGCTGGTTACCGAATATCCATCGTTCGAAGGCGGCCTGTTTCTTGGGCAAGGCGCCAACGTAGCTGGGGTTCAGCGTGTCGTAGATCATTTTGTCGAGGCGGAATTGCTTACCCTTAACCGCGACATCGGCACCGCGGAGGCTGAGCATCAAGCGCTCGCGGCGGTCCAAGAAATATTTCCAACCAGGGGCGGCATTGACGTGGCCCTGAGCGCATTTTTCGGCGCCCTTTCCGATCTAGCGAGTAACCCGGGTGGTTTGACCGAACGTGTGAACGTTGTCGGCAAGGCCAATGCCGTCGGCGCCAGCCTGCGCCAAGCCAGGGAATTGCTGACCTCGGCGCAGCGCAATCTCGACGACGAACTAGTGAGTATCACCAATCGGGTCAATCTTCTTACCGAGCAGATCGCCGAGCTCAACGGCCAGATTATTTTCAGCGAAGTAGGCGGTGCGCAAGCCAATGATTTTCGCGACCAGCGCCAAACCCGGATCCAAGAATTGGTCCGTCTCACTGGCGCCACGGTACGCGAGGAGGCAGACGGGCAGGCGACGGTGACTAGCAACGGCTTACTGCTCGTAAGCGGCCAGCGCGCCGCAACTTTGGATAGCAGCGCGATCAACGCTGTGGGATTCCGGCAGGTGATGTTTCAAAGTCCGGATGGACTCGCTTTCGATGCTACGGCACTTTTCCAGACCGGCAAAATCGCCGCATTGCTCGACATGCGTGACAATCGCATTCAGGGCATCATCGATCGGCTCGATCAGATTGCCCTTACGTTGGTGAATAGTGTCAATACCCAGCACGTTATTGGGTTCAATCTTAACGGTGCCGCCGGCGGAGATTTTTTTACGCCCATTCTTGCCGTGTCGGGCGCCGCGGGCGTCGTGCAAGTCGATGCCGTCGTGGCGTCGGACCCGCGGCTCATCGCTGCCGCGAGCGCGGCCAACGCTGTACCGGGTGATAACCGCAACGCCTTGGCATTGGTGAATTTGCGCTCGATGACTCACCCGGCCCTGGGCAATGTGACGATTCCGGATAGTTTTCTCGCTTTAGTGGGCGACATTGGCGCCCAGGTGGAGAGTGCTCAAGTGGGATTGGACTTTCGCCAGTCGCTTTTGACCCAAACCGAGGCGCGACGGGAGTCCGCTTCCGGCGTTAATATGGACGAAGAAATGACTAAGCTAATCTTATTCCAGCGCGCCTTCGAGGCGTCGTCGCTCCTCGTACGCACGGCGGATGAGATGTACGGCGCGCTCATCGAGATGACGAGCTGAGCATGCGCGTCACGTCACAAATGCTGGGCATTCAAGTGAACGATGGTTTGCAGCGTGCCTACCAGAGGCTGGCGCGCGCCCAGGAAGTGGTGAGCTCTGGGCGGCGCATCAATCATCTCGCCGATGACCCCATTAACGCTACCCGCGCCATGGACCTACGTGGATTCGAGAACAGTGTCGCCCAATATACGCGCAACATCGACAACACGATGCCGTTTCTGGAGCAAGCAGATTCCGCGTTCGATGATGTAGTACAAGGCATGACGCGCGCCAGGGAACTTACGGTACAGATAGCCAACGATATCTATTCGCCGGTGGAGCGGCGTGCGGTCGGACGCGAGGTGCGTCAGATCTTCGAGCATCTGCTGTCCGTGGCCAACACCGAGGTCGATAATCGCTTTCTGTTCGGCGGTTTTATCAACGCTGCCGCGCCATTCACCGAAACTTCCATCGGAGTGAACTATTTGGGTGACAATGGTGACATTCGAGTTCAAACCAACGCTACCAGCACGCTGTCGATCAATTTTTCCGGGAGCCAGGTTTTTCAGGCGGCCGGCGTTCCGGGGGGGCAGGGAATCTTTGACACCCTGCGCGATTTGGAGGCGCTCCTGAACGGCCAGAGCGCCCCCAACGCATTGAGTCTTGCGGTGAATCTCGACGGCGCCGTGGCGCCTGGCGCGGGTTTTTCGCCCGTGGATGCCGTCGGCACCGAGGCTCCCGCCGCTCCTTTTCTCGGTGAAGCGGATTTCTTTACTACGGTGACGGTATTTGACTCGAAGGGTACGGGCCACGAGCTGACTTTTCTTTTCGCCAAGACCAGTGCGACTACTTACAATTACCGCGTCGCGGCAAACTCTGCCGAGATCACCGGGGGCACGCCAGGGAATCTCTATCAGGTCGCTCTCCAAGGGACTTTGGCGTTTAACGCTGGCGGTACGCTCAACGCCGGAGCGAGCACATTGAACCCGATTACGTTGACCGGATTCACCAACGGCGCGGCCGATATCACCATCGCGGCTGCCGATATGAGTTTCGCCGGTTCCACGCAGTTGGCCCAGCCCTCTGCGGTGCTCACGCTGAACCAGACCAACGTCGGCGGTTACGCTACCCAATTGGGCCGGATTGATGCCGCCATCGACCAGATGTTGACGTTTCGTGCCGAGGCGGGCGCGCGATTGAACATGGCCCAACAGGTCAATGATGCCCTGGAGGTGCTGCGCACCCGCACGCTCGGCGAACGTTCCAGGATCGAAGACGCCGACGTCCTCACCGCCTATTCCGACTTCACCCGCTTGCAGAACGCCTTTGACGCGGCGTTGCAATCGGCGTCGCAGGTGCTCAGGCCGAGCCTGCTCGATTTTCTCCGTTAGGCGTAACCTATGTTGATACTCAGCCGCCGTCCCGGCGAAAGCCTCACCATCGGTGACGAAATCGTTATTACCGTAGTGAGCGTCAACGGCAACCAAGTACGCGTTGGGATCAACGCCCCCCGCGAAGTGCGGGTGCTCCGCGAGGAAATCTACAAGGCGATACGCGAGGAAAACCAGGCCGCTGCCAAATCCCATGAGCAGAAGAGGAGAATGGATGATGCTTTCAAACGACTTCGCCAAGGAACGGAGGACGGCACCGGTGAGTGATATCGCGTATGCGGTTGAGGCCGGTGCTTTGCTCGACCGTCGCCTCGAAGAGCAGCAGATCTTTTTTCCTGTCGGCATCCTTGGTTTTCCTGAGGCGCGCCGCTACCGGCTCGAACAGTACCGGCCGGAGGACGGCAGCGAGTCACCGTTCTTGACGCTCAAATGCCTCGACCAGGACCTTTCCTTCGCGTTAATATATCCGCGCTCGCTCGGTTTGGACTATCGGGTGCCCGTGAACGATGAGATCCTCGATGCCTTGAGCGCCGCTTCGGCGGAACAGCTTTCGGCACTGCTTATCGTTACACTGCGCGAGCGTATCGAAGATATCACCGTAAATCTTCAGGGTCCGTTGGTGATAAACCCCGCCTCTTCCCTCGGGCTGCAGCTCGTGGTCGAGCATTTTCCGCTGCGTTATCTGCTTATTCACGGCGCCGCCAAATAACCTGACCTTTCGCGGCTATCGCTACCACTGATCTTGGACGAGGCGCTCGTGATCGCCCCATGTCATCGATCACTAACCAAACATTCTCGGATAAAACCGCGCTTCGAGGTTTTTTGTCGCGGCATTGAACCGAGAAATACTGCAACACTTGCTCGGCCGTCTATTTGACAACGCGGTAAAATTTGCCGAACGGGGAAAGATCGTCCTTGGAGCGCGGCGTTTCGCGGAAAGCGTTGAATTGGGCCGTCGATGCCGGGATCGGCGTCGAAACTGAGCAGCCTTGCAAACACACCGTAATCCGCGTCTCCGGCAGCACGCGAGTTCTCAGATTTCAAATCTTAGGTCTCAGAACGTTGAGTATGCCCGAGTTCTAAGTTCGGGATTTCCGATCGAGCTTCCGATCCACGCTTGTCACTCCTCTATTATCATCGATTCTCATCCAAGTTTCTCCTGGCTCGCGGTTTGCATTGCATTCCCGAAATGGGGATACGCGCGTCGCATTACCCCAGGAATCGTCAAACGCTCATCCAACCGTCAATTTTTCGACGGCGGGGTGCGCAAATATGTTTGGCTCACCATGACCGATGGCTCATGGCAAGGCCGCGATGACGATTGTCGCTCGAGAGAAAATTTATGGACGCCATTAACAATCTGATCAAAGGCAAAGTTATCCTAATCACCGGCGGCACCGGCTCCTTTGGCAATGAGTTTCTTTCCAAGGTGCTGGCCAGGTATGAGCCGCGTAAATTGATCGTGTTCAGCCGCGATGAGTTGAAACAGTTCGACATGCGTCAGCGATTCAGCGAAGAGCATTATCCGTCCCTGCGCTACTTCATCGGCGATGTGCGCGACCGCGACCGGCTCTATCGCGCAATGGACGGTGTGGATATCGTCATTCATGCCGCGGCGCTCAAGCAGGTGCCAACGGCGGAGTACAACCCCATCGAAGTGATTCGCACCAATGTTCTTGGGGGTGCCAATATCATCGACGCGGCGATCGACCGTAACGTGCAAAAAGTGATTGCGCTTAGTACAGACAAAGCGGCCAATCCGATCAATCTGTACGGCGCTACTAAGCTCTGTTCCGACAAGCTCTTCGTCTCCGCCAACGGCTACTCCGGACATCACGGCACGAAATTCAGCGTAGTGCGCTATGGTAATGTCATGGGCAGTCGGGGCAGCGTTATTCCCTTTTTTCTGCAGATGCGCGCCAACGGCGTTTTGCCGATCACCCATCCCAGGATGACGCGTTTCTGGATAACATTGGAGCAGGCCGTAGAATTCGTCCTCAAGTGTTTGATGCGCATGCACGGCGGCGAAATATTCGTACCGAAGATTCCGAGCATGAACATTGTCGATCTGGCGAAAGCCATCGCTCCGGAGTGCCGCATCGACGTCGTCGGCATTCGTCCCGGCGAGAAACTACACGAAACAATGGTGCCCGAGGACGACGCGCATAACACCTTCGAGTACGATGACCACTTCGTGATTCGCTCTTTGTCTTCCGAGGGCGGCCCAAAGGGGTTTCTCAACCGCAACGGCGGGCGCCCTTGTCCCGAAGGCTTTCGCTATAGCAGTGATAATAATACGCAATGGCTGACGGTGCATGAGCTGCAAACATTGGTGAATTGTCATGACTAGCCGTCTCGCCCGCCTTGCCATTGACGGCGGCGCCCCGGTGCGCCGGCGCATATTACCGTACGGGCACCAGTCCATCGGCAAAGAGGATCTTCGTGCCGTGGTCGATACCCTGGGCTCTGATTGGCTCACCACCGGGCCAAAAGTGAGAGAGTTTGAACAGGCCTTCGCACGTCATACCCATGCTGGCGAGGCGGTCGTGGTAAACAGTGGCACCGCAGCATTGCACGCAGCCATCCACGCCCTCGGTGTCGGGCCGGGCGATGAGGTGATCGTGCCCGCGCTGACCTTCATTGCCAGCGCCAATTGCGTGGTCTACCAGGGCGCGGCGCCGGTTTTTGCCGACGTGGAGCCGGATACATTGCTGATAGATCCCGCCGACGTCGCCGCCAAGATCACCGCGCGCACCCGCGCCATTATCGCGGTGGATTACGCCGGCCAGCCCTGCGACTATGACGCGCTAAGGGCCATCGCACGCCAGTACGGTCTTGGACTCGTCGCCGATGCTTGTCATTCGCTGGGCGGCAGCTACAAAGACCGTTCCGTGGGCACCCTGGCGGATTTAAGCGTTTTCAGTCTCCATCCTGTGAAAGCCATGACCAGCGGCGAGGGCGGCATGGTTACGACGGAAAGTTTCGAGATCGCGCACCGGATGCGTTGTTTCCGCAACCACGGCGTCACCTCGAACCACTTCGAGCGCGAGCAGCAAGGTTCATGGCTCTACGACATGGCGGAGTTGGGCTACAACTACCGCTTGAGCGACATTCAATGCGCATTGGGGCTGAGCCAGCTCAAATGTCTGTCCGCCTGGATCGAGCGGCGACGCGCCATCGCCCAGCGCTACGACGACGCTTTTGCGTCTCTGCCTGATGTGAAACCGCTCGCCCTACGTTCCTCCCGGCAGCATGCCTATCACCTATATGTGATTCGCCTGGATGAGAACGGCTTGACTGCCGACCGCGGCCGGATCTTTGCCGCGCTCAGAGCCGAGGGCATCGGCGCCAACGTACACTATCTACCGGTGTACCTCCATTCCTTCTACCGCGAGCGTTTCGGCACCCGCCGCGGGCTTTGCCCTCGGGCTGAATCGGCTTACGAGAAAATTCTCTCCCTGCCGATTTTTCCCGGTATGAGTGATGAGGATGCAAACGACGTCATCGAGGCCCTGTGGAAAGTCGTAACGAGCTATGGGATCAACACACGAACTAGCGCCGTTGCTGGTGCGCGCTGACGCCAACGCCGCGATTGGGAGCGGCCATGTCATGCGCTGCCTGGCGCTGGTCCAAGCTTGGGTCGGCCGCGGCGGGCCGGTTTGGTTCCTGAGCCGCTGTAACAACCCGACTTTACGGCAACGGATACAAGCCGCCGGCGCCGAATTTCTATCGCTCGCGCCCGATGCCTCGGCGCATCTCGATAGGGAGTCGATGTTGACGCTCCTCGCGGAGCTAAAGGCGGCCTACGTCATTCTCGACGGCTATGATTTCGATTCTGATTATCAGTGCGCCGTGCGAACCAGCGGGTGCCGCTTGCTGGTGATCGACGACACGGTTCGCCTCGCCCATTACGACGCCGATATTTTGCTCAATCAAAATTTGGGCGCGGCGCAGCTCAAGTATGACTGTAATCCCGACACGGCAATCCTGCTCGGTCCGGAGTACGCTTTGTTGCGGCGTGAATTCATTTTTTGGCGCAGTCGATTGCACACTGTGCCTGAGACCGCGCGCAAAATCCTGGTTACGTTAGGCGGTAGCGATCCCGACAATGTGACGCTTAAGGTTATCCAGGCGTTGCGCCGGCTCGAAACTGGCCGTTTACAAATTCGAGTAGTGGCGGGACCGGCCAATCCGCACATCGATGAGCTGAACGATGCGTCAGCTGCGTTTCCCGGCAGACTGGAGTTTCTCACTGCGGTCTCCGATATGGCCCCGTTAATGGCATGGGCTGATCTCGCCGTAACCGCGGCTGGCAGTACCTGCTGGGAGCTTGCCTGTTTGGGCTTACCGGCGGTGAGCCTTGTAATCGCCGCAAACCAGCGCGCTCTCGCCGGGGAGTTGGGGGCGGCCGGAGTGGTTATTAATCTGGGATGGCACGCGGAGGTCTCTGTTGAGCGCTTAGCTAATGCCGTGGATGGTCTCCTGTTTTCGTCCTTTCGCCGCCTGCGAATGGGCCAAAGGGGCCGAGCCCTGGTGGACGGCAAGGGCGTGGAACGGGTGGTTTCTGTTCTGTTGAAACGGGCTTCCATGCGGGCGGCGTAGGGATGGAGTCAAAAATTCAGACCGGGGACATTCAGGCTCATGACCCATATCGATTGCGACTGGCCGCAAACCACGATGCGGCGCTGCTATGGGAATGGGCCAACGATCCTGTAACTCGGAAAAATTCCTTTGATCCCGCGGCGATTTCCTGGAAGGCGCACGCCGTTTGGTTTGCGAAAAAATTGGCGTCACCGGATTGCCGAATCTGGCTCCTCGAGTTGGCAATGATTCCAGTGGGCCAGATTCGTTTCGAGCGCTCGGGCGCGGACACGGCGCAAATAAGTTTTTCCGTGGCGCAGGGTTATCGCGGCAAGCGATTGGGAACTCTGTTGTTACAAGCGTCACCCTCCCTCGCCGGGCGGGAATTGGGTGTGAGTTGCGCGGAGGGCGTCACGTTCATCGAAAACCTCGCTTCGCAGCGCGCGTTTTTCAAAGCCGGCTTCACGGCCGTCGGCCCCGCGACTATCGCAGGACGCGATTGCATGATTTTCCGACGCCGCGGCTTATTGAAAGACGAGGGGGCGCGACGATGAGACAAGTTATCGAAATCGCCAGTCGGCGCATCGGACCGGGATATCCCTGCTACATCATTGCCGAGATGTCTGGAAATCACGGCCAGAACTTCGAGCAGGCGGTGAAGATGCTCGAAGTCGCCAAAGAGGTCGGCGCCGACGCGGTGAAATTACAAACCTACACTGCCGACACCTTAACGATCGACTGTGATAACGACTACTTCCGCATTAACGGTACGCTCTGGGACGGACGCACACTCTATGATCTGTACCGCGAGGCGTTTACGCCCTGGGAGTGGCAACCGCGTTTGAAAGAGATTGCCCGGCGCATCGGGCTGGAGCTTTTCTCCACGCCCTTTGATGCCAGCGCGGTGGACTTTCTGGAACGCATGGATGTCGCCGCGCACAAGATTGCGTCATTTGAAAACTGCGACATCGCGCTTTTGCGCAAAGTGGCGGCTACGGGAAAACCCATTATCGCTTCCACTGGCATGGCTACGTTGGCGGAGATCGACGAAATGGTGCGCGTGATCAAGAATGCCGGCGGCAACGAATTGGCGCTGCTCAAGTGTACCAGTGCCTATCCCGCTCCCTACGACGAAATGAATTTGCGCACGATACCCCATATGGCGCAGGCCTTTGGCGTGCCCGTGGGCTTGTCGGACCATACGATGGGCAGCGTTGCCCCCGTGGCGGCGGTAGTCCTCGGCGCCTGCGTCATTGAAAAACATTTCACCTTGTCGCGCTCGCTGGTCGGACCGGACAGCGTCTTTTCACTTGAGCCGCAAGAATTCAAAACGATGGTGGACGGCGTGCGCGTCGCCGAGACTGTGATGGGTCGGGTAGATTATGGCTTGACCGCTGCGGAAGTGAAGAGCCGCGCCTTTCGCCGGTCCCTGTTCGTGGTAGACAACGTCCGCGCCGGGGAATTCTTTACCGAGCACAACGTGCGCTCGATCCGGCCAGGTAATGGACTTCACACGCGCCATCTTGACGAAGTCCTGGGGCGAACGGCGACTCGCGACATTGAGCGCGGCACGCCGCTCAACTGGGACATGGTCGGGATTCGCAGCATACGCGCTGAGAGGGAGGCCCGTGCTGCAAGATAGAGTCTTCAGCGAGTTCGAAGGCGACCGCTGGTTTGAACGCAATCGGAGAGCCCTCAACGCCTTCGACCCTTCGGCGGATTTGCCGCTCAAGCTAATCGGCCTCTATGGGCTTACTCCTGAGCGCGTGCTCGAAGTCGGCGCAGCTAACGGTTTCAGGTTGGCGGCAATTCGCCAGCGCACCGGCGCTGAAGCAGTGGCCGTGGAACCGTCCGCACAGGCGGTGCTTAACGGCAAGGCGAGCTTTCCTTTCATCACTTTCATACGCGGCACGGCCAGCGCGGTACCGCTGCGCGAATCGTTCGACCTGGTCATCGTCAACTTTGTCTTTCATTGGATCGATCGGCAAAGCCTTCTCCGGGCCGTCGCAGAGGTGGATCGTCTGGTGCGCGACGGGGGCTATCTTCTGATCGGCGATTTTCTTCCAGCCAATCAATTGCAAGTCCGTTACCATCATATCGAAAGTGAAGAGGTCTATACGTACAAACAAAATTACGCGGCGACGTTCCTGGCCTCTGGGCTGTACCATCCGGTAACATTTCTCTCCGCTCACCACACAACCAGGGAACTTCAAGCGCGGATAGCGGAAAATGAGCGTATCGGCGCCTGGCTGCTGCGCAAGGAACTGCACGGACACTATATCGAGTCGAGTATGAGCGGCGCGCGTGGATAATTGCAGTCAACCCCAGACGCGGCGTTTTGTCGTGGTCGGCTGCGGCTCCATCGGCCGCCGGCACATGAAGAACCTGCTCGCTTTGGGCGCCGGGGAGGTTCTCGGTTGCGATTTGCGCGCCGACCGGCGTGCTGAAGTCAAAGGCGAGTTGGGTGTCGAAACGCTGGCGAGCCCTGATGAGGCGTGGAGACGAGAACCCGATGCGATCGTGATTGCAGTGCCGACGGCGCTGCATATGCCGTGGGCCCTCGAGGCGGCGGAGCGCGGTGTTCACCTATTCATTGAAAAACCGCTGGCGAGTGCCTGGGCCGGGGTTGAGAGGCTTATGGAACTATCGCGTCGGAAGAATCTCGTTTCGTTGGTGGGCTGTAATATGCGCTTTCATCCAGGGCTGCTCACCGTCAAGCGGCTGCTCGCGGCAGGCGGCGTGGGGCGTATCATCGCCGCGCGCGCCGAGGCAGGTCAGTACCTCCCGGATTGGCATCCGTGGGAGGATTATCGCTATACCTACAGCGCCCGCACTGCTCTCGGCGGCGGCGTGATATTCGATGCGATTCACGAAATCGATTACATCCGCTGGCTCGTGGGCGAAGTGGCAGGGGTATTTTGTCTCGCCGGCAAGCTGAGCCACCTGGAAATCGACACGGAAGACACCGCGGCTTTGCTGCTGCGTTTTGAAAATGGCGCGTTGGGCGAGATTCATCTCGATTACATTCAGCGAGTCTACAACCGCAATTGCCAAGTCATAGGCGATGAAGGAACGCTCCATTGGGACTATGTGGCCGGGCAGGTGCGCTGGTATTCCGCGCAGACCAAAACTTGGCAATGCTTCAATAACCCTCCGGGTTGGAACGCGAATGAAATGTATTTGGACGAAATGCGGCATTTCGTAAACTGTCTGGCGCGGCGCTCCCAGCCCGAGCAAGACCTATTCGAGGCCGCGCGGGTGCTCAGCATCGCGCTGGCAGCGAAGGCGTCGGCGCTCAAACCATGCTGGATCGAAATGGGGAGTCAATCGTGGAACACCAACGCAACCTTGTAGCCATCGTGCAGGCGCGCATGAGCTCCACCCGGCTGCCGGGCAAAGTGCTGGCGGATCTGGGCGGTAAACCAATGCTGGAACATATTGTTTTGCGGCTCAGGCGCTCGCGGCTGATCAACGAGGTGATCGTTGCGACTTCCGGCACCAAAGCCGACGACCGCATCGCCGAAGCGGGTACCAAGAAAAACTTTAAGGTCTTTCGTGGCCACGAAGCCGACGTTCTCGACCGATATTACCACGCGGCCAAGAGCGCCGAGGCCGACATCGTCGTACGCGTCACCGGCGACTGCCCGCTCATCGATCCCGAAGTAGTGGACCGGGTAATCGCGGCGTATTTGACCGAGGAGTGCGACTACGCTTCCAATACGCTCGTGTGCACCTATCCCGATGGGCTCGATGTCGAGGTATTTTCTTTTTCGGCTCTGGAAATCGCCTGGCGCGACGGCCGACGCGCCGCCGACCGGGAGCATGTGACGCCGTTCATCAGGACCTCGCGGCGTTTTCGTTTGCGCAACGTGGAAAGCGAGTTGGGCAAGTCGACCCGACAGCTGCGCTGGACGGTGGACGAGCTACGGGATCTTGAATTTGTCCGTGCCATTTACGAGCGTTTGGGCACCAGAGAGGTTTTCGGTTGGCGCGAGGTCTTGGCGTTGCTTGACGCTAACCCGGCGCTAGGGAATTTAAATGGCGGGTTGATCCGCAACGAAGGCTTCTACCGTTCGCTCGCTCGTGAAGCTGCTTTGCCGCCGCAAAGATGCCGCCTTGATGCATCACAGGAACTCGCGCGACGGGCGGCACGAGTGATTCCGGGTGGCTCGCAGACACTCAGCAAAGGAGCCACACAGTTTGTCCGGGGCATAGCGCCGTCATTTTTGACGCGCGCCAAAGGCAGTCACGTATGGGATGCGGACGGCAATGAGTATATCGATTTGCCGATGGCCCTCGGGCCGATCATTCTGGGGCATGGTTATCCGGCGGTTGACGACGCCGTGCGCCGTCAAATGACTCAAGGCGCTTCGTTTTCGCTGCCGCATCCGTTGGAAATTGAAGTAGCGGAGCGGTTGGCGGAGATGATTCCCTGCGCGGAGATGGCGCGCTTCGGCAAAAACGGCTCGGATGCCACGACGGGCGCAGTGCGCTTGGCGCGGGCCTACACGGGGAGGGATTTGATTGCCTGCTGCGGCTATCACGGTTGGCAAGACTGGTACATCGGCGTGACGACGTTTAGCCGTGGTGTCCCGAAAGCCGTGCGCGAGCTAACGGCGGCCTTCGAGTACAACAATATTGAAAGCCTCAAGCGTATTTTAATCCAGAACCGTAAACGGGTGGCGGCCGTTATCCTCGAGCCCATCGGTGTCGTGGAGCCGGAGGGGGCGTTTCTGCAGCAAGTGCGCGATCTCTGCAGCCACGAAGGATGTTTGCTGATCTTTGACGAAGTGATTACCGGCTTTCGCGTGGCCAGGGGCGGCGCCCAAGAATATTTCGGCGTCGTTCCCGATCTCGCCTGCTTCGGCAAGGCGATGGCCAATGGTTATCCGCTCTCCGCAGTGGTGGGAGCGCGGCAGATCATGAAGCATTTCGAGCAGACGTTTTTCTCCTTCACCTTCGGCGGCGAGGCGTTGTCTTTGGCAGCGAGCCTCGCGACCATGAAGGAGATCGCCGAAAAAGAAGTCATCGCGCACAACTGGGAACAAGGCGGCAAGATCAAAGACGGTTTGAACGTTTTGGCGCGGGAGTTCGGCGTGGAAAACCTCGTGCGCTGCGTCGGCCTGCCGCCACGCACCGTCGTGAGCTTCCTCGACGAGAGCGGGCGTGAGTCGCTCCTGGTCAAGAGTCTATTCCAACAAGAATGTCTCAAGCGCGGCGTGCTTTTCTCCGGCGGTCATAATATTTGTTACAGCCATAGTGACGAAGATATCGAGCACATTCTTCGGGTTTATCGCGCGGCGATGGAGATCGCCGGCGACGCAATCCGCGAAGACAGGGTCGAAGAAGCGCTGGAAGGCGAGCCGGTCCAGCCGGTATTTCGAAGAGCATGAACTTTAGGAGGGCCTCCGTTGTCGAAAAGAAGCAGGAAAAAACCGGTAGGAACGTCCATGAGGCCCGCTTCAAACACGGGCAAGAAGCCCCGCGTCTTGTTTGCGTGCGGCGACGCAGACTTCGGCTACACCGAAGGCAAGATTTGGCGTCTGGCGCGCCGGTTGAAAGACCAGCTTGGTTGGGAGGTAGTTGCCGCGTCGCATGAGCGCGAAGCGATGGATGAGGCGCGCAAACTTGGCCTGAGTTGCGAATTCCTTCCCATCGAGTCTCCTGCGGTGCTCGTTGCCGATCGGCTGCGCGCTACCGATGAGATGATTCGGGAGACCGCCGACATAAATTTCCCCGGCAGCCAGCTTCCCCTATGGAAGGTTCTCGCCATGGACGATTTTTTATCGTCGCTGCATCTCTTGGGAGCACAACCTAAAACCGATCTTGGCGCCGATGCGGTGATCGTGCCGTTGATGGCGGTCGATAACAACACAAAGGGGAGTTGCGGGCTTTACACCTGGTTGATTTCCGAAGCGCGGCGCAAGAACATACCGGTCGTCGGATTTGAAGTAAGCCCGCTGGGCAACAAGAATACCCTGTCGCAGCTGCCCGCCGACCACTATGCCGTCAAAAGCCAATGGTCGAAGGATTTCCTATTGCGCCAAAAAGTGGCGCGGCCCCAACAGGTGTCTGTTCTGCGATGGGAAGAGAGCTATTTGCTTTGGCCGGGACGCGACGAATACACCGAAGCTTTTCTAGAGCATGAAGCCATGGCCCGGGAGATGCTTAATTTATCTTCGGATGAACCGGTTATTCTCATCCCCCATCACGTGGCGTTTCTCTGGGAGACGCGCAAGATCTTGGAGGCGTTGTCTCTCGTGCAATTTCACTTCAATTTAGTGATTCGCGTCGATCCCCGCACCGTGCGACGCCACTACTATGAGCGGGAGATCGTCATGGAAAGCTACGGCAGGGAGATTCGCGCTCTGCCCCGCGTCGTGATCGATGAGCGAGTCGGAGTCGGATTGCTCCTGCAACTCGCTGACATGGTGATCAGTGCGTTTTCCGGTACCACCACCGAGCGGACTCTTCTCTGCCGCAAACCGACAATCATCTGCCAAGCCTTCGGAGAGCGAGGATGGCAGGGTGAATATTGTTACTGGGAGCCTGTACCGCAAGAACTACCGCAACTGATTGACGCTTGGAAAGGTAAAGGCTGGCTCGACCGCAGGCGATTGGCCGGCATCGTATCCGAACTGGTAACCGGCGCCGCGAAGGCGGCGTAGATCGAGGGTCGCGGATCTCTCATGCGCGATAGAGGAAAGGTCATGAACATTTTCTCAGGCAAAAAGGCGCTGTGTTTCATCGCGCTGCCGCACCATAACCGCTTTCTCGTCCCCATTATGGACGCCCTGCGCAGGCGCGGCATGGAGACGCTCTATTTCACGGCGGCGGCGGAAGGGGCTTTCGAGATCACGCTTAACCAGGCCAATCTTCCGTATCACCATGTGCTAGACTATGCCGACGCCACAACCGGTGAGAAAATCGCGGCCGCTTATCGCAAGCTGCGCCCAGTGTATCAGGATAAAATACTGACCAACCCCACTTTCCAAGGGGTACCGGTGGTGATCCAGGACAAAACCATCCGCCCGGCGGTGGAAAATTTTTATTGCATGAACCGCATGCTGGAAGTGGAAAAGCCAGACCTCCTCTTTGCGCTGCACGAGCTAAACCCGTGGGGAAAAATGCTCGGTTACCTTTCTCATGTCCATCGTATTCCATACTTCACGCTACAAGAAGGGCTTTACTACGCGGACATTCATTATTACCGGTTCCATACCGATTTTTCGACCGCCTGCATGGTTTGGGGCGAAGACTGCCGCCAAATACTTCTCAAGGCGGGCTGCAGCGACGACAAGATTTATCCGGTGGGCAATACCCATATCTGGAACGCCAAAGCCGCGGCCACCTGCGACACGGCCAAGCGCGAGACCCGCGCCGCGTTGGGCATTGCGCCGGATAAAAAGATCATTTTGTTTTTGATGTCCCATTCCCACTACCAGCCCTTCGACGCGCGAAAATTTCTCGATTGGATGAAGCGACGAGGTGACGTTGTGGCGGTGTTCAAATGGCACCCCGTCACTAGCAAAGAGATCGTGGATCGCGCCCTGGAGCGCATACCGAAGGACGCGCCGACAATCAACGCTCCGAGCTTTGACACTTATCGGTTAATCGGCGCCAGCGATATCTGCGTCACAGTGGGCAATTCCACAACCGGCCTGGAGGCGATTGCTTTTGGCAAGCCCCTCCTGGAATGCCGGCTGCCGGACCAAACCTACTCCTTCGTCGAGCAGGGCGTGGCGGAATCGGCGGTGGGCTTCGAAGATATCGGCGAAAAGTGCGAGGCGGTGATGTCCCGCGGACTGCCTGAGGGACGACAGCAGCAGTTGGAAAAATATTTGGCTTACAATTTCGCTTACCAAGATAATCAAACGATGGAACGCATTGTTGATCTTGTGTCCGAGTCGCTGGCGGCCCGGGACAACGCGGACGCGATTACGGCGCCGATCCGCGCGCCACTCGAAACTTCGTTTCCCTGCTCCCTCATCTTGCCGGTGGACGAAGCGCCTCCGGAAGCACTCTTGGCTACTTTGGCCAGCATCGCCGAAAAAACCGCCGGAGAGATTTTTGAAGTTGTTATAATTGATTGTTCAGCGAGGAGAGACACTAAAGACTTGCTGGCCACGTTAGACGGCGATGTGAAAATCATTAGTGGAGAGCACCAATGGAGTTACGCCAGCGCCTGCAATCGTGGCGCGGCGGAAGCGCGCGGAAAATATCTGGCTTTCCTAAAGCCGGGGTTGGTCGTTGGCGAAGGCTGGCTTGAAGGGCTGCTGGAGAGCGCGGAAAACGAACCCGATGCCGGTGTGGTTGGAGGCGTGACGCTCAATGAGAATGGTCTTATCTGGCATATGGGTACCGCCTTTGATGTGAACCAGGCGCCCTTTTCGATCTACCGCTTGATGCCGTTGGAATTTTCCGGGGCACGTAAGCGCCGCGATTTTAAAGCGCTGGAACTACCTTTTCTAGCCACGCGCGAGCTTTTCTGTCGACTCGGCGGTTTCAACGCGGAATTTTCGAACCGTTTCGAAGATATCGATTTTTGCCTCCGGGTGCAGCGGAAAACGGCCTTGCGAGTTATTTATACTCCAGCAAGCAGCGTCATACGCCAGCACGTGACCTGGCAGGTCGTAGGTGAACAGGAACAGCTAAATCGCATCCGGTTCTACTCTAAGTGGACCGGTTCTGTTTGGCAGGACGATGAGCTCTATCTTCGAGAAGACGGCCTCACCCATGACGCATTGAGCGCTATGTACCGGGAATTGGCAGGCCGAGTTGCTTACGGCGCTTGCCGGTCGGCATCCGATTCGCTCCCTGCCGACCTCTAAGTCCCGTCCTAAGCCGCTTTCGCACATTCAATTGCTGCTGATGGCGATTTCTGGCGGCGCCAAGCGGACTTGAGCGCGAGTCATTTGTCCGCTCTTGTCGCGTGTTCGCACTTCGTGCCGTGCCTTCCCCACGGTGCAATTGGCTCATTAAAGCGCCGATTGTTGAAGACCGATAGCCACTACAGCGGGGAAAGGAAACCCCGTAAAAAATTTCAAGGAGGAACAGTATGGCCCTTATTATCAACACTAACATCTCGGCTCTTACGGCGCAGCGTAACTTGACGCGGGCGCAGGGTGGGTTGGAGAGATCAATTCAGAGACTGTCCACTGGTCTGCGGATCAACGGCGCCGTCGACGACGCCGCCGGTCTGGCGATCTCCGATCGTTTAACCGCGCAAATCCGGGGTCTCAATCAAGCGGTGCGAAACGCCAACGACGGCGTGTCGGCATTGCAGACTGCGGACGGTTCTTTGAATGAAGTTTCGAACTTGCTCCAGCGAGCTCGTGAGTTGGCGGTTCAGTCGGCCAACGATTCGAACAGCTCGAGCGACCGCGCGTCATTGAATGCCGAGGTGAGCAACATTTTGTCCGAATTGGACCGGCTGGCCAGCACGGTGCAGTTCAATAGCAGAAAGCTGCTCGACGGCACTTTCGTTAACGCGCAGTTTCAGGTCGGCGCCAATGCCAATGAGACCGTGAGCTTCTCGATCGGCAGCGTGAACACAGCGGATCTCGGCGCGAAAACACTCCAAGGAAACGCCATGAGCAGCACGGCCTTTGCCGATTTGACCGCGACTTCTGCGATCACGATCAACGGTATATCGGTAACCGTCGGTGCCCAGAGCACCATCGAGGGCGTGATCGCGGCAATCAATAACCGGTCGGGTGACACCTCGGCGACGGCGATCAAAAATAGCCAGACGATTCTAACCGACACGGGATTTATCGCCTTGACGGCCGCCGCCGCCGCGCAGACACTGACGCTGAACGGAGTGGCCATTTCCCTGAGCACGGGAAACGCTGACGCTGCATCGACGTTTATTGCTACCGTCAATGGCTTTACCAACCAAACCGGCGTTGTGGCCGCGACCAACTCGGTTGGCATTACTTTTACCCGCAACAGCGGCGGCACGATCGCTCTTTCGGAGACCACGGCGAGTGTAGGCGTGGGCGATAGCTTGGCGAGCACGGCGTCGCGTACTTTTAACGCCGGCTTCACACTCAGTGTCGACCTTAACCGAACATTGACGGTTGTTTCGTCCGGGGTCGGCGATGACATCGGCTTTACGACCGCGGTCGTGGGCACGACAGTCACCGAAAAGCGCATTAACGGTCTCAGTATCGCCAACGTGTCCGGAGCCAATGATGCGATCCAGACCATCGACTTTGGTCTGGCTCAGTTAAGCCGCGTCCGGGGCAGCATCGGCGCGGTGCAAAACCGGTTTGCATCGGCCATATCGAGTCTGTCCGTGGCTTCGGAAAATCTCTCGGCCGCGCGTTCTCGTATTCAGGACGCGGACGTTGCGCAGGAAACCGCGGAACTGACCCGGACTCAGATCCTGATTCAGGCCGGTGTTTCGGTTTTGGCGCAAGCCAACCAGCTGCCGTCGGTCGCGCTTTCGCTTCTCGGAGGGTGATCGAGCGCATGGGCGCATAGGCGTACGGGGGAGGGAAGCACTCCCTCCCCCAACGCTGGGGGAGAGTCGAAATGAACGTTTTAACGATCTCGCGTGAGGTCGTTCTTCCCGCGAATGTGCGGGTAATTACAGCAAGGGGCGAAAGCGGGAAATCGGCCCACGAAAGCGGTCAAAGTCCGGAACATTCTGAAACAGCAAGTCACGAACCAGCGGTGCCCGAGGCCAAAGGGCCCATCGACCTGGTCATCAACGGTGAAGGAATAGGGCTGAAATTCTACCAGGATAGGGAGGCTGGTGTTCGGGTGATCCAGGTCATAAACCAACAAACCGGCGCTGTCATAAGACAGATTCCTTCTGAAGAGGTCGTCCACTTCATGCGCCAATTTCAAGAAACCAAAGGCCACTTCGTTTCCCTCCGCTTCTAAGAGTGCAGCGCGTTTTTATTCACTGCGAACTTCGCGCAGGTCAGTAAACGGGGTCCTTCGATCCCTGGCCTTTCTCTTCCCTCCGAAAGAGGAAGGGAAAAGTTTTTCCGCGTTAACCCGCCTTTTTCCATACTTTAGCTTTAAGACTTGAGATGAGTTTCCGATTTTACTTGTGAGGCGAGTGGCATGGCTAACATTCAATTCGGTGGTTTGATTACGGGCATGGATACCAACGCGCTGGTGGCCGGGCTGGTGGCAGCGGAACGGCGCTCGATCACCGTTTTGCAAAACCAGAAAGTTCGCTATCAGGCGCAGGACGCAGTTTTGGCCTCCGTGATCGGCGCTCTGGGACGCCTCAAATCGTCTGCACAAAACCTATCCGTCACTACGGATTTCATTAAACGTTCGGTTACGAGCAGCAACCCGGCAGCACTCACTGTGTCGGCGAGCTCCACGGCGGACATAGGCTCCAATATCATCACCGTCGATTCTTTGGCCAAGGCTCAAAGCGTCCAGTCCACTTCGTTTGCCGACACCAGTGCTGCTATCGGTACCGGGACCTTGACGATCTCTGCGGCCGGGACCGACACGGACATTGTGATCGATAACACGAACAACACATTAGCGGGACTGCGCACTGCCCTCAACGACTCGGGCGCGGCGGTAACGGCCAGCATCGTGAACGTGTCAGCGAGCGCCACGCCAGATTATCGCCTTGTAGTGCAAAGTGAACGGACCGGCACCGCCAACGCGGTGACCCTATCGGGTACGCTGGCTGGCGGAACCGACCCGTTTGCCGGCGGGGGTCAAGTCGTTCAGGCCGCGACAGACGCGGTTTTTGCGGTCAACGGGCTAAAAATCTCCCGTTCCAGCAATACCGTTTCGGATGTCATTTCAGGCGTGACTTTCACGCTCCTCGACGAGGGCGACCGGGATGGCGCGATCGATGCCACCGACCCGACGGCGAAAATCACCGTGACCGGCAATAATTCCGCTATCACGAGCACCGTCAAAGACCTGGTCGATAGCTTCAATGCCGTAAACAAAATCGTCAACGATCAGTTCAAGTTGGATCCCAACACCAATCGGCAAGGCAGCGCAGCGGGGGATGCGTCGTTGCGCGGCGTTTTGAGTCGTTTGCGCAGCGAGTTGTCATCCGCCGGCGGCATCGGGGTGGGCTATAAATATCTGTCGGATATCGGTGTCAAATTTCAGAAAGACGGGTCTCTGACGCTGGACGAAAGCAAGTTGGTCGACGCCCTCGGAGCGGACCCAACGGGTGTCGCCAATCTGTTCCTGGCGGTCCAAAACGGTATCGGCAAGCGGATTCCCGACGCCGTGGATGACTACGTCAGCGCCGTGGATGGGGCGCTGACCTTTCGCCAGAAAGGCATCGGCCGGAGCATCAAACAAATCGACGACAAAATCGCGCGCGAGGAGAAAAGAATCGCCGCCACTGAAGAGCGATTGACCAAGCAGTTCAGCGCCCTGGAAGAGCTCGTAAGCCAGCTCAAATCCCAGGGCGAGTTTCTCACTCAACAATTAAACCAATTACAGACATCCCGGAGAAGATAGGAATCGCCACCTCCATGACCTCCGTACGTCTCCAAGCCTATAAAGAAACCCAGATCACCACCACCGACCCCGGGACGGTGTTGCTTTTGCTCTACCAGGGCGCCATCGACGCGTTGAACCGGGCTGCCGGGTTCATGGCCGCGGGCAACATGGCCGACAAGGGCAAACAGATCCTCAAGGCCAACGATATAATCAACCAGTTCATCGCCAGTCTGGACTTCGAGGTTGGCGGCGAGTTGGCGTATAATTTGGAAGCCCTATATCGTTTCATGCTCGAGCAGATTCTTTTTGCCAACGCTCACAACGAACCGACCCATCTGACGACTGTCGTGTCGTTGCTCACGACCCTCAAGAGTGGTTGGGAAGAGGCGGTGACATTGCAGCGTAAGCGGGCAGTTAAGGGAGCCGCATAGTGTATTCAGCCGTCCACGACATCGAGTCTCTAGTGGCGCTTAGCCGCGATCTAGTCGAGGCGGAGGAATTAGAAACTGTGCGTTTGCAGGCCTGGCGCGCGGAGCGCAGCGCAATCTTCACTCGCCTCAAAAGTCGCGATCTGGCGCTCATCGGCGATGACTCATTAGCGGTGGAAGCGCTGATGTGCGAATTGCTCGAAGTGGACAGCAAAATCTGTGTCCGCGTTATCGAAAACCAGAAACGCCTGGCCGAGCAAATCGCCGCGGCAAGAAAGATTCGACAAACTTTAGTTCGCGACTCCTCACACGCACCCCGGTTGTTACAACGACTTGCCTAGGCGGTAATCCGTCAAAGTTTCGTCACCAATAATATGGTACCCACGCGGAGCGATCACGCTTGCGTGAAGGATGGATCCCCTTGGCCGTCACGACCAGAAACAATTTGCCGCCTTTGCTCTTCCTACGGTGGTTTCGGGGAATATTTTTCCCGGCCACTCGCTCTTCGTCACGGAGTTCCGGCAAGAAACTACGCGGCTCTACCTGGCATGAATCCTGCGGGTAGGATAATTGCCTTTCCGAAGTGTGTGCCCCGATCGCCTCGGACAGAGAATTCCAAGGAGGAATCCCTTTTGCTGCGCGGACTGATGGCGCCGACCCTCGTTTTAATCGCTTTTTCAGCGATTTCTATCCTACGGCCCGAGTTTTTTCATCTGCCATCGTTGCTCTTGACGCTGGGGGGCTCCCTAGCCGTCATTTTGTTTTCTTATTCGCCGCGCCAGTTGCGGGAACTTTTTCAAGTGAGCCGGGGCCTGCTCGCGGAAAAGCCAATGACCGCACGCGAGTATGCCGATGAACTTACCCGTCTGACGGGACTCTATCGCACTGAAGGGTTGCGCGGCCTAGAAAGCACGGAAGCGCGTTTGACCGATCCGTTTTTGCGCCGCGCGGTGGGCATGCTCGTGGACCTCCAAAAGGAAGAAAAAATTTACGCCGCCTTGGATCGCGATTTGGCGGAGGCTTTCAGCAGTCATGAGCTTTCCAGGCAAATTTTACTCACCTTGAGCAAACACCTTCCCGCCTTCGGGCTTATCGGGACTCTGGTTGGCATGGTGCTTTTGCTGCGCGATCTCTATACCCAAGACGTCCAATCGCTGCCCGCGGCTCTTTCGCTCGCGGTGCTGACGACGCTGTATGGCGCGGTGGTTGCCAATGTCGTGGTCGCGCCTTTGGCAGCCCGGCTTCATGCAACGGCAACGGAAAAGGAGATGCGCATGGGCTTGACGTTCGATTGGGTGATGATGCTCGTGCGCGGTGAGGTCACGGCGGCGGCCGCCCATAACGGTGGCGGGCCGCGCCCGCCGGCGGAGATCATCCGCTCCTTTAGAGAACGGGGATGGGCCTCGCTGTCTCCGTCGCCGCAGCGATAACTCCCATGAAATTCCATGCTGATTTGCCGCGATCTCGCGAAGCGCAGCCGCGCGACACTAGCCGTCCGCAGGCGCACGCGGACGCGCACGGGAGTAGTGAGGACGTTGGTTGGTTGATCACGCTAAGCGACCTGACATTGCTCCTAATTTGTTTTCTCGCTCTTTGGTACGTCAAGAATCAACACCACAACGCGGCTCAGACGGCCAAACCGGCAGCGCTGGCGGCGCACGTAAACGATGGCTCTGGAAAAGCACTTCCAGCCAGCGCGCATGCTTCGGATTGGAACGCGCTCAGAGATGAGATCGATGACTTTATCGCCGGCGCCGGTATGAGCGACGACGTTTCCATCGCGGCGGCGCCCGACGAAATTCTAATTTCCTTTGAAGATACCGTGACCTTTGCATCAGGCAAAACCGATCTCCGGCCGGAGGCTCTACTGGTGCTCGAAAAGGTCGCTGTCGCCGCGGTTAGTCGGCCTGTCATGCGCCTGGAGATCAACGGACACACGGATGATCGCCCGATTTCCACGGCGGAGTTCCCCTCTAATTGGGAGTTGTCGAGCGCCCGGGCGAGCCGTGTCGCGCGTTATCTCATCGAAAAGGGCGTACATCCCGCGCGTATCGTGGTGCACGGCTTTGCGTATCACCGGCCGCGCGTTCCCAATGAGAATCGCACGAGCCGTGGCGCCAACCGGCGCGTCGAGCTTCGTCTCTTCCGCGGTGTCGACCGCGTCGCCGCGCAAAGCTCCGTTGCGCCGATCCACTGAATATGAATTTCAATAACCACACCTATGATGTGTTGGCTCCGCGCGATATTCGGCGTTATCCAAGCGAGATCGATCACGTGCCGAGTCGGGATACCGGGTATGGCGCCGAGGCTGGGCGCAGGGTGACTTTTTCGCAGGTGGCCTCGGGCGTGGACAGCGCGAACGATGCTAACGGCGCCGATTCGGCCTCCGCCGCGCCGGCGGCGAAAATTGACAAGCCGTTTTCACTGTGGGAAAAGGACGGCTTTGGATTCGGCGATTTGATCGACATTATCAATCCGCTACATCATATTCCGATCGTCGCGATAATTTACCGGAATTTGAGCGGCGACCAAATCGGCGCCGCGCCGCGGGTTGTCGGCGGCGCCGTGTGGGGTAGAATCGGGGGGTTAGTCGCCGGAGTTGTCAACGCGGCTGTCGAGTGGTGGAGCGGCAAGGATATCGGCGACCACATCTACGCCGCCGTATTCGGTGATCCCAACAAACCAGACGGTGGCACCGCAGTGGCGCAAAATAGGCCGCCCACTGCGGGTGCAGCGCCAAGTTCGCTGGCGGCGCGCAAAGAACCGGCGCCGCAAAGCGATGACATCGCGGCTGCTGCACCGGTCGAATCTCCTCCTGCGGCTGTGCCCGAAAATGCCGCCGTGGGCCCTGCGGCGCTGCTTTCCGAGCCGCCTCTGATACGGGCTCCAGCCGCTCGCGCCGCTCTGAACTCCTATGAAAAAAATCTCAACCGTGGTTACCTAGAAGAGTCTCGCAGGATTCGTTTGCCGTCGTGAGCTGATTGACACTGCTTGCTCAGATCGGATAGTAATTCCGAGTATGAGCAAGAACACAAAGGCTGCGACTGACGCAACGCCGCAGCGCATCAATCCAAGGTCTATCGAACCCGACGCCTCGCTCAGTACCAGTCCCGACACCGTTCTTTGGGGTTATATTGCCGCCAACCTGCCGCCAGCATTGACGATTCAGCCGGGACAGATCGTCGAGATCGAAGCGCTATCGCATCAGGGTCTGACGACCGATGAAGATCCTGAGAAATTCTTTGCCGGTTACGGCATACCGGCCCAAGAAGTCTTGCCCGATGCCAAGGCCGTGTTTGCGGAGGTCAAACGCCCCAAGGGCGCCAGCGTGCATATTCTCACTGGGCCGATTTACATCGAGGGCGCGGAACCGGGAGACACCGTCGAAATCCGCGTGCTCGATATCAAGTTCCGCGTGCCCTATGGAGTAAACAATACCGGGCCGGGCAAAGGCGTGTTGACGCAATTGCTAAAAGCACCCGTGGCGAAGCTGATCCGCCTCGATCTGGAGAGGCGCGTGGCGCTCTTCTCTGAAAATATCGAGATTCCACTCAACCCATTCATGGGTATAATGGCCGTATCACCGCCCACGAGTTTGGGCATGGTGTCGTCAACGCCGCCGGGCGCCTGGGGCGGCAATATCGATTTGAAATTCACCGGCGTGGGCTCGTCGCTTTTTTTGCCGGTCTTCAACAAGGGCGCGCAGTTCTTCACCGGGGACGGCCACGCTGTACAGGGCGATGGCGAAGTGGACGGCGGGGCGATTGAAATCTCACTCAAACCAACGCTGCAATTTATCTTGCACAAGGGCAAGGGCATTAAAGCGCCGCGGGTCGAAACGGCGACGGACTATTTGACCACGGGGCTGGACGTCGATTTGAATGTCGCGGCTCGCATGGCGCTTGAGGAGGCGGTGGATTTTCTCCAGACGGAGAAGGGCATGACTGCGGCCGACGCTTACGCGCTGTCGAGCCTGGCGGTGGATTTGGGCATCGGTGAAGCAGTGGACATCGTCAATCTCGTCTACGCCAAAATTCCGAAAAACATTTTTCGCAGCAATCGGCCCTATTGGTTCACGCCCGGTGTCGATTAAGATGCTGGATTCGCGCTTCGCGTGATTGCTTGAACAGAAACCCTTTGGGTAAAGGAGTAATCATGGATATTGCACCGTTAAATCAAAAAACCGGGTATGCGCGCTGGATAAGAGGCCAGGGACTCCCCGTTTATGTTGGGCATGGTATGGCGGACCTTCGTACGCTCGAAGTGGCGCGCTGGGAGCGCATGGGGGGGAAAGCGGCGTTCATTCAACTTCACGGCATGCAGGGTATCACCGGCGGCTACGTCGGCGAGATAGCGCCGGGAGACGCGCTCAAACCGGAGCGGCATTTGTACGAAGAAGTCGTTTGCATTTTGAACGGCCAGGGCGCCACCGAGCTTTGGGACGACCATGGCCACAAGAAAATGTTCGAGTGGAACAAGTGGAGTTTGTTCGCGCCGCCAATGAACACGACGCACCGGTTGGTCAACGGCTCACGGGAGGCGGTGCGGTTCCTTGCCGTCACCAACGCGCCGCTGGCCTTCGATATTTATCGCGACGAGAACTTCGTTTTTAACTGCCCCTACAGTTTCAAGGACCGCTTCTTTGGCGAAGAAGACTATTTTGAGGTCGGTAAGAAACGATACGTCAGCGGCTTGATCAATATCTGGGAGACCAATTTCATACCCGATATCAAGTCTGCTTTTCTGGAAAATCTCGAAGTCAAAGGAGCCGGATTGCGCCTGGCACAGTTCGAAATGGCGGGAAACGCTCTTGTCGGCCATCTGGGCGAATGGCCGGTTGGGAAATATCACAAAGCGCACTACCACGGACCAGGCGCGATTATCGTCGGCACACAGTCCGTAGGCTACGTACTGCTGTGGCATAAACAATGGGGCATTCACCCCTACACCGACGGCCATGAGGACAAGGTGACCGAGATCAAATGGGGCGAGGGCAGCATTTACTGCCCGCCGGGTGACTGGTTCCACCAACACTTTAACGCCGGCAAGGAACCGGCGCGCCATCTCGCGGTGCGTTACGGCAGCCGCATCTATCCGCTCGGTTTCAAAGTATCGCACCAGAAGACCGATGACGATGTGTTCCGCAGCGTCGATGAAGGCGGTTGGATGATCCCGTACGAAAATGAAGACCCGGAAATCGCCAAGCGCTACCAAGCGGCGCTCAAGGCAAACGGCGTGGCGCTGTAACTCATGCGGCTGTAAATTCTTACGGAGTTCCGGCCGGGCTCCACGCTTTCATTGCCATGGGAGCCCGACCTATTTCTAGCGAAGTACTTCCGGTTCATCTTTCGGACGCCGTGAGACGCGTATCCGCGCTCCAGGCGTCGCGCAACAATTCAGCCGCAGCCTGCGCGGCCCGGATTGACTCCTGATAACGCTTCGCATCGAGATCGGACCAGGCTCGGCTAAGAGCCGCTCCGGCTTCGTCCACGGTACTGTTTCTCCCACCAGAGACTTGCCACCTGGCTTCCGCCATTCTGCGTTCGGCTACGCCAATCACCGTGATGGCTTCACCGCCAGTGGGGCCGCGCGCAATCGATTCGAGCTTGGCGAGGATTAGTATGATTGCGACTCCCACGAGTGTCGCGAGCCAGGCTTTGGCGAGGCGAGGCCGAAGCGCCCGGACGGTGGCGCCGTATGTCCGGGGAGCGCCGGGCGCCGGCTGCATTGGTAGATGTGCGATTCGACGCCTCTGTACGAGCAGCGATGCGACGATCGCGAGAGCAAGCGTACCGCCGATGACGACCAGAGACACACCGATTGGAATCTTGAACAGGTCGACCAGCGCCATTTTGACGCCGACGAAGCAAAGCACGAATGACAATCCGAACTTGAGATAAACGAACATGCCCATGATTCCCGCCAGCATGAAATACAGCGCGCGCAGGCCCAAAATGGCAAAGACGTTGGACGTGTATACAATAAAGGGATCCTGAGTGATGGCAAAGATTGCCGGAATCGAATCGACGGCGAAGATGACGTCGGTGGTTTCCACGACCAGCAAAACGACCATTAACAATGTCGCGTGGCGTTTCCCGTCTTTGGTAATGAAGAAGCTTTGGCCGTGGTAGCCGGGCACGATGGGCATCCAGCGCTTGAACAGACGCACCACCGGATTTTTTTCCGGCTCGATCTTCTCATCCCCCTGGATCAACATTTTAATCCCTGTGACGATTAGAAAGGCGCCGAAGACATAAATCATCCAATGAAAATTCTCGAGCAATGCAGATCCGGCGGCGATAAAAATCGCTCTCAGCAGGAGCGCGCCAGTGATGCCCCAGAACAGAACCCGGTGCTGGTACTCCGCTGGAGTCGCGAAGTACTGAAAGACCATGAGAAACACAAACAAATTATCGACACTAAGGGATTTCTCGATGACGTAGCCGGTGAGAAATTCGAGGCCGCTTTCAGGACCCCAGGCGAAATAAATCCCAAGGTTGAACAGCATCGCAAGCGCCACCCAGATCGCGCTCCAAACCGATGCCTCCTTTATTGAGACCACATGGGCCTTGCGGTGAAAGACGCCGAGATCCACCGCCAGCATACACAACACAAAGATATTGAACCCGATCCACAAGATGAGCCGTTCCGATTCCATCGCCAATCCTCCCAATTGAAGTAAGACTAAACACCGCGCTGGTTTGCGCCGGTGTACAGGGGAAGTTTATGGGGGAACCGAGACTCTAGATGCGCAGAACGGTCTGTAAATGCTGGCGCTGCCGATAGGGGGCGAGCGTGAGACCGCGGAAAGACGATGCATGGTTGCGGGGCCACGATTGCGACCGGGCGCCGATGACATGCCGTGTACGAGCGGCGCGGCGGGCCTCTCGTGCGGCCGCTTCATTTTCGGAACTCTCCTCACGTTCCGCGCCATCGGCGTCATGAACCGGCGTTGGAACGGCAGCACTCAGATTCACGGCGGCGCCCGGGAGGCCGAGGCCGAACATGAGAAGGACGGTCAGAACGCAGTATGCCAAATGCATTGTCACCGAGGTCACGGTAACAACTGGTCCGAGCCAAGTCAATGCGCTAATGGGAGCGGCTGCCCAGGGCAAGGGGCCGACGCCGACTTGTCATTTTGAGCGCAGCGAACGTGCTACGGCGTGATCTCCCAGTATTTTTCTTTCTTGACCAATTCGGCGATATGGCGCTTTGGATCTAGGGAGGACGGAATTTTGGTTACGATGCAGGCGATCTGATGCATGTCGTTTTTCCCGGGGGTCATAATGAGATGCGGCGGTTCATGGCCCGCTTCAAAGTCCCGCACGATGTTCAACAACCGTTTTCTGAGGGCGATGACCGTGATGTCGCTCACTCCGAGACGTTCCCGGCTGCGGTCATAGCGCGGGCCCATGCTTTCGGTGGCACACGAATCGTGGATAACGAAACTTTTTCCCAAGCCGATGAAGGTTTCGCGTCGCTGCTCTTCGCGGTCGATCAAGTAGTCGTTGTGAATGTTGCGAACTTTGGTGAAGTCCGGGTTAAACTCGTCGTCGAGCCGCTTCTCGGTTTCCGCGACAGCGCGGTCGCGGCGGAAGAATATGTTGAAACGCAGGCTATGCTCGTCGTCTACCGGAACGTGAGCGTGAATCGTGTAGCCTTCGGGATTTCCCTTAAGCCCCCCGGTGGGCACAAATCCGTAGCAAGGCAGCACAAAATTCGATACCCGCATATAGGTGATCCCGTTTCCCGCGTTGCGGCGGGAGATCATGCGCACGCCATAGTCGGTCTCAATTCCTTCCAGCTCCGGCGCGCCGTCTTTGCCGTACATGTCCGGATCGCCGCCGCCGCGCTTTTCGTCGCGAAACGCCCGATGGAGATAGGAGAGGTGCGATGAATCGCATTCACCCTCGAGGCCTTGCAGATAATTGCAATCTTGCAGCGACTTGGTCACGTAGAGGTGATCCGGCGGCACCCTCGTCCACTCGTAATTTGGCAATAGCGGGAAGCGTTCTGTGGGCCCCATGTACGCGAAGACGATGCCGGCGGCTTCATGACAAGGGTACGCAGTGTGCCTGACTTTGTCTTTGAGAGTACTGCCAGCGGGCTCTGCCGGCGTGTCTAATACTTTACCTTCGACATCCATCTTCCAGCCGTGGTAAATACAGCGCAAGCCGCATTCTTCGTTGCGGCCGAAGTAAAGGGACGTGCCACGGTGCGGGCAATGCTCGCCGAGCAGCCCGACTTTCCCTTCGCTGTCGCGAAACGCAACCAGATCTTCGCCGAGCAATCGGACCCGGACCGGCGGGCAGTCGGGTTGAGCAATCTCGCGTGACAACAGTGCCGGCATCCAGTATCGCCGCATGACGCTATTTAAGGGAGTCCCAGGTCCAACTCTAGTGATTAGGTCGTTCTCCGGCGGCAGCATTTTCCGCTATCCTCCGAGGCCATGGCGCACGATTTAGCTGGCTCCCCAGCGTTTATCATCCCGGCGGCGATTTGCAAAGATCACTGGTCGATGATGCGCCAGCAGCGCGCCACGCAAGATTGGCACTCAGACATCTGTAAAAAAATAAATCCGCAAATAGTAGTTAGCCACTCCAATATACTCATGCAGGGTCAACGCAATGGCCCTGGCCGCGCTCACCGTCGGCGCCAAATCGAGCGGCGTGGGTTTCCACTCCCGCAGTGTGAAATCGCCGGGCGCCGGAATCGGCTCCGGCGCTTGGGTTGAAAATGCGAGCATGCTGCGCGACATATGCACTGCCGAAGTCACGAGCAGATAGCGCTTCCAACCTTTTTGCCTGAGCAGTTTGCCGGTCTCCACCGCGCTTTCGAATGTGTCGCGGGATTTCGCTTCGCCGAGCACATGATGCTGCGGTACCCCCCAGCGAATCAAGTAGTCGCGGGCGATTTTATTTTCGTCCTGGTGTGGAGTGAAGGGATTGACGTGTCCGCCCGACACGATGATCGGTTTGTGATGAATTTTGTAGAGCCTCCAGGCTTCATCGAGACGGCGAAACATATGCTCGTCAATGGTTGGGTACGGCACCAACCCCTCCGCGGGGATCGACGCGCTCGTTAGCACGACGATGGCTTCGTAAGGCTCAGAGTCTTGTGGATTTAGCAGCGGCGCATAACGGGATTCAAGAGGGTAGCGAAGCCAGTGGCCGATCAAGCCGCTATGAAGAATAAAAATTCCGCATAGAGTGAGAAAAAGCAATTTACGCGTCCATCGACGGCGCCAGAAGATCAAAACTATGAGAAGCGGTAACATCCAGGCCATCGGCGGCAGGATAAGCTGCTTCACAAACTGTTTTAAGACGAACATGGCGAAACGACGTCGATGCTAGTTTTTAGCGCCAAGTGTCTGGGTTTTTGCCAACAAGGAACTCGAAACTTGGAACTTTTATTCCGCGTCGGGCTGCTTTTCCGGCGCGGCGTCGGCGAAAGCGGGAAGGGCCATGCAGTTTTCTTCAATGGCCCGGATCGCTGGGTACTGAGCGAGATTACAGCCGTAGCGGCGGGCGTTGCCAAGCTGGGGCACCAGGCAAATATCAGCCAACGTCGGCGTTTCTCCAAAGCAAAACTGGCCCCGGTTCGCTTGCGCGATAATCGTCTCTTCCAGAGCGGTCAAGCCAAGGCCAATCCAGTGCTGTGCCCATTGGGTTACCTGCTCGTCGGTTTGATTGTAGCTGCGCTTGACGTAATTAAGCACGCGCAAATTTTGGATCGGATGAACTTCGCAGGCGATCACCAGCGCCATGCTGCGCACCAGCGCCCTGTCGGCGGGGTCTTTAGGGAGCAGGGGCGGCTTCGGATATTTCTCTTCGAGATATTCCACAATTGCGAGAGACTGTGTCAGGAATCGGCCATTGTCCTCTAGCACGGGCACCAGTGCCTGGGGGTTGAGCGCCTTGTAAGCGGGTTGCAGCTGCTCGCCGCCGCCGCGGCGCAGATGGATTGGCGCTTGCTCGTAGCGGATCCCCTTAAGATTGAGCGCGATGCGCACGCGAAAGGACGCGGAGCTGCGAAAGAAAGTGTAGAGTTTCATGGGAAAATACTCCCGTGCGCGCGCTGTTCGGCGCCAAGTCGTATGGAAATTTTTCGGCTCGCCATTCGTTGCAAGCATCTTCGGACACTGTGGCGTCGGTGGCGCGCCAATAGTTGACCTTGGATGCTGTTTTTTTTGAACGGATGAAATCGATACTATGGAATTGTCCAGGCATCCGAATTTTTCTTTCATGCCTTCGCCTTCAACTTAATTTGTTTCTACGCCGCTAGCGCCACCGCGGTTACGAATGGCAGTCCGCTCGCCACTTCGCGCGCGCCGGAGTCGTCGACGAGTAGTAGAGTTCCATCGGAAGTGCCGGCCACCATGCCGCCGCCATCGGGAGCAGGGCAGAGGTGCATGACTCCACCCTTAAGATAGTCGATGATTTTTTCCCAGGTGGAGCCTTTGTCGCTGCTGCGAAGGATTGCCGACCTGGCGCCTTCTTCGCGAATCCACAGGTTGGGACGCCCTCTGGCGGCGCCCACGTAAACGACGCCGTTGGAGTCTTCAGCGACCGAGATTCCGTAGTCATGATTCTTGGGCGAGATGTTTTCCCAATGGCCGCCGCGGTCATGGCTACGAAAGCAAGCCTCACCGCAGGCGAGAAAGACCATGCCGGAATGTTCTTTGGACGCAAGGACCTCATGGATGTCCATGTCGGTGAGGCCTTCGTTAGCCGGCTCCCATCCGCGCCCGCCGTCGTCGCTGACGACCATGCCGCCGACTTCGATGCCGGCGTAGAGGCGGTTCTTATTGTCGGGGTCGAAGGTTAGATAGCGCGTGCGGGACTGCAGCTCCGGGCTCGGTGGAAAATTCGCGCGTGCGCTATGCAGGCGCACGCCTTCCAATTCTTCCCATCCGCCGCCAGGCTTGCTGCGGTAAACCGCCGAAGGAACCGTTCCTACCATGACACCGCCATTCAACGCCAGCGCGGAGTAGAGGAACATCTTTGGCACTTGCGGATCGGCTCTGCGCCAGTGCGCGCCGGCGTCTTTGGTGTAAAAGAGCCCGGAGTGCTCGGTTCCGGCGTAAATCGTTTTTGGGTCATCCGGGTCGACCGACATACAGGTAAGCGTCCAATATGAGAGATCGCGCTTGGTTTGAATAAAATCTTTGCCGCGCTGCTCGAAACGGTACCAGCCCGAAAATGTCGCGACGTGCAAGGCCTTATCGCCGTTCGAAGTACTCATCACCGACTCCTTTCATGTTCCTATCATACCCATTATTTTGGCACGTGTATTGACGCCAGCGAGGTAAAAATCGCAAGCACCTGGCGCCGAGGTCATCGCCGCCAATGGTCGATAAGTTGTTTCGATTCCACGACATCGGCGTAGCGCGCCATGCGCTTGAGCGCGGCGTTATGGCCTTCCTCGGTATAGGTGCCGACGCAATCGCGCGCGACCACCATCAGGTAGCCGCGATTGTGTCCATCGCGTACGGTTGCTTCGACGCCGCCATCGGTGGTGCAGCCGATCATGACGACGGTGATCGCGCCGCAGTTGTGCATGATGGTATCGAACTCGTTGCCGATGAATATCGTTGGCCGTCGCTTGTCGATGACGAAGTCGTTATCAGCGGGAATGAAAGGCGCCATAATTTGCCAGCCAAAACTTCCTTTAATGCGGCGTGGCTTGAGTTTGCTCGGATGATCGACCTTTTGATCGATCAACGCCCGGCGAATCCACGTCACCGCCTCGTCTTTCCACAAAAACGGTGTCTGCCGGGTGTAAACCGTAGTGATTTTGGCTTCAGCGGCCGCGGCAATGAGCGGCGGCGCATTGCGAATCAGAGCCTCTTTGTTGAACGACCCGCCGGCCTGGTCGTTTTGCATATCCCAAACCAAAAGCACCGTGTGTTTGGGGTCGACGATCTCGTTTAGCTCATTGGGAATCTGTCTGCCTTCGAAACTTATCATGAGGGCGCCTCTCGTGATGATTTCGTTGAGTCCGGGCGAAGGCCGCCGTACGTCGGAATGCTCAAGAATACTCCTGCAATGCCCCCGGCGCAGGGCAGTAGGGCAGACAATCGCCGCACCCGGTGCATTCAGCTTCGAGCACTTCATACATGTGATGGATGTCCTGCATCTTCGGATGGACCGCGTGCTCGGGGCAAACCTCGCGGCACAGGCCGCAGGCGATGCAAAGACCTTCGCGAATTCGGACTTTCATGTCTACTGCGATCCGCCCAAAGCCCGACTCGGCTCCGGCGCCCAGGGCCTCAAGAGAAAATCGAAAACCTCTTCAATGGGTTTTTGCTCACTGCGGGTGAGCGCGTAGGCGTCGATCTGGTATTTGCCCTCCATGAAGTGCATCAGTTCTTCAGCTTCCTGACTGCGCAGCTGATGCCGGACGAGATCGTCGTCGATCACGCTGAGCGTCGCCGCGATACCGAGGCAGGCCATCGACTCGTTGTAGTAATGCTGGCCGGCGCGGGCGAGCGGGTGGATGTGGGGAAACATCGCGGTCATGCCGAAATACGAGAGCTTGGGCTGTGTGTTAGCGCGTGGGTCATTCATGAGTTCTTCTTCACGCTTGATGAAGCCGCCGCGCAGGAGTACGTCGGCATGGAGCTGGCCGTGCTTCACCTCGTCCCATATTTGCCGCGCGCGCATGCGCTGGAGGTCGATATAAGCGGGCTGCTCGTCGACCTCGACAGAAAGAATCTGCGTCGACATTTGCTTGAGTGACATAAAGGGCCCTTCAGCGGCGTAGCCGGAGCGAGCCCGGACTGCCTTGTATTCGTCGCTTCCGGATTTGAGATCTTTTTCCGCGAATTCAATCGCTTGCGCGACCAGCTTGTCCCACAGCGGAAGACAGCGTTCAGTCTGGCGCAGGCGGAATTCCACACCCGGGCCGGTGAAACCAGTCGGATAGGTCCATTTTTCCAAAAAATCCTTAAGAATCGGTTGCATAAAAAAATCCGTTCAAATTTTTCAAGCCGTTCCGGTCGTTCACACGGGCTCAAGAATACAGCTTGTTCAACGTTCAAGGTAGCCGCGGCCAACGTTGATTCTCAGTCCAGACTTCAGGCGGGGGAGGAACCAAGGATCGCCCCGTGCCGGACTCCATGATGGATCCTTCCGCCGGGCAGTACATCAAACAGACAGTGCACTTTGGATATGTGCAGCGTTCGTCGATTTCCAACAGGTGCTGCGCCGTAGGCGAAACGACGACGGCGTTTATGTTAATCTCGCGGCATACGACGTAGCACATCCGGCACTCGGTGCATTTCGCATGATCAATTTTTATGCCGGGCATAATTTCCTTTGGCTCAAATCGGTCAAGCGGTTCAAGCCGTTTAAGACGCACCTCGACGGTTTCAATCGATATCGGCCGACACTGCTACTTCACCCGCTTGTTCCTCGGCTAATCCCAACACGAAGCGCGCGGTCTCCTCGAGAAAGAACAGATAATCGCGCCGGGTCTCGGCTGAAAGGCGCTTTGCCAGCTCGATATCGACCTGTTTTTGTAGAAAACGCTCCGCCTGTAACTTGCCCATGAGCACATGGCTGCGGGTTTCGGGCAGCTGGCTTAGGAACAACGCGCGCAGGGCTTCGTCGCGCAGGCAATTTGCCAAGCGTTCCGTCCAGGCTAACTCAATCACTTTAGGTCCAAGGTTGAGCGCGGCGATGCGAATGTTTTGCGGATAGTTGGCCAACGCGCGCAGGCAGAAGACGTAAGCGCCGGTGCGCGTCGCTGTGGCGAATTTCCCGTAAGCGTGATCGAAAAGCTGGCGCTGCGTGCGCACCCAGCGGCGTTTGAGAATTTCGTCGCAGAGCTGCATCTCGTGGGTCGACTCGTCGTAAGTCTGCCTGCCGAATAAATAAGCCACCGTGGGCGGATATTCGTTTAAGTTTATCCCCTGTGCCCAGCCGCCATAAACGTAGTACATCATGCGCTTGAGCGTCCAGAGGCGAGCGAGCAGCCGGAAGCATTGGTCGTCGGCCAATTCTCCCGCGCGCGCCGCCGCCGCGACGGCGTCCATGGGCGTGACGGCGGCGTCGGCTTCGCCTTGTCGGCGCAGCTCTTCGGCGAGTTGTTTGGCGGGATTTTCCGCTGAATCGCTCATCGATCGATTGGCGTTTTCGGCAACGAAAAAACCGCTTTAACTCGCCGCCAACAAGCGTTCATGCCCCTTTTTCGAAATCGGCGTCAGGTCTGAGGCGATCAGTGTCCATCTCTCGCCGCTGTCTTCGCTGCAATATAGCTCGCCGCCCGTGGTACCGCCGAAGATCGCGCACACTCCATCCGATTCTTCGAGGCAAAGCGCGCCGAACTCATGTTTCAAGCTGTCCGGCAGTCCGCCGCCGAGCTTCTGCCAATTCTTTCCGCCGTCTTTGCTGCGGTAGATCTTCCCGCCGGCATGCGCCAGCGGGCCGGCCTTGCGCCACGTTACAGGGTTATGCTCCGCAGCGGAAACGAACATAGTATGCGGATTCTTCGGATTCCAGACAAAACCGTCGGGATAGACATCCGGCGCCCACTCAGGACTAGTCCACCGTTCCCAACTGCCGCCGCCGGTGTAAGTGACATAGAGACCGGCGCCGCCGGTGACGTAAATCCGCTCCGGGTCGCCGGGATCGATGAGCGCGCGATGGACGTCATAGAAGTGTTCCACGGGCCGGTTCTTGTCCTGGTATAGGCCAACCGTGTTGAGCTCACGCCAGCTTTTACCCAAGTCGGTGCTTTTCAGAAACGCACCCTGTTCGACGCAAGCATAGATCGTGTGCGAATCCTGTGGATCGAAGGTAATAAACTTGGTATGTGCGATATGCGGCGGGGCCGGGAAAGACCACTGCGAACTGGTGGGTACGTCTCTAAGTGCAGGAAGTTCAGACCATTGTTGTCCCAGGTCTTCGCTTACAAACAAATGCGCAGGCTGCGTCCCCGCATAAACCCGGACTTTTCCATCAATGACGTGGCAGGCGAGGCTATAGATGTCGTGTACCGGGATACCTTTATCGCGCCGCTCCCAGCTTTTGCCGCCGTCCGAGCTGGCGTGAACGGAGCCGAAAAACGCTCCGGCGAACATGGTTCCTGTGGTCCGCTCAAAGATAATCGAGCTGATATGCTGACCGCGCAACGCCCGTTGGGCTTCGCGCCATTCTCCGTTGTCCGCCCGTTCAAACAGAACCAACCCGTCCTGGGTTCCGACCCAAAGCTGCCGTGAGTGTTGTGGCGATGAATAGACGTTGGTCCCGCCGTGGGAAAGTCCGATAGCCATGGTTGTCCTCCTTGGGCGCGCGGCGCGGTGCCGGCCTGCCCTCTCGGGTTCGAGATGGACTCAACTTATCAATTCGTCATCGCGCACGTCAATGATAAAAGACAAGATCGCTGGCGGCGGTTTTACAGATGGGGGTGCATTACGCACTGCTCTACCCCGCGGCGGCGCGCTTTTTATTGCGACATCGCGCTGCATGTGCGAAAATCTAAAATCATGCCCGGTTGGGAGTTCCTACAAAATCTAATCGGCAACGCAACCAAATACTGCGGCGCGAGGGCGCCGGAGATTCATGTGGGATACAAGCGGGAAGGGGCCATGCGGCGTTTTTCGGTCAAAGACTGCGGGATTGTATTTCGAACGATCTTCGAGATCTCTCGGCGGCTGCACACCAAGCAAAAGCATTCGGGAACGGGCATCGGCCTTGGCGTATGCAAAAAAATGGTCGAGCGCCACGGCGGCAGGATGTGGGTGGAAACCAGGCGGGACAAGGATCGACCTTTTATTTCACGGTGCCGGATCGAGCAGTGAGCGGCGCAAATGATCATGGTCCAAAGCGATGACGCGCCTCGCACGTTGCGCGTGCTCCATGTTGAAGATAACGACGGCGACGTGCGGCTCATTGCGGAGGCGCTGCGGGAATCGGGCATCGCCGTTGACGTTTTTGTCGTGCCGGATGGATCTCAGGCAATGGAGTTCCTGCGCCGCGAGGCGCGGTTTAGCGGAGCGCAGCGCCCGGATCTCATCCTGCTTGATCTTAACCTCCCCAAAAAAGGCGGGCGAGAGATACTTGCCGAGATCAAGCGTGACCCCGTGCTCAAAACCATCCCGGTCGTCGTACTAAGCACGTCCTCTGCGCCGTTGGAAGTCGCCGAGGCATATGAATTGCATGCAAATTGTTATGTGACCAAACCCGTTGATTTGCACGAGCTGTTTGTAACAATTGGCGCGATTGGGAAGTTTTGGCTGCAATTGGCGAAACTCCCTCTGGCGGCTAACTGAGCCGCGCGCCGCCGACCGTCGAATCGATGCGGCAATGTAAACGACGGTTGACGGTCACGGTGTTTACAGGCGTTGCTCCCGGGCTGTTCAATTCGATGAGAGGAGTGATATAGAAGAAATGACCGGCCAGCGACAGACTGCGGTTTAAGCCTTGTCCTAAGCGTTGACAACGGGAATTTTATGGAATCACGCGAGACCAGAGTACTTGTAGTCGAAGATAACCAGGGCGATGCTGGCCTTGTGCGGTTCGCGCTTCGCGCGGAATCCGGCCCGGAACATGCCTTTAAAGCGGCACATGTCGTTCGTCTCGACGATGCCCTTGAATCATTAAAACAAACGCCATTCGATCTGGTCCTGCTCGATCTTTCGCTGCCGGATGCCCAAGGATTGGACACCCTGGCGCGCGTGCGCGAGGCGGCGCCCGATTTGCCAATTGTTATCATGACGGGGCTTAACGACGAGTCGATGGCGGTGGAAGCGGTGCGCCGGGGCGCCCAAGATTATCTTGTCAAAGGACAGGCGGATAGCCGCGCGGTGGTCCGCGCGATTCTCTACGCCATTGAGCGCAAGCGCATCGAAGTCCAGCTCAAAATGCAGCGCGCGCGGCAGGCGGCGCTGCGCGATGTCAACGTGGCGATCACCTCGACCCTCGAGCTCCATGCGGTTCTCGAAATATTTCTGGATAAGGTTGCGGAGTTATTGCCTGGCATCGCGATTTCAGTGCGCCTCTTGAATGACGAAACCGGCGAGTTGGAACCGCTTGCGTGCCACGGCCTGGATGAGGAGGCCTGGAAAAAAACCAGGACGGCAGTACGAGGGAGACGAGTGTTGGACCAAGGCGAGGTCATAGTAATTTCAGACGCGGCGTCGGAAACGCGGACAAGCGGCGACGATTTCATGGAGCGCAATCATCTCAATGCGTACGCGGGGGTTCCGTTAAAGGCTGAAGGGCAGTCTTTTGGGGTGATCGGATTTTACGCCCGCGAGCGGCAGGGGTTCAGTGATGATGACATCGATCTCATAACTACTCTTGCCGGGCAGGCGGCGGTGGCGATTCTTAACTCCCGGGTCCACCAGCGGCTTAAGGCCGCCCACGATGCCTTAGAAGATACGCTGGAAATCAAATCCGTGCTTGTCGGTATCATGGCCCATGAGCTTAAGACCCCGATTCAGATCATCATGGGATCGGCGGAGCTATTGGCGGCTGGTCTGTGCGGCGAACTGAACGCTGATCAGCTCGAACGCATCAAGGTCGTTGAGGTAAGCGCTAACGAGTTGCTCGACCTGATCAAGAGCGCCCTCGACATGGCCCGGCTTGAACATGGGAGAATGCCCTTGACGGTGACCGAGGTCTCCGTAAACGAGCTTTTTGCCGAGCTCAAATCGGAATCTGAAGCGGCCCTTCGTGAAAAGAAGATTGAATTGGATATCGGATTGCTGTGGCCCGGAGTGACGATCAAGAGCGACAAGATCAAGCTCAAGGAGGTTTTGCGCAATCTGCTCGATAACGCGCGCAAATACACGCCGGCCGGCAAAGTGACCGTCGACTTCACCGCGCGGGACGACGACATGGTCGAATTCCGCGTGCGCGACACCGGCGTCGGCATCAGTCGTGAGCTGTTGCCTAAGATCTTTGAAATGTTCTATCAGGCGGACACGACGCCAAAGGATCAGGCCGCCGCAGGTCTGGGGCTGAACATCGTGAAGCGCTTAGTTACGGCCATGTCCGGCCGCATCGAGGTCGACAGTGAAGTCGGCAAAGGCACAACTTTTCGCATAATCCTGCCAAAAAAAATTTCCTGACCGGAATTCAGTTCAAGGTTCAATGTTCAGAGTTCCAGGTTTAAGACCCTTTGCCGCCTCGAAGTTCGAACCGAGCACGGGAGGCGCGACCTTGAACGTTGAACCTTGAACGGCTTCACGGCTTGATAATGAGCGACGGTGCTGCTTCTTTTTCGGCTCTCTGTTGCGACAACAAGAACGTAAAGCTTTTTTGCACCAGGCCGGTGAGAAACGATACGTCAAGGGGCCCCGGATCACCATCGCCGACCTGAAGAGCTACCGCGAGGCAGAGTTTTGCCAGGTCGCTGCGGCCTGTCTCGAAGAAGTAGAGCGCCATAATTTCCATGCGGTGTCGGAAAGCCTTGCCGTTGTCACCCCTGCAAAGTTCTCTCACGGCGTCCCGCACGATGGCGGCTAAGCGCTCCTCTTTTTGCGCCGGATTCAACACCAGGCGGCTAGTCTGCGCTTCTTGCAACTGCGGTAGAAATGCCTTCAGCCATTCGTCCGTCAAAACCCAGTAGCGCAACTCCGGCTCGTCCAAAAGCCGCCGCGACACTTCGCGCCATGGGCCGTCGCGCACGTCGTTTCGGTTCAGTTTATCGTAAATCGGAGGAGGCTGCTCCTTGGGTTTCCCAGTGGCGATAACCGAGCGCAACTCGTGAAAATTCTCCAGGCCGGTTTGGCCGCGCGCTTTGGCCTTTTCATACCCCTGATAGATTTCGTGGTCCGCATATTCAGAGGGGATGGTGATCATCGTCGCGCCATGTTGTTCTTTGATTTCTTGGATCATCTTGCGCAATTGCTTGCGCCGGAACTGCGCGCCGCCGATGCGCCGCAAGCCGTCGCGGTCGTGTAGCATCGCTTGGATCACCTGCAAGCCGTGATTCGGCTGAGGTTTGGCGATCCAGACGAGAAATCCCCCGCCGCCGTCCACCGGCGACATGTAAGCTTCGACGGACGGCGTGTGGCTGAAAAGCGGCACAGCGCCGGCGGGTCTATGATCGTCTTTTTGCGGGATGGGGACACCGCGCTGGACGAGCTTGAAGAGCGATCGGCGAGCTTCTTTGCGCAGCTCCTTATCCGCTGCGCCATTTTCGATTTCGTTGAGAAGCTCGACTGCGGCTATATCAAGAATTTTTCCGAGACAGAATATCGCGGCGAGATCTGTCTCACGCCGCTGACCGAGCAGTTCTCTGAGTCGCGGGATGAGGCTCGGAGACAAATTCTCCGTAGCGATCCCCAATTGCCGCAACTGTTCCAGACCGATGCGGATTTTTTCTTCGGGGTGTTTTTTGCTTGCCAACGCAGTGGCCTATCGTTTGCGCCTTCGCGGTGATTCCATCAAGCCTTGGTCAAGTCGCTAATTTTCCCTTGCCGCCCGGCGAAGGCGAAATTCGGCCATGTTTCAACCTGCGCATCGCGGTAATTATCGTGGTACCACTTGGCGATTTCGCCGGCCGGGGCGAACCAGACCTTGCCGTGGCTCTTGGCATAGCGAATAAACTCCCGCAGCAAATTGGCGCGAAATGGGCGGCCACCGACAAACGGGTGGTTTCCCCAAATCATGAATTTCGGGTCCGTGGCGCCTTCTTCGTACAGACAATCAAAGCAGTCTTTCCACATCTGCAATAGGTCGCGCGGCGTTCGTCCGGCGCGCTGATAGCTGGCGTAGTCATTGAGGTCCGCGAAGTATGACAGCGCGGTCAATTCTTGGTTTTTTAATTTGAGGGTATAGGGGGTTTCCTGGTGCTGCGGGTCCATCCAGTAAGTGTAGCCACATTCAGCGATCACTTCCGGCGTATTGTGGCTCGGCGCGATGCCCGTGGAGAGATATCCCACCGGCGCTTTACCGACGACTTTTTTGACGACCTCGACGGTTTTTTGCAGGTCTTTCTTTTCCTGCGCGCGGTTTTTCATATAGCTATAATCATGAATCCAGGTCTCGGTGCCGATTTCATGACCTTGCTCCGTCGCTTCCTGAAAGATCTCAGGGTAATTTTGCACGGTGATGCCTGTGGGGAAAAAGGTCGTTTGAATCTTTTCGTTCTCAAAGATTTGCAGAAAACGATAGATACCGACGCGTTCGCCGAACTCGCGGTCGGTAATGGCGCCGAAATCTTTCTTGGTGAGCGCGTTTTTCGGATAACCGCGACGGTTTTGTTGTTGCCGCGTGTTGGGGCCGCCCAGATCCTCCGGCCAGGTTTCAAAGGCCACGCAGGGGGTGATCGCGATGCGCGCGCCGTTGGGCCACTTGATCGGCGCCCTCTTCGGTCCTACTTTCATAATGCCTCCCTAGTTTGTGAAATTGGCTAACACATGCCACACTTCACTGGCGTTGCCAACCTGCACGCGGGCAAAAATACAATTCACAATTCCGGGTTCGAAACTTGCCCCGAGTCCGTCGGACGGTTCAAAGTTTCGGATCTGGCGTGCCGAGACAAACCTTGAACGTTAGACTTAGAACTTCGAACCGGCATCCCTCAAACGGTCTGTCTTGACTTGGGCTGGGATGCCAGCTAATTGAATTGTTTGATTAATAGCCAGGAGGAACACACGATGGCTGACGCGAAAATGATCGAATACCGCGTTGATAACGGCGTGGCGGTGCTGCAAATCAACCGTCCGCCCGTGAATAGTTATACGACGGAGCTGTTAAAAGATTTGGACGCAGCGGTTCTTGACGCGCGTTTCGACGATGATGTCCATGCCATCGTCATTACCGGCAAGGTGGAAAAATTCTTTTCCGCGGGCGCCGATATTAATATGCTTTCGAGCAAGTCGCTCTCTTTTAAAAATAACTTCGCGTTACACGGCCATGAAGTGCTCATGCGGCTGGAAAACACGCCGAAGATCGTTATCGCCGCGATCAATGGCCACGCCGTGGGCGGTGGTCTGGAAATCGCCATGGCGTGCGATATCCGCATCGCTAAAAAAGAAGGCGGCCGGCTCGGATTGGCGGAGATCAATCTCGGCGTGATGCCTGGGATGGGGGGCACGCAGCGGCTGCCGCGCCTGGTCGGAAAAGCCCGCGCCATGGAGCTTTGTGCCACGGGAAAAACCATTGCCTTCGAGGAGGCGCTCGATATCGGCCTGCTTCATCATATCTACGAAAAAGATAATTTCATGCAGGATGTGATGGACTATGCTCGCCAGTTTATCGTGCCCAACAAAAGCAGCCTCGCCGTGGGCAAAGTGAAACGTGCTATTCAAACCGGGCTTGAGCTGTCGTTACCCGATGGTCTGGCGTTCGAGCGCGAACTGCTGGCGCAAACATTCGGCAGCGAAGACGGACAAGAGGGCGTGAAGGCCTATCTCGAGAAAAGAACCGCGCAATTCAAGGGTAAATAGACAGATTTAGATTCAACCAGTTTCCATTGGAGGGCAGCTAATGGCCAAGATGTTGATCGGAGGCGAATCGTGCGACTCTGTAACCAAGAATACCACTGAGGTGCGCAACCCTGCCACCGGAGCGACAGTAGATAACGTGCCCCAGGGGAACGATAAGGACGTGCAACAAGCGATCCAGGCCGCGGAAGACGCGTTCAAAGTATGGTCGGACGTTTCTCCCGAAGACCGAGGCAACGCGCTCTTGAACGCTAGCGAGTTGATCAAAAAGAATACCGGCGAGATCGCCCAATTGTTGACCCAAGAGCAAGGAAAGACTTTGTTCGAAGCCGGGTTAGAGATTCATCACCTGGTGCACGGCCTGGAGTTCTACGCCGGCCTCGCATCCAAAGTGCGCGGCTCGCACGTGCCGCTGCCGCAGAAAAATGCATATGGCATGGTCGTGCGCCAGCCCATCGGTGTATGTGGCGGGATCGTGCCGTGGAATTTTCCTCTGACGCTAATGGGCACCAAACTCGGCCCGGCGTTAGCCGCGGGCAATACGATTATTATAAAGCCCGCGAGCACGACGCCGCTGGCGACGATCCGAGTGATCGAACTGATATCACAAGCAACCTTTGGCGAAGGCAAGGCGCAAAAGACTTTGCCTAAAGGTACGGTAAATATCGTTACCGGTCCCGGCGGCAGCGTCGGCGAAGAGCTGTTGCGTAATCCGCGCATTCGCCGGATCGCATTCACGGGATCCACCCCAGTCGGCCGCCACGTCATGGAAGTCGCCGGCCGGGAAATCAAACGCGTCACTTTGGAGCTCGGCGGCAGCGATCCGATGATCGTTATGGAAGACGCCAACCTCGACTTGGCGATGAAAATGGCGGACGTTGGGCGCTATTTTAACTGTGGCCAGATGTGTCTCGGCGTGAAACGTCTGTTTCTTCAGGAGTCTGTGGCGGATAATTTCATTGGCGGCTTAGTGGAAATTCTCAAAAAGAAGACCGTCGGCAACGGCGTGAGCAAAGAAACCCGCATGGGTCCGATCCACCTGGGCTCGCAGCGCCAGGAGATCGAAGACCAAGTCGAAGACGCCAAAGCCAGGGGCGCGAAAACTCTATTTGGCGGTGAGCGGCCCAAGGGCGACGACTTCGACAACGGATTCTTTTATCTGCCGACGTTGATGAGCAACGTGCCGGACGACGCGCGCATGACGAAGGAAGAAGTGTTCGGCCCGGCCCTCCCGGTCTATACGTTCAAGACTCTCGACGAAGCGCTCGAAAAGGCCAACGCGTCCGAGTTCGGCCTGGGTTCGTCGATCTGGACGCGCAATTTATTGAATGCCAACAAAGCCATCGACAAACTTCAGGCCGGCAACGTCTGGGTCAACTCGCTGCACTATGGCTACGACGAGCTGCCGTTCGGCGGCGTAAAATCCAGCGGCGTCGGCCGCGAGCATGGCCCCGAGGCTCTAGACTACTACCTTGAACCAAAAGGCGTGGTCGTGGTCAACGTGTAGGTGCAACGGCCGTTCGTCGAGCCGTGGGCTGGGTCTCATCCCTTGAAACGCCGGGTTCCGCCATTAGCGGAGTCCCGATTTTTCAGCTCCGCTTATTCGAAAGCGTAGCCGCCGAGGACTAAACCTCTTCGCTCTCGGGCAATGAGCCAATATCTCAACGGCAATGTGGTGAAAAGATTCCATGCCAATGCCCGATAACCTATTACTCGGCACCTCGAGTTGGTCGAGTGCGGGTTGGGTTGGACCATTCTATTCCGCCAATCTCAAGCCGGGGCCAGTTCATTCAAGCCTACGCGCGCCGGTTTCGCGCCGTGGAGATCGATTCCACCTACTACAGTATTCCACCGCGCTCCATGGTAACCGGCTGGCGCGAAAAAACCCCGCCGGGATTTAGCTTCGCCGTAAAGGTTCCCGGCGTGATCACCCATGAAAAAGACTTGCACTATTGCCAGTCCGAGTTCACAACCTTTCTGTCAAACATTGAGTTGCTCGGCGACCGTCTCGGGCCTTTGCTGCTGCAGTTTCCCTTAACAAAGATGCTTTCGCGTCCCGCGAACCGTTCGAGAAACTGCTGCGACCGTTCTTGAAAACGCTGCCCAAAGACTTTCACTTTGCCCTGGAGATTCGCAATAAGAAGTGGATCAGCTGGGATTTTCTGGAATTGCTGCGCGAGCATTCAGTCGCCTTCGCTCTAGTCGCGCAAGCCTGGATGCCGCGCATCGATACCCTCGCCAAAGCACTGGATCTCGTCACCTCCGATTTTTTCTACGCGCGCTTCATCGGCGACCGCAAAGCCGTCGAGAGCAAGACCATGAAGTGGGATCGGGTGATCGAAGACAAGAGGGATGAAATGAAAATTTGGCTGACGGAGCTGAAGAAGATCACGGATAAAGGCATCAAGACCTAAGCTTTTTTCAACAATCACTACGCCGGCTTTGCCCCCGGCTCGGTGCAGCTTTTTGAGGATCTCTGGGAGCAAGGATAGCGCGCCGCGCCGGCAATCCTGCATTGTGCCGCCATCAAGTTGGTTCGACGATCCTCACTGCCGCTCCGACAGCCGCGCAATTTTCTTGACTCCCAATGCCCGGCTGTGCGATTAGATGGCAGTAAATTCGAATATCTGACAATCCGGCCGCGATCGGCATGAGCCGTTGGCTAATATGCACGAAGGGGGTCAGTCATGGCGTACACTGTGGCGCAACTCTTGGAGATGTCGCAAAATGATCTCGACGAGCTTTTCAAAAAAAGCACTTCTGGAAAAATTCCAAGCGGCGAAGCCGACGGTACGGCGATTGTCGCGCCGGGATCGAAGTATACCAAGGACGTCGCCTCTTTCGTCAATCACTTTGCCTGGCAGGGCAAAGTGTTCGATGCCAAGAAGGGCGTGCTGAAGAACCGGATCACCAGCCTTGGGCTGAACGCTATTATCGCTAAAGTGTACAAAGCGCCTAGTTGGCTCGACGGCAAGGAGTGCATCGTTCTCGACTATTCAGAAACCTCACTGGTCGCAAAGTGGATTCGTGATGAAATTCGCCAAATTGGGCCTAATCTATATCTGGGAAAAGTATATTTCGGGAAAAAGCGGCTCATCGACTTCGCTCTAGAATTCTGAGGTCTTTCGCCGCTGCCGTCTCATCGCCGATAGGGTGCGTTTGCGAGGGTTACCGATGAACGCCGTGGACGCCGACAGGCTCGGCGAAAACTTGTTGGCCAGCGGCTTTCACGCCTCGAAATGGAGGCCTTCGTGAAGTGTATTGAGTATTTTTAGCAGCGAGTTGAGGCAGGGTGGTTCGGAGGAAGAAAAATGGCCGACGCCAAGAAAAAGGGATCCTGGTGGCAAATCGGTTTGCTGCTAATACTCGTACTGGTTGCCTTCGGAGGCGCAGTCGGGTGGTATAAATTTTTCCGCGAGGAACCGCAACCCGCGCGGGTGATGTCCACGCCGGAAATGCGCTTCAAGTATGGTTCCATCGGCGCGGAACATGACGCCGGTGTACCTTACTGGATATGGTATGTGTTGCCGCGCCTTTTCGCGGACAAGTTGCCCGGACCCGGCGGCTACGCTTCGTTGGGCGTGTTGTGGGAACAGGGACAGGAACTCCCTATCGGTTTTACCAAGAAAGTTATCGGCTTTCCGCGGGTCGCCAACAACTGCGCTTCTTGCCATACGGCGAGCTACCGCAAAGGTCCTAATGATCCTCCGATCTTCGTGCCCGCGGGCCCCACCCATACGCTCAACCTCCAGGCGTTTTTTCGCTTCGTGGTCGATTGCGCGAAGGATCCAAGGTTTAATCCTGATCAGATCCTTGGCGAGATCGACCGGCACACCAAGCTGTCATTGATTGACCGGCTGATTTACCGCTATCTGCTGATTCCGATAACCAAAAAGCGCCTGCTGGAACGGGAGGAACAGTTTAAGTGGGTCTATCGCGCCGATTTTCCACTGTGGGGCCGGGGCCGCGATGATGCCATGAATTTGACCAAATATTTCATGCTCCGTGTTCCCATGGACAACAGTATAGGCCCCACGGACATGCCGTCGGTCTGGAACCTCAAGAAGTACAAGCCGGAGAAGGGTATGCTCATGAATCTCGCCGGCGACAGCCACGACGCCCACTCCGTGATTATCGATTCCGCGCTCGGCTTACTCGGCGCCGAGCCGCATAGCAGGGAGGATTTCCTAGAGCATGTGGCCTGGCTCGAGAAATATCTCGGCGAACTATCCGCGCCTAAGTATCCTTTTCCGATCAACGAAGCTTTAGCCAAAACCGGCAAGGAAGTTTTCGACCGCAACTGCGCGCGGTGTCATGCAAGCGAGCGCACCGGGACGCGCGTACCCGTGGACGAGGTTGGCACCGACCGCGAGCGCCTCGGCACCTGGAGTAAGCAGGCGGCCATCGAATCGAACAAGGTGGTGCGCGGCTTCGGCATCGAACGAAAGGGTCTCGTGGAGATTGAGCCGAGCGGATACATCGCGGCATTCCTCGACGGCATCTGGCTACGCGCACCCTATCTTCATAACGGGTCGGTGCCAACGCTGCGCGATATGCTCAAGCCTGTGGCTGAGCGCCCCAAGGTTTTTTACCGCGGCTACGACGTTTACGATCCCGTCGAGGTGGGCTTTATAACACAGGGTCCGGAGGCGGAGCGGGCGGGGACGAAATTCGATGTCAGCGAACGCGCTAGCGGCAACCACGGCCATGAATTCGGCACGGACTTGCCTGCCGCTGAGAAGAACGCTTTGATCGAGTATTTGAAGACGCTGTAGAGCGCTTCGCGCTGTTCAAGGTTCAACGTTCAAGGTGGACTGGTCATTGAACCTTGAACCCAGTTCTTACGGCGTATCCCGCACCGTGGGCCGGGCCAGCAGCCGCTCCATCCAGGCCTTGACATGAGGCACGCTGCCGTCGATGGTCGCCTGGTAGCGGGCGAGCCGGGTAAAGAACGGGATATACGTGATGTCAGCGAGCGAATAGTCACCGGCAATGTACTCGCGATTCCGCATCTCCTGGTCCAGAGTGGCGAGATATTGCTTCAACTCCTCTTTTGACTTTTCGACCTGGTAATCATGAGCAATGTTACCGCCGGCGCGCTGCAAGCGCGTATTCGCGTAATCAATCCAGATTCTCGCTCGCGAGCGTTGCATCGGGTCTTTGGGCATGAGCGGGGGATCAGGATATTTCTCTTCGAGATACTCGTTGATGATCGCCGACTCATAGACCACTGCAGCGCCATCCACCAGCACCGGGACTTTGCCGTAGGGGTTGAGATCCAATAGCTCCTTCGATTTGTTCTTTAGATCGCATTCGATGAGATCGTGCGGAATTCGCTTTTCGGCCAGGACAAGCCTTGTCCTGTGAGCGTAAGGTCAAGGTTGGTACGAGAAAAGTTTCATATGGATCACCTCCCACTTGCTGTTCGCTTTTAACACTATCGCCTCACCGAGCGCAACTCTGCGGCCGCGAAATCGCGCAGTCGAAAAATTGGCGTCACAAACTCCTTGGCCGGCGCGACCGCGCCGAGCCATTGGGACCCTGTCAGCCTTCTTTTGGATAATTTTAACTGAGAGCTTGACGGGTGCATACTATTTCCTGTTAAATTAGGAGGGTGGAATTTGAGACCGCGGAGGAGCACAAGCAACGATGGCTATTCCGGGAGAAAAAGCGATAGAGATGGTCCGCAGCGCCCATGCGCAGGCGGCGCAGTTGGACATTGCGGTGACGGCGGTGGTGGTTGACCAGAGCGGGCGCATGATCGCGCTCGGGCGCATGGACAAGGCCCGGCCGATCACCGTGGAGATTGCCCTGAATAAGGCTTATACTGCGGCAAGTTTTCAGCAACCGACCAAGGATTTGGCGAGCGTGGCGGGGCAGTCGTGGTTTCAAAGTCTAGTAGTGTCGAGCAGCGGCCGCATAATGCCCGGCGGCGGCGCGCTGCCAATTGTCGAGGGTGGTAACGTGGTCGGCGCCGTCGCCGTCGCGGGCGGCACCGACGAGCAAGACCAGCGTTGCGCCGAAGTGGCGATGGCCTCCTACGCGTGATCGCGGGGCGGTTCGAATCAAAGTTCAATGTGCGACCGTTTAAGCGTACGCAAATGAGAAAGGACGGATTCATATGTCTGTAAGCGAGACAAAAGAAACCACAGTATTGAATGGCACTAACGGCACGAACGGCGCCAACAGCAGGCAAGCCGACATTCCACCTCCGCCTTATCTCGGGCGATCGGTCCGATTCGTCGGGCCCCATGTCAACGTCGACATGAACCAATCGCCCCATCCTAAAAACCAGCGTGGCGAACTCGGCAAGCCGCTTTTCAACTGGTATCGCAACACCGTCTCGAAGGACCCTTTGACACGGGTCTCGGCCCCGAATCACTTCGCCGACCGGAGACAATTCTTGACCAACGTGATCAACCGGTCGAGCAAGGGAAAGGTCAATCCTAGGCGAATCTCGGTGGACGATCCCGCAGCGATGACGCGCCACATCAAGACCGTTGCGCACTATATGGGAGCCGATGTCATCGGCATCGCTAAAGCACACCCCTCCTTCTTGTACGCCGGCAGCCGTTACGTTCAGGATGGGACAGCGGAAGACGCCTACCAGCAGGACAGCGCCGAGGATTTGGTGCGGCGATTTCCCTACATCATCCAGATGACGACAGCGTGGGATTACAATAAGCTTCAAGCCCACCGCCACCACATCGGCGATGCCGCGTACCATGTCTCACAAATGAAAGGGGTTCTCATCCTGAAGGCGATGGAGGGGTACATAAAGGAGTTAGGCTATACGGCGCTGCGCGGGGTGGTCACGCCCCAGGCGGCCGGCGTGGCCTCAGGCATAGGCGAACTGGGTAGAAACGGGCTGGTGATCAACAAGAATTTCGGTGCCCGTATCCACATGCCGGATCCGATCCTTACCGATCTGCCGCTGGTGCCGGACGCGCCCGTGGATATCGGCGTCGAGGACTTCTGCAAAATTTGCCGCAAGTGCGCGAACACCTGTCCCACCAACAGTATTCCATTCGGCGACAAAGTCGTCCACAACGGCATCGAAAAATACAAAATCAATTGGCTCACCTGTTACAAGCTGCGACCGTACGTTCATGATTATTGGGGCAGCTGTCTTACCTGCGCCGCCGTTTGCCCGTTTAGCAAGCCCAACGTCTGGTGGCATAGCCTGGCAGTCTGGTCTCTCCATACATCGCCGTTTTCCTTGCGCCCCGCGTTGGTGCGAGCGCTAAAGTGGATCGACGACAAATTCTGGGGTGTTACGCGGGCCACTCGCGTGCGCTGGCTCAGCTACGATTCCGGAATCAAGCCTGGGGATCAGGCATGCACGGTGGCCGGCTGCACCGCGTCGCACGAAGGCAAGGGCCAGTCGGCAGACGTGGCCGGAAACGCGGGTTACTATGCTCCGTTGAAAGAGAACACTAACCGGTTCGTCAAGCGGGACTAGAGGCCGTGCGGTTTGGCCCCCTGAAGATACCCTGGATCGGCAAAGACGCTCACAAGGACGATCCCTACTGGGATTTTTTCATTAACACGCCTCCTGCGGATCTTGCCAATCTGGTAACTGAGATGATTCGGAACGCGCCGGAGGGCAACGTTTTTCCGACGAGGGCCGAACTGCATACTCCCGAAATCACCTCGAGCCACGTCAAAGGCATGGCCCAGTACTTTGGCGCCGAAATGACGGGCATCGTCAAATTAAATTCAAACGATGCCGGCAAGGATGCATCCTACCCCTTCGCCGTAATCTGCGCGGTTCGCGCCGATTATGACCCGCGCAAGGCGGGGGGCGTTGGCGGCCAGGTGCCGGTCCAAAATGGGCTATTCATCACCTTTGTCCTGAGCGCATGGATTAGAGAATTGGGTTTTCGCGCTACCGCCGCACCGGACCCGGACGCTGAGAAGCTGGCCGCTGCGGCAGGATTGGGGCGACTAAACGGCAACGGAAGATTAGTGACGGAAAAATTCGGCAGCAAAGTGCACGTGGCAAACGTTATCCGCACCGATATGCCGCTGGCGCCGGATGGTTAGCAGGCCATGTCTTTACGCGGGGTTCAAAACGTTTTCTTCGACGTGCTCAGGGCCAGTTTATCGAAGGCAAACCCGTACAAGTCGTTTAAAGCATTTTGCATAAGAGGAAGCTGAATGCCTTACATTATAACCAGTCTATGCACCAATGACGGCGCTTGCGTGGACGTCTGTCCGGTGGCTTGCATCCATACCACGCCCGGCGCTCCGCAGTTTTACATCGACCCCGAAGTGTGCATCGACTGCGAGCAGTGCGAAATCGTTTGCCCGGTGGACGCGATCTTCAAGGACATTGACATTCCCGCCGAGCACGCGGGTTCTATTGAGGTCAATGCCGCTTTCTTCCGTAAGAACAAAGCGCCTGTGGGTCCGGTCTCCTTCGAAACGGCGTGGGCCATGGTGCGGGCCGCGCACGAATATGCGGAGCTTTTCGGCTTGGCCGTAAGCGCCGTGGTAGTGGACGAAGCCGGCGCGCCCATTGCCGTAGGCAAAATGAGCGGCGCCGACGGCAATTCCGCCGAGCTGGCTTTCAACAAAGCTTATACTGCGGCCGCCTTTCACATGCCTACGGCGGAATTGGCGGCCGAAGCGAAGCAGCCCTGGTTGCGCAGCATGGCGATTTCACACCGCGGCCATATCATGCCCGTCGCTGGTGGTTTGCCCATCCTCGGCGGGGTTGTGATCGTCGGCGGGGTCGGCGTTGCCGGCGCCAATCGCGTCGAACAGGATGTGCTTTGCTGCCGCGCAGCCATGGCCGTCCTCGACGGCCATGGCCACTGAAAATAACCCGCTTCAAGCCCCCGTGAGAGCACAAGGCGCAGCGCACAGTCGTGCGCCTGACTCGCAATTCGTCGTAATCTGTCATTAGTCATCATTCCGGATCGGACTTTGATGGCCTGAAAGTCTTCGAAAATGCCTAAGAAAGATCTGGCATGGGCGTTGCTCATGAAGTAGCCCCAAGAAGGGCTATAGCTTCATAAGACAATTCAGTTGAAGGCGAGGGGGCAATGGGCAAAATTACGAAAAATCATTCCAAGCAAATTATTCTGGTGGGCTTGTTTGCGCTGGGCCTAGCCGGCTGCGCAGGCGGGGATTTAACCACGAGAGAAAAAGGCGCCGCCATCGGAGCCGTCGGCGGTGCGGCGGCTGGTGGTATCGTCGGGGCGACGATGGGACGGTCAGGGGTTGGCGCTGCAATCGGCGGCGGATTGGGCCTGGGCGCCGGCGCGCTGGTCGGCGACTATATGCAGGGTCAGGATCAATCCGAAGCCAATCAGCAGCAAATTCAGCAAAACCAGCGCACCATTGAGCGCAATCGACAGCAAATCCGGCAGCCGAGCCAATCGGAATATTGATCCGCCTGTACATCGTCAGAGTGAATTCCAGCTCGAGGTTCAGAGTTCAAGGTTCGGACTATTGATCCGAGACGTTGAACCCGCTCGACAAGCTCAGAGCAGACATTGAACCGATTCAGCAGTTAAACTGGCGCCCGGGAGCGAGGTGGAATCCTGGAGTAGCGAAGGCGTCCAACTGTGAAATTTCGAAGTCATTTCGCGCTTACGCACTTCGCTGTCACGAGCCTTAACGTTCCATCCAAGCACCGCTGATAGATGTCTGCTCAGAGCCAGAAACCCATCGACTTTGCTACGGATGGGGTTCCGCCTCGCGGTTGGTAGCGCAACTGCGGAATTCGGGTTGAACCTTGAACTTTGAACAGCGGCCCGCGCGGTATTTTCCGGCGGAATTTCTCGAAAACCTCCATAGTTCGTTTCGCTTCTTCTTTATTGCCCGGGTGTCATCGTTCCCCGCGACGCTGCTTTTTGGGCCGATAACCGATGACAAAGACGCCCAAATGAATTATGAATCGGGCATTGGTCTTTGCCGTTAAGAAGGACGCATTCCCAAGGAGCGCCGAGTTATGCTGTTACCGTTTCGCGAGCATCTCGATTTCGGGCCCACGCCTTACGACCAATTGCAGGCCAAGGAAGGTATTCCGGTCGTCAAAGGAAACGTCATCGGCGACGTACTCACGCTGGAGTTAGGGCGTTGGGAGCGGATGGGTGCGCGCGGATGTTTTTTGAATCTTTCGCACCAGCAACAAACCGACGCGTATGTTTGCGAGATCGCACCGGGCAGTGAGACATTGCCCCAGCGCCATCTGTTCGAGGAGATTATCTATGTTGCCAAAGGGCGTGGGGCGACGGCTGTCTGGCAGGACGGCGGCGCCAAGGTTAGCTTCGAGTGGGCAGCGGGGGCGGTCTTCGCAATTCCGCTGAATTCGTCCTACCAGCACTTCAACGGCTCGCGCGACGAGCCCGTGCGGCTGTTTGGCGGCACTACGCTGCCGCGCATGATTAACATTTTTCACAATGAGGATTTCATTTTCCGCAACCCTTTCAATTTTCGCGACCGCTTTCACTCAGGGGACGATTTTCTGCGCTACAACAAACATGTCACCGACCGTTATTGGGAAACCAACCTGGTGCCCGACGTCAATAAATTTTCCCTCGATGATTTTCCGATGAAGGGAAACGGCGTAAAGCATATGCGTTATACATTGGCGGATACGACCTATGGGTGCCATGTGTCCGAATTCCCGCCGGGCTGCCGCAGCACGTTTCACCGTCACGGGCCGGGCGCGGTGATCATAATTACCCAAGGCGAAGGCTACGTGGTGTTATGGAAAGACGGAGAGGAGCGCGCGCGCCATGAATTCAAGGCTGGCACGGTTTATTCGCCGGACGATCTCATGTGGCATGGCCACTTCAACACCGGCAAGAGCACCATGCGCCACTTCGCAATGCGCGGCGACAGCCCAAAATACAGCCATGACCGTTTCCGCAACCCGCTTTGGACGATGATTCCGATGGACCAAGAGCCCGCGGAGATCCACCGCCAGTATATGGAAATCCTTAAACAGAAAGGCGTTGAAGCGGCGGTGTCGGTGGTGGAAGACTAATGGCCGTGGTCGTGCTTGGGCTGACGCGCAACGCGAGTGACGAACACGAACTATGTCACTTTCACGGAGTAGGGCTTTGCGTTTTCAATGGTTACCTCGCGCGCAAGGGAGCCTCGCAGCGAAGTTCGAAGCCGGCGGTCCAGTTCGTCGGCACCGATTATTTCGAATGTTTCGCCTAACCTAGAACACGTTCAATCATTTCAAAACGTTCAAGCCGTCCCGAGTTCCGCCTTGAACAATTAAATTAAAACGAATGGAACGGCAAGCCGTTGCGCAACGCGCGTGCGACTATCGCGCCGGCAGATCGTCGGGTTTCAAGCCGAAGAAGCGGAGCGCGTTGGCGCCGAGCACATGGCGCAGCTTGTCGTCGGTCATGCCTTCGATCTTTTCCACTTCGCGCACGGAGTTGGGAAATTCCGAGTCCCAGTGGCGGTAGTCGGAAGCGTACATCACCTGAGTTATGCCGATAGTATCGAGCACATAGGGCAAGATCGATTCTTCCGGCTCGCAGGTAAAGCAGACTTGCGGGCTGCGGATGATTTCCGACGGCTTGCGCTTGAGCAGCGGCCACTGCGGGCGCAATTTCCCATAGTGCTCGTCGAGGCGCTCCGACCAGAAGGGGATCCAACCGCAGGCGCCTTCCATGAATCCGACTTTGAGCTTCGGATAACGGTCGAACACGCCTTCGCCGATCATGTGCATGAGCGCGATCATCAATTCGAAGGGAAACGAGGTCATGTGGACGTAGCTGTATTTCTCCATGCGCTCGCTGCCCGCGCCCATGACACCCCATACGCCGTATTGGCCATCATGTTCAGTCTGAGGGTGGACGGACAGCGGCAGATCGATATCCTGTGCCGCCCTGTAAACGGGGTCGAACATACGGTGACCTAAATTGATGCCATAAACATTGGTCGGCAGCATGGCGCTGACGATGCTTCGATGCTTTGCCAGGAATTCCAACTCTTTCACCGCAGCCGGTGGGTCCTGCACCGGAATCAAGCCGACGCCCTTTAGCCTCTTGGGATCGACCACCAGATATTCTTCGACGAGCCACCGGTTAACCGCATGGCAAACTGCCGCCGCCAGCGGTTTATCCGCCATGCCGTTGACCATCAACGCGATGGAGGTGCCAAAGATGACCGCCACGTCGATGCCCTCTTCGTCCATGTCTGGCAGCCGCTTGACCGCATCAGTCATGCCCGGCCGGCTGCGCTCGATGTGATCGGCGAAAACGGCGCCCCGGTCCGCGCCACCGCCCCAACGCCGCCTTCCTGCCAAACGGCCTTCGATCATGAGGTGCGAATAGCCGGAGCTGTCGGTGACGCGATTGGGCGCCAGGTGAGCGATCTCGTTCGGCATGAACTTCGCCAGACCGGTATCCGGTTCGTTACAATGACCATCGGCATCGATTACCAGATGTTTCGACATAATCGTCTCCTCTATTGTCAGTTTATGTATTGAACCTGATGTAGCGGCTTTGTTTGCCGATATCGTCTTTAGCGTAGCTGACCGAGTGCACTCGCGTGCCGGTTCGGTTCACTAGAGAAATTGTGCCGCCGCTATTGCCGAGTTGCGCGCCGGTGCCGGTGAGCAGGATGCGCAACGATTCTCCCGGGGCCAAGGTGCCCTGAAGCGTTTCAAAATTGTTGTTCTTGTCGATGATTCGCCAACCGCTGATATCTACCGCTTCAGTCGTAGCGTTTCCCAGGACCACGGTTTCCTTGCCAACATCGTCGCCGGCAGGATTGATCAGCGCGCGCTCGATATATATATCGGGGTCGCCGATGGGACTCGGAATTGGCTGTGGAACCGGTTCACCGCCGGTTGGGGGTGGCCCGCCGGGGGGGACAGGCTGCGCGTTAGGCGAGCGATGGCCTGTAACATCATCCGTCGGCAACCACTGAGTTTGAAAGCGCAGAAACAGGCCCATATGGCGGTTGGCAAACTTTAGAATTAGTCCGCCATCTTGAAACACGCCATTATCCTTGGCGAACGGCCCCGCTGGGTTACCCTGGTTCATGTGAATGTCATGGATACCTTGTTTTGTTTTGAATTGATTATCGATGGGCCTCAGGCTCGGAGCCTCCCCGGGCTCGGGAAACTTGGCACCGAAGGCGAAGATCTCGCCGCTCTGATCGCGCAGTTGTTTCAGATAGGTCAACAACATGTCTTGCAGATCGTCGTCGGCGCCCGGTCCCGTCGACGGCACTGCAACTCCGGTAGGCCAGTCAAATAGCGGTGCTCGGAAATAATCCAAAGTACTGGCTGCGGATCGACTCGGCGCGGAAATCGCCGTAAAGCCGTTCGCGAGTTGAGCGAGGCCGGCGAGTACCGGATGGCTTTGCAGCGGATCGACGCGGTGAAAAACTAGTCGCGATTGATCGCCGGACAAAACATTGACGGCGATGCGCCAAGCCTGGTTCTGGCCGTCGATGACTTTTATTTGCAGATGCGGCGTGTTGCGATCATCTTCGCGTTTGAAAATGTCGACGCGGCCGCGCAACACTCCATAGTGCAAAGCCATGTTCTCGCCTCGGAAAGAAATGCTCTCAGAGACTCTTTACTAAGACTCGGGCCGCTTGTCCAACTGTTTATGCCGGGGCCAACGAGCCCCGCGGCATCACGCGATATGCCTTCGGCTACGGTTGATCGGCGGGCGATTTTCTTGACACCTGATTGACTAATGCGACGGGCGGCAGCGGCAAACCGAAGCCGCAGCGCGCGCGCAGGTAGCGATCAAATTCCCTGTCGGTGGGGAACTTGAAGCGGACCGCTCCCTTCTGTTCCCAAAGCTCCCGGGCCGGCACCTGGCATCGGTTGCAGCGTTCTCCTTGGGCGCAATTAGGATCCGGCGATCCGGTTGTTATCGTTGCCAGGCTCGCGATGCGCGGGTCGTTGCCCCGCGCGTCAGCCCGCACCGCCACCCCTTTGCCGGTGTATTCGATGCTCGGAAAGCGCGGCGCGCCCAAGGCGACTGGCGCTTCCATGAAGACGCCGCTAACGATCTCATGGGTCTTGGCGTCGAATTCGACTTTCTCCCCGGTGGGTAGGGTGACAATGGAGCTTGAGCCAACAGCGGCGATGGCTGGAACGAAGATGCGCGGGAAAAATAGCAGGACGCTGTTCATCAGTTCACTCAAGCGAAACTGCTTGTCGCGGGACGGGGCCCAGTCTGTGATACTAAAATGGATGTCTTGTCTGGCACGGTCGTCGAAGCGAAACTGAAAATCCCTGGTAAAATGCTTGTTCTTGCCGATGTCATAGCGTTCGGGCAGGATTCGGTTTCCACCCCGATTGGAGAATTCAAAGCCGACGATCTGGCCTTGCGGATTTTTGCGGTATTGCCAACCGTTATTGCCGGGAACCGGCGCGGCCCTTTGTGAGATCACGGTATCGTATTTGAGGCCCTTCACGACCGCATCCGCCGCCGGCGAACTGACGATCGATTCCGGCGGAACTTCTGGCGGCGACGGCTTGGTCGGCAACTTGACGGTTAGAGTTTTGCTCTCTTTGGCAGGCGGGGCGAGTTTAGCAACCCCAGTCGAATCGACCTGTTCGAAAGGTTCCGTTTCGACATCCGTAATATCCGTAGACGGGGACGACGCCGGCTGCTGTGGTGTGGGAGAAACTCCACAGCTTTGTAGAACAGCCAAATAAATTAGTAGAGCGAGTGCAAAACGGAGCTCTGTTGATTCAGCCATGACGTGCTTTCCGAAGATGCCTTCGCAAGAAGGATACCATAATCTATCGGGGCGCTCCATCGAATTTCGGCGTCAACAATTCCGTTGCGAGTCCTGCGATTCGTTATCTGCTGTGGCCGTGGCGCCCGCCCATCACTTGACGGTTGCAAACTCTTTGATCTGGCTAGCCAGATTTCCCGCCGTAAAGACGTATCCCGGGCTGACGGGCAAGCCTGCGGCGCTGAACGCTTCGGCTACCCAGGTGTTGCAAGTCCTGAGTATGCTGAATTTGCCGTTGGCGGGAAAAAAACGGCTGTGCGTAAAAAGTCCGGGACTGGGTGTTGCGGGGCGACCCGGCTGTTGGCGCCGAAACTCCGCCGATACGAAACCGATCAATCGCCGGAATTCCTGCTCGGTTAGGCCGATCGCGATTATTTCCGCTCCGCTGTAAGTATCTTTCACCGCGCCGCTGAAGCCGACCAGATGGAGCACGCTGCCGCTCGACCAAAAAGCCGCTTTCAGAGCCACGCCGATGCCGCTTTCGGCGGCGGGGAAGAAATCGGCATCGCCCCAGCTGATTTCAATATATTCAGCGCCGGGAAAATACACCAGCTCCGGCATTTCTGCGGCGCCAATATCTGTCCGGTTCGTAACAATGGCCGCATGCCATTTGTTATGGATGACAAAGACATGCTTGGTTATGTCGCCACCGGCGCGAAGATTTCGCTCGGCTTTGGGCGTGGCACAGGCCGGTGCGAGAAACCCGAGCACTAAGATGATAATGAAAACGCAAGGCGCCAAAATCGCTCTCTTCTATGGCGGATGAGAAGGAATGATCGCTACGAAACGGGCCGCGTCACAGCGCGGGCCGCACTTGGCGCGCGAAGCGTTCCATCGATTTGAGTACCTTGCCCTGGCTCAGACCGCCGAAGTGAAAGGTCAAGCCGATATGGGTGACGCCGACTACTTCAATGATCTTGTGCAAAATGCGCGCGCAGGTTTCGGGGCCGCCGAAGACGCCGCGGCAGTCGCGCACCATCGCGTTGTATTCCAAGTGGTTGAAGACTCTGTCGTAGGCCTCGCCTTTGCTCGGATCGAGGTCAAGCGCTGCGAGGGCAAAGACGCGCCAACGCTGCCAGTGGTCGATCACCTCGGCATGCGCCTGGGCGTCGTCATCGCCGACGTAAACCGGGTACATGACGAAGACCTCTTTGTCATCCACTGAATGTCCGGCGGCGCGCAAAGCGTCCTGATAATGGCGCACGCGGGGGGCCTGCAGTTCGTTGGTGGCGACCCACGGCAGCGTCATCAAGTGATGGCCGCGCCGGCCGATCATCTGAAAATTCTCCAGTTCGCGGTTTGCCGTAATGTAAACCGGCGGGTGTGGTTTCTGCAGCGGTTTCGGATAGACGTTGAGCTTGGGAAATTGATAATAGGGTCCCTTCCATTCGAATTCACCGCCGGTCCAGGCCTTGATCACGATATCAAGCGCCTCGGGCAGGCGGCTCTGAGCGTTGCTCCATTCGTAGCCGAATACCGCATACTCCGTCGGATGCATGCCCCGGCCCGCGCCGAAGTTCAGCCGCCCGTTGGAAAGCAGATCCACCATGGCAAATTCTTCCGCAATTCGTAGCGGGTTATGCATCGGCAAGATCGATACCGAGGCGCCCAGGCGCAGTATTCTTGTCCGTTGCGCGGCGGCGGCGAGGATCACCGATGGACTTGGCATCATACCGCCGAAATAGCGAAAATGATGCTCGGTGACCCAGAGGGAGTCGAAGCCGAGGTCTTCGGCGGCGTCAATTTGCTCAAGCCAATGGGCATAGAGCTCCGGGCTTTCACCGTCTAATTCGGGTACGTAAGTGTTAAGAATATAATAACCGAACTTCACGGTGGAAAATCTCCTCGGCGACAGAAAATCTTAAACGCGCGATTCCGAGTGTGGCGCGGTTCCGGTATATTCGCGCCACGAGGTAAAAATAGCAAGCTTGAATAGCGTCGGGGAAGGAAGAAGCGGGTTCAAAGTTCAAGGTTCAACATTTCGCACTTGGAATCCGGCATTCGTTCGCCAATCTCCCGACGCGCGTTGAACATTGAACCTTGAACTTTATCGGCGGATCAGGATTGCATGAGCGATTGAATGACACCCCATACTGTATAGAGGGCCGTGATACCGACGGTTGCGTAAATTGCGATCTTGAACCAAATAGGCATATCTTCCATGTTTTTCTCCTTAACAACTTGCCGCAACGTACCCCCGTGGGTCGTCATCGCGGAGATTTCTAACTTATTGGCAAGGCACCAGCCTGGCCGAGATGAACGGCGGTGCCAAAAGAAGCTCGGATCCGCGGCGGGTAAAGTCAGATTAGGAAAACGACGTTCAGTTGGAAAAGTTTGCGCGGTTCGGCGACTGAATGGGTGTCGCTGTGAAACCAGAAAAAGGACGCCGTGAAAGAGACCGGACAAAAATCGGCGGTGGGAGCATTGTTATAATAGCGCCGAACGAGGCGGCTGCAGTCGAACGGTTCGGTTTCGTTGCCGACGGCGATGGAGACCACCCCCCGGGATTGACCGCGGCTCAGGTCGTCTGCTCCGGTAAGCGGAGGTGGCAGACTGAACAGCAAATTAACCGCCAGAGCGATGACAATCACCCGGACGACGGTGGCGCAATAAGGCATTGCAGTAAGCATATCCCGGCACTCGCGGCACTACAAGCAACGCAGGCGGAGCTTCAGACCTGGACGTTGGAAGTCTAAGGATTGGCGGTCTTTTTGAGCCGCCAAGCGCTCGATCAGTCCCATCAAGGGCGCAACACCACTGACATATTCCCGCACCGGGCCGGCCGCCTTCATCGCGGCAACATATTCGTCGCCGGCGAAGTAGTTGAGCAACGCATCATCGTCCGAGACTCCGGCGCCGCCGAACTTGGCGTGAAATTCGTCGAGCGACAACTCCGGCGGTTTCATTCGGCTCAGCTCTTTTGCCCGCGGCCGGCTCAGGATGCGGTCTTTTAAATTGGCCTCGATGGACGCAGCTTCTTCTTCGCCCCAGAAGCCGAGCGCGTAAAGAATCACTTCATCGGTGATTTCCTTATAGCGCTCGCCGACGATGACGTTGATGGCGGCCTGCACGCCGAAAAATTGCGAATACGGCGTGACCATGATCGGGTAGCCGAACTCCGAGCGCACCTGCGCCACTTCTTCGAGCACGGCGTGGAGTTTGTCGAGCTTGCCTAGATTCCCAAGCTGAAAGCGAAAGTTAGATATCATGCCGCCCGGAACCTGGTGGAGCGGGTGGAACGCGTCGTACGCCAGCGGCTTTCCTACAGACAGATTCTCCTGTTTGGCGACGGCAGTGAAATGATCGCGCGCCGGCCTCATGACTGCTTCATCGACCGCGGTCTGGTACCCGAGCGCGCGGGCGTTCATCGCCACGTTAAAAAGCGATGGGTTCGACGATCCTTCGGCCAGCGGAGGAATCGCGGTGTTGATCGACGTGATGCCCAGCTTTATCGCTTCCAGGCAGCACAGTGCGCCCAGTCCGGTGTTGCAGTGGGTGTGAAATTCGACGGGTTTGTCGCCGGCTTCGCGCAGGATCAGCGGCACGAGCCGCCGTGTCGCTTCCGGGGTGAGCAGCCCGCCGGGATCTTTGAAACAAATGCGATAAACATCGAGCTTGGCCGCCTGACGCGCCCGCTCTGCAAAATAGTCGTCGGTGTGTTTCGGCGAGATCGAGTAAATGATGTTGAGAATCGTTTTGAGGCCGACCTTGTTGGCGCTCGTCACCGCTTCGCGCCAATAGGCGGGCGTGTTGGAGGGATCCGAGGTGCGCACTTCGGTGATGCCGTTGGCAAAGAGCCTTTCGAGCCACAAGCCGGTGATCGCCGGCGGCGAGATCTGAAAAGCGAGCATGGAGCGGCTGCGGATCGAGCGCAGGGGGGTTTTCTTAATGCGCTGGGCGAGCAGGCGTACTCTCTCCCACGGATCGTCCCTTAGATCGCGCACGGATTTTTTGTAAAACGCCGACGACATGATCTCGACGGCCTCGAAGCCCGCGCGGTCAAAGCACTCTGCCACAGGCAGCATCATGCCGGTGCGCATGTTCGATGCCCAGAGACTGAGTTGCCCGTCGCGCAACGTGGTGTCGACGAAATGAATAGGGTTCATAGGCTCTGATGGTTAGATGCTGCTGCAGATACGAGAGGAGGCCGTTCAACGGTTCAAGGTTCAATGTTCAAAGTTACTAATGAGTTCGTTATTTAGAGACTATGTCGCTAGTGTGCGACCGAGAGGCGAGCCCTTCCGATCGCGGTCAATGGTTCTCTGCCTTGCCGGCCACCACCCCGTCCTTTCCATAGGAGGAAATGCCCGCCGGCAGGGCCTGAAAACAACCTTTGCGCTCCTGTGCCCGCGCTCTCCAGATCTCACCCCTCGGTCGCTGTTTGGTTACTCAATTGTCGACTCCTTAATAATTAATAAGAGGTCCTGAAGTTCCGGGTTTTAGTCCGAAACCTTGAACGTTGAACTTGGAACCCACTAGACGGTGGCTCGCCCTTTTTCTTGGTCGGCGATACGTCGTCAACACTCGATGGATTGTTGATCCCCGTTATAGCGGCGTTACGCTCGCCGGCGGCTTGCGATGATGCGTCGCCTGTTCGTAGGCGTAAGCGAGTTTGATCATGTTGCCGTCGTCGTAGGGCCGTCCCAAAAAGGTGATGCCCGCGGGCAGATTGTCGCGCGTAAATCCGGCCGGGACAACGATGGACGGCACGTAGACGAGATGCGTGTTGATATGCGGCGCGCCTTTCTGGTCGACGAAGGGCGGATTGACGCCGTCCTTGATAAGCGTTGGTTGGTGTTCCACGGCCTTATGCACGATGGCGTCGAGCTTGTTGTCCGCCATGACTTTGAGCAAGTTGGTCATCAACTCATCGCGCGCCTTGAGATATTCGTAATGCGCCTTGTCATCCGGCGCGCGGCTGAAGCGATCCCTGGAGCGCTTGACGACTTTTGCGAAGTCCGGCGAGGCGGCGGCTTCCGCGCGTGATTTGTAGGGCGGCTTCGTGCTCCGCGAAAAATATCTGCTGAACGATTCCTCTTCGTCCGCAAAGCTGCCCGCGCGTTTGGCGAGCAGTTCTTTTAGGTTTGGAATGACAACCGGATCGACAATGAGGGCGCCCGCGGCCTTAAGCTCGCCCACGGCGCGGTCGAAGACTTCATCGATCATCTTATAATCTTCAGACGTCGGCTCGGAGCCGAGTCCCATGGACTCGCGCAAAATACCGAGGCGCGCGCCCCTGAGGGCATTTTTGTCGAGAAACTGGGTGAAACTGTCCGGCAGATGGCCCACTCCTCTCGCGGTGACTGGATCCTCAGGATCATACCCAGCCATGACATCCAGCAACTTCGCGAGGTCCGTCACGCTGCGCGCCATGGGGCCTAGCGAGCCATTGACGGAAGGCCACCCCGCATAAACACCGCCACGGCTGACCAAGCCGGCGGTTGGCCGCATGCCGGCAATCGAGTTCCAGGTCGATGGCCGGCGAATTGACGCCAGGCCTTCCTGGGCGACGGCGACGGTGGAAAAGTTCGCCGATACACAGGCCGCCGATCCGCCCGAAGAACCGCCGACGGTACGCTCCGGGTCGTAGGGGTTACGCGTCGATCCAAAGAGCGATCCGTGCGTGTCACCGCCGCCCAACTCACCCAGTGTGCTCTTGCCCAGGATGATCGCGCCGGCTTTTTTTAAATTTTCCACCACGAAGCAATCCCGCTCCGGATAGTAGTCTTTGAACACCAGCGAGCCCAAGGTTGTGGGCATGCCCGCGGCATCGGCCTGGTCCTTGACGACCACAGGAATGCCATGCAGCGGGCCGGTGAGCCCTGATTTTTTAAACGCCACATCGAGGCGGTCCGCTTCCTCGAGAGCTTTCGCATTCAAAGTAATGATCGCGTTGAGCGCGGGTCCTCGCTTGTCGTAGGCTTCAATCCGATCGAGATACATCTGGACGAGTTGGCGGCAGGTTAGCTCGCCGGATTTGTAGGCCGCATGAATCGCCTCGACGCTGGTTTCGAGAATTTCAAAAGCCATGGAGATGCTCCTTTCAGTGAACGGGCTTTGCCGTTATGCCGATTTTCGGCGCCATGCGAAGAATTGGCGCCATTCACAACCAAACGGCATGACAGAGCGACGTTACGGCAGGGGCGAAGAGGTTGTCAAGCGGCGTGGCGGTTTCAAGACGCGGTTCAAGTTTCAGCGATTCTTCGGAGTGGCGAAAAAATTCTTGCCTTGTGAGCGACATTTGCTGTATTGAATTTAAATATTGAATGGCACCGGGTACGACGATTGATTTTGCGCACGGCCGCGGTTCGGTGGCCGGGGCATTTGGGAGGAGGAGCCATGAAAAGGGGGAGATCGGTTAGTCTGCTCGCGGTGCTGGTTGTGACGTTATTTTCGGCGAGCTGCGGCAAGAAAGATCCCGCGCCTGGCACGGTGCAGGATGAGGCGATGAAAGTGGGGCGCAAAGCCGAAAGTTTTCCCGCCGCGGACGAAGATTATTTCAAAGACATGGACGGTGGCGTCGCGCTTAGTTCCAACGAGGTCAAAGGGCGCAATAACTGGATCGTTTGGACCGGCGGCAACGATCGCTTTTGGGATCACCTCGTGGGCGACAGCTTTGGCGCAGTGGATTTTCTGAAAATCCTTTCCTCGCATCCCAGCGTTAAGCACTTGAGCCGCGATACGCGCTGGAAATACCTCGGGCTGGTAAACGAGCCCTGCTTTGAAAAAGCCAAAGGGCCGGTCAAGGATCGTTTCGGCTTGTGGCTCGATAGCCGCAGATCGGACTGTCCACCCGACCCGTTCGAGAATGAAACGAAATACCCCGGCGTGAAAATCGGCGCGCGCGGTGAGAACATCCCCGTTGGATCGTATTACGGTTATGCGTCGGGCATCGTTGGCCTCCGTCTCTTTCCCAATCCGGCATTCGATAAAGCGGCGCAACAGAAGTGGGACGCGGAGAAGTTCTACACCGACAAGAATTACTATGAGGACAAAAATCTAGTACGCCCTTACCGTGTTGGCATGTCTTGCGGTTTTTGCCATGTCGGGCCGAGCCCGGTTGAGCCTCCCGAAGATGCCGAAAATCCCAAGTGGGAGAATCTCAATTCCAATCCGGGTGCGCAATATTTTTGGGTAGACCGGATCCTATTCTGGGGGGCCGACAAGTCGAATTTCGTATACCAGCTGCTGCACACCTCCTTGCCGGGGACCTTGGACACGTCGTTTATTTCCACCGATTATATCAATAATCCGCGCACCATGAACGCCGTTTACAGCGTCGGACCGCGACTTGGACCCGCCTTGCGATGGGGGCAGGAAAAGCTCGCTGAAGGCGGGCTTAAGAACAAGCAGTTCCAAGATTTCAAGCAGACCGCCGAACTCTCGAAGTTCTACAAGGCGCCGGATACTGTTTGGACCCCGCGCGTGCTCAAAGACGGCTCTGACTCTGTGGGCATACTGGGCGCGTTGAACCGTGTTTTCATCAATATTGGGCTCTTCAGCGAGGAATGGCTGCTCCATTTTAATGCTCTGGTGGGGGGCAAACCGATCACGCCGATCAAAATCGAAGATGCCGAAAAGAATTCAAGCTACTGGAACGCAACCGTCGCCCAGACGGCGGATGTCGCGTTATTTTTTCTCAAGACAGCGAAGCCGGATTTGCTCAAAGATGCTCCGGGCGGCGAACAGTATCTGACAAAGGACAAAGCCGCGTTGGCGCGCGGCAAGACGGTGTTCGCCCACTATTGCGCGCGCTGCCATTCGAGCAAGATTCCCGAGCCGCCGCCGGGCGTCGACGAACAAAACTGGGATCAATATTGGCAGTGGACCAAGACCGATGACTTTAAGAAGAAAATGACGGCGATGGTCGCGGCCGATGATTTTCTTAACGACAACTATTTGTCCACGGAGCGCCGCGTCCCAGTGACGCTGCTCCAGACCAACGCGTGCAGCCCGCTGGCAACCAACGCCCTCGGCGGCAATATCTGGGACAATTTCTCCTCGCAGACTTATAAAGAACTTCCATCCGTCGGGAAGATGACACTGCATAATCCCATCGACGGTTCGCCTTTTGAGTACGAAATGCCCGGCAACGGGCGCGGTTATACGCGCGTGCCGTCGCTGATCAGTTTGTGGTCCAGCGCGCCGTTTCTGCTTAACAACTCGGTGGGCAAATTTCGCTGGGAGGCATCCGTCGAAGCGCGCATGGACTCATTCAACGACGCCATCGAGAAAATGCTGTGGCCGGAAAAACGCGACAAGGACTCCATTCTCGGCGATAAGGTTCCGGGTTTTATTTATCGAACCGACACTGAAAGTTATATAAGAATCGCTCCCGGATTTTTGCCCGAGGTCCTAGGCGATCTGTCCAGTTGGAGTCAACGCTGGTTGCCCTGGTTGCATCGTTGGTTCCCCTGGCTCTTTGGCGAAGAAGGGATCCAAATCGGCCCGATACCGAAGGGAACCCCGGTTAGCTTGCTCACCAACATCGATCTCGAGGGCGGGTTGCGGGACAAAGCAAGACTGATCAGCGTCGTGCTCGACATCAAGGCAAAATTGAAAAGAGTCGCTGGCGCGAGCGACGAAGAGGCGGCCAAAGTATTCAGGGAGGACAAGGAGTTGGTGAAAAAGCTGATCGAACTCAGCAAATGTCCGGACTATGTGGTCAACAAAGGCCACTATTTCGGTACGAGTTATCTAAAGGAAGAGTCGCCACTTAGCGACGACGACAAGCGGGCGCTGATCGAGTATTTGAAGACGTTCTAGAAAGTACCGATTTGCATGAATGCAGCGGATAACCGAGCCGCGGCGCATGAATATATCGTCGTCGGTTCGGGCGCGGGCGGAGGTACCTTGGCCGCGCGGTTGGCGGAAGCGGGCCGCAAAGTCCTTCTCCTCGAAGCCGGCGGTGACCCTTGTAAGCTAACCGATTCACGGCTTCCAGACGATTACCAGATTCCTGCCTTTCACGCCTTCGCCTCGGAAAACCCGGCGATGCGCTGGGATTTTTTCGTGCGCCATTACGGCGACGATGAGCGCCAGAAAAAAGACGAGAAGTTCACGAAGGAGCGCGACGGGGTTTTTTACCCGCGCGCCGGCGTGCTTGGCGGATGCACGGCGCACAATGCCATGATCCTGGTTTATCCGCACAACGCCGATTGGGATGAAATCGCCAAGTCGACTGGCGACTCCTCCTGGCAAGCTTCGAATATGCGCCGTTATTTCGAGCGACTCGAAGACTGCCGGCACCGGCCGCTGAAACGCTGGGTCGCGATATTATCTGGCTTCAACCCGTCCCGCCATGGATTCAGCGGGTGGCTGACGACCGAACTGGCGGTTCCCATGGACGCGCTGGGTACGCGCCGTCTGAGACGAGTGTTGGAGGATTTGGCTGTCGAGGCGTCAGCGGAAATCGGCGACCGGCTGAAGCGGTTGCGTTGGTTTGTCAAAACGCGCGGCGATCCTAATGACTGGCGGCTCGTGAGCGCGAATGCATACGGCCTACGCATGGTGCCGCTTACCACGCGCCAACATGTGCGCATTGGCAGCCGGGAAAGAGTCTTGAGCGTCGCCCAGAAATATCCGGAGAACTTACAGATCGAGTGCGACGCGCTCGTTACTCGGGTCCTCTTCGAAGGCCAGAATCGGGCCATCGGCGTGGAATATTTAAAAGGTCAGCGCCTCTATCGCGCCCACGCGAGTCCGAGCAACGACGAAGGTGAAAAACACCGGGCTTACGCGGCTAAAGAGGTTATTCTCTGTGGCGGGGCGTTTAATACGCCCCAGCTCTTGATGCTATCCGGCGTTGGCCCGCGAGAGGAGTTGGAGCGGCATGGCATTGCAGTGCGGATTGACCTTCCGGGAGTGGGCAAGAATCTGCAAGACCGCTACGAGGTAAGCATCGTCAATCGAATGAAGGATGATTGGCAGATGCTGGCCGGAAGCAAGTTCTCCAAGGGGGATCCTCAGCATCGAGAGTGGGATCGGAAAAAAAAGCAAGGTGTGTACACGACGAACGGCGGTGTGCTGGCCGTGATCAAAAGATCCGGACAAAGCCGGCTTCCCGATCTGTTCTGCGTCGGGCTTATTGGAAAGTTCAAGGGATACTTTCCCGGCTATTCGAAGCTGCTTTCAGAGCACCATAATTATCTGAGCTGGATTGTCTTGAAAGCCCGCACGCTGAATGATCGCGGCACGGTAAACTTACAGTCGCCCGATCCACGGGTGCCGCCAAAAATCAACTTTCATTATTTCGACGAGGGGAGCGATAAGCAGGGAAAAGATTTGGCCGCCGTTGTGGATGGCATACGCTTCGTGCGGGCGATGACCAGGGACCTCCGAGAGCGGGGGCTAATCGCCGCGGAGGAGTTGCCCGGCGACCGCCGCCAGTCTGACGAAGATCTCAAAGAGTTCGTGCGAGACAATGCCTGGGGGCATCACGCCTCGTGCACTTGCCAAATTGGTCCAAAAGATAAGGGCGGAGTGTTAAGCAGCGATTTTCGCGTGCACGGCACGCAGGGGCTTCGCGTCGTGGACGCGTCGGTGTTTCCGCGCATTCCTGGATTTTTTATCGTCAGCGCGATTTATATGATCGGCGAAAAAGCCGCCGATGTGATTTTGGCCGAAAGCTAGAACTGATAAGGGAGGGGTACATGATTATTTCGATTATCAACCATACCAACGGCAAGCTCAGCGACGAGGAAGTGCAGTGTGCGTTGCGCGCCATTAACCGCCAGGTCAAGGAGGATTTCGAACCTTACTGGAGTCTCGGAGCTACCCTCAGGCTCGAAGGGAAGACGGGGACCAAGCCGAAACCGCAGGAGCCGGCGGATTTGCGCGGCGACGCGGTACTTTATCTTTGGGACAACGTCAACGTCGCCAATGCTTTGGGATACCACGATCGGAACAACCACGGCATTCCGTTCAGTTTTGTATTCACCGAGCTATCAAAACAGTTGGGCGAAAGCTGGACCGTGACGTTGTCGCACGAAGCGCTGGAATTAATCGGCGATCCCGAAGTGAACTTATTAGTCGCCGGGCCGCATCCAGCCAATGCCAAACAAGACGTTTTTCACTGGTACGAGATGTGTGACGCCGTGCAAGCGGAGACCTACGAGATCGACAGCGTAGCGGTGTCGAATTTCGTACTGCCGCTTTATTTCACCGGCAGTGAAGAAATCGGCGGGCGCAACGACTTTCTCGGCCGCCCTCACAACGGCAAGACGCTTAGATCATTCAGCGTCAATCCCGGCGGTTACGTCGGGTTTTTCAATCCGCAAAGCGGCGAGCATGAAACTTATTCGCAGAAGGACGACACCCAAGCCGAAGAGCGCATGGCCATCAAGTCGAAGGCCAAAGGCACGCGGCGCTCCATCCGCTACAAACGCTTCGGCGCTAGGAAGCCGGTTGTGCTGAAGAAGACCGGCACGAAATAGACTATTGGCTCTCACGCGAACAAAAAGACATTTCACCCCGGAGAGCCGAAGTATATGACGGCGTCGGGTTCACATCATTCAAGCCGTTCAATTCGTTCAACCCGGATTCCGCAGTTGCGCTCAGCAGGAAGCGCGAGGCGGAACCCTTCCGTAGCAAAGTCTCAGCCGAAGGCTGATCCGCCTGTGGCGGAGATGCCGTCTGCCTTTGAGCAGACATCGAGCAGCGGTGCTTAGACGAAACGTTAACGCTCGTAACAACGAAGTGCGTAAGCGCAAAATGACTTTGCAATTTTACGTTGGACGCCTTCGCTACTCCAGTGTTCCCGGGCTCCTCAGTTGACTGCGGATTCCGGGTTTAACCCGTCGCACACCCAGAGTGGTGGATTACTTTTTGAATGCGTCATCGGACTCAGCTCCCGGACGCGGCTTCCAATGGAGAGAGTAATACTCGCCGCGGTCGCGCGCCCAGGGGTCGAATGCGTTGATCACCGGTTCAAGTTCTTGCATTAGCTCGGGGAGTGCTCTAAGCAGCACCCGTTTTAACGGCGAAACTTCCATCTCATGGCCGTTGGGTTTGCCTTTTTCCATGACCTTTCCGTCCGGGCCGTTGTCGTTTACCCAGCTTACGCCGAGGTGCGAATAAAATTCCGGACGAAAGCTCGAAGTTAAGAAGCGGTCGCTGAAGAGGCGCCGCGAAGCATTGAGGATGAATACCTGGAATTGCGTTTCGGAGATAGCGAAGCCGTGGGGTCTAACGAACTCCGCGAGCCAGCCGACCAACGCGTCCACGTCTTCGATATTATCCACCATGCTTCCATGTGACCGGCTGAGACAGTCGTTGATCTTGCTGCCGTTTTCATTCTTCTGCGATTTGGTTACGACCTTCCCGGCGTCGCAACGGTGCTGCCCGTAGATTTCGCGGAGCAGCTGCACGATACTTTCTTGCTTTTTGCGCTCGGCCGAGCCCTGCGGCAGCCGCGGATCGATGAAGTCGTCGAAGCTCGTCAGTTGCTTGAGCCCGTACTGGCGGCGAAATTCATTGTAGCGTGGAATGCCGCGTTCCCGGTCGCGAATGATATCCAACGCCAAAACATCGATTTTCCCGGCGGCGCTTTTTGCCTGCGACATCTCCAAGTTCTGCAAAAAGAGCGGATGGTTCTGAAGCCTAAGGGCGCCCAAGCGCTGTCGTCCCAGCGATAGCGCCCAGTTGGCCATGCCGTGCTGGCGCATCGCGACGGTGGCCTTGCCGCGCAACGTGCCGGCTAGTGGAATCTTCGCTTGAATCTTGTTGGCGCCGGCGGAAAGATCGCGATACTCGATGAGATCGGGGACCATCGGATGTAAACGGTAGGCGTTGATAAATTCTTCGGGAAAATTGAACGGTGAGCCAAAATGATTCACTCCCCCATCGAAGTCGGGTTTTGTGTTGCCGAGTCCGAAGATGCCGGGGCCTGCGGCGAAGGCGGCGAACCATTCGGTGGACTTCCGGCCATTTTCTGAATTGGCGAACCGCTGCACGACTTTTTCAAGAGCTGCGCTGACCAGCGGATATGTTCCCAACAGTCCGGACCAATTGGCGTTCATGGCCAGATGGAGCGGCTCGTTGTAAAGCAGTTGCGTGGTCCATTCAATGGTGTGAATCTTGGCGATTTCCGCCGAGACCACCAACCGCGCGACTTCGAACAGCTCGTCGTCGCTGACGTCTCGATATCGAATCGTCCGATCCAACCGCGCCGGGTTGCGCAGACCTGAATCTTCATCAGGCGCGCGCTTGGCCGTGGCGCGAAAATGGTCGACGAAGAGATTATGCTCCCGGGCAAATAGGTTGTGAAAAAAACTCAGGCCGATGTTCCAATTGTCCGGGAAAGCCACGGCCTCCTGCCGTGCCCATTGCGCATTCATTGGGTCCGATGGCTGAAGCACGGGTAAGTACCCCAGGGGTTCGTGGCGCCGCTCCGGCACGATTTCGAGCAGCAGTTTGGCGCGGTCGCCGGGATCGCGCTTGACACGGCGCTGCGACCTGACGTCGTAGCCGTAAATCTGCGATGCGTCCCACCACGCCGTGACTTTGTTTGGCGTCGTCTTATAGGCTCGGGAAAGATATTCTTGGCCGGCGTGTTTGAATGTTCTCGGCGTGGTGTCTTCGGCGATGATCGCTTTGCCGATGCGGTCGCCGGGACGGCATCCCAACTCTTTAATTTCACCTTGAGACAGCGGTTTGTCGGCGCCGTTCATGGGCTGCGTCGCACATCCCAGCGCCATCGATTCAGGCCGGTTTGCGCCTTCATCCAGGTGGGAAAACCAGTCATGGGTCATGAATTGAATCCAGAAAGCCGCGAGCACATTCAAATGCGCGGCTTCCTGATAATCGCAATGAGCGGCGGCCAAGTTGCCGCCTGAGCCCTGGCCGGTATTGCAGCGCTCGGGCACCGATTGAGTCCGGGTGAACAGTTTTCTGCTGATAACTTGCGGGTCGGGTTTGAGCAAGCCGATGCGCTCGCCGTGGCGGTTGTTTACGAAATCTTTTGTGCTCAGGTCGGGAAAGGTGTTGTAAAAATCAACATTACGGGCGAAGGGTTGGCCGGTAGCGCCCATGAGGGGGTTCTGGACGTCGTTGCAAATGCCCTCGACGGTGCGAAAACGAATCAGTTCGCCGGAACATTGCTGCGCCCCGTCACCTCCGACCGCGACGTAGGAAAAATGATTCCTGGGCAGCCGGAATTGCGGCCAGATGCGCCGCGGCTTGCCGTGGCTTTGTCCCTCTCGAACGTATTCTTCGAAGGTGCCGCTGTTGTCGAAAAGATTGAACTTGAGCAGTTCGATACGCTGGTATTCGAGGTCCAGCAGCGCGCCTGCGACACCTCGACGATTGGGACTAAGAAAGCCAAACCCGTTTAGAAGTCCGGCGTATTTGCTGCCACTATCGCCTGTGGCCCAGTAACGTTGCCAGTCAAGCCACGGCGTTAAGCGCCACCCGACGGCATCGTTTCCGGCGCGGCAACGGAGGGAGTCTTCGTGCACCTTGCCGAGAAAGCGTTCAGAGCTGTCCCCGGCGACTTCGCGAAATCCGCCGCTAAGATACGCTAGGCAACCGACGAGTTCAGTGTCTTTCAGAAACGAGCATGCGGTCAAAACCACCAGCGCGGCGAAGATGAACAAATAGACAAGCTTTTTTTTCATGCCAGTGTGCGGCGAGATTCGGCCCGAACTGAATGGTATCGGTAGCAGGTTAATCGTGGCACAAGGGCGTGTCAATCCGTTTTATTCAATCAAACATATCATTGCCCTTTGTCGCGGACGCCTGTATAGCTCGAAGTGCGCTTCGAATACTGCAACACCATCTCATCTCCATGTCCCCTGTTTGCTCTTATCGCCAGTTCACATCGAGGATCTTCGCATGACCTCAATCCCGGCGGAGTTCTACGCTTTGGCGAACGCCTTCTTATTCGCGCTGCATAACATGTTCAGCAAAAAGGCGCTGCGCTACTCCAATCCCGCCACGGGCGTGATCAGTAGTCTGGTGATCAACATCGTATTCCTTTGGGGTCTGACGATCTTGCTCGTCCCGCTCTCCGATGTGACCGCTGCGTCGTTAATGATTTTCGTCGTCGTGGGATTCTTTCAGCCCGGCTTGACGCGGCTGCTGACCTACAAGGGGATCGATGCCCTGGGCGTAGCGATCACCGATCCGGTTCGCGCCACCACGCCGCTCTTCAGCGCCATGATGGCGATCGTCTTTCTCGGCGAAGAGATCACCGTGCCCATCGTCGTGGCGACTTTCATGATTATCGCCGGCATTACTCTACTGTCCTGGCGCAGCGACTCGATGAAAATCAATGGACCGGCGGTATATCTCTGGTACCCAATCGCGGCATCGGCCCTGGCGGGTGCCTCGCAAGTGGTGCGGAAGTTTGGTCTGGCCGGCGTGCCGCACCCGTTTGTTGCCGCCGCCGTAACCGCAACGTCGTCCCTCGTCGTGTCAGTTCTGACGATGTGGTACGTCGAAAAAACTCAAGAGACGTGGAAGATGGATCGACAATGTTTTTGGTGGTTTCTCGGCGCCGGCATCACTGTAAGTCTCGCCATGATTTGCATCTACTTCGCTCTCGACTTGGGTAAGGTGTCGGTGGTGATCCCCCTCAGCAGCACCGGCCCGTTGTTCTCACTGATCTTGACCGCGATCTTTCTGCGCGATGTCGAACGGGTTACGTTCCGGATCATCGCCAGCGCTGCGCTGATTGTCGGTGGGGTGCTGCTGATTAGTTGGTGGAAGTGAAACGGGCACGTGCCTGATCTTTTCCGAGGCAATCAGGTAGCCCGGATGAAGCGCAAGCGTAATCCGGGTTCAAGTTGTCCTGGATTCCGTTTCACTCCATCCAGGCTACGGCCGATCGACCGACGTTATCGCAGGCGGGAGAGAAAATGGGCGAGATCGAGCAGATCGGCGTCGGTTAGCGGATGCATCACGTCCGCCATGGACGCGTCGTAGGCGCGGCGCGAATTGCTCTTGTACTCGCGCAGCGCCTTAACCAGATAGTCCTCACGCTGGCCAGCCAAGCGCGGGGCGTTTTCCTGCCCGGAAAAGTCCTGGTTATGGCAGAAATTGCAGCGGTGCTGCTGGACCAGCAGGCGCGCTCGTTCCATGCGCGCGGGGTCCGGTGGTCCGTCGGCAGGCGCCGGCGCCGGCAGTTTGGCGAGGGCGGCCGCCATGCGGCGCAAATCGTCGTCGCTCAAGCCTTTCATCAGCGCGTTCATCGGCTCGCTCTTGCGCATGTTTTCGCGAAACATGAGGAGCTGGACCGAGAGATAGAAAGCCGGCTGCGCGCCAAGGGAAGGGACTTCAGGAATGGTCGATTGCCCGTTCTCGCCATGACAGGCCAGGCAGGGGACAAGCCGTTCTTCAATCGTCGCCGCTGAAACCGGCGGCGCCGCCAGCGCGACGAAGAACGCTACCACGAGGCCGGGCGGGATTCCCGCGCTCGACAGAGTCGGCGCCAGCGACTGCCCATGGCGGACCCAGTGCCTGCTCAACGCTTGGCCTTGCCTCCGGCACCGTAGGTGACGCGATAGACGGCGCCGGCGAAATCGTCCGAGATCAAAAGCGAACCGTCCTTCATCACATGCACATCCACCGGCCGGCCCCAGTATTCGTTGTTGTGCAAAAAGCCGGTGATAAACGGTTCGACTGATTTTACCGAGCCGTCCTTGTTCAGCTTGGCGAGCACCACGTCGCCGCCGATCTTTTTTGTTCTGTTCCACGAGCCATGGCGCGCGATAAAGATTGCATTGCGGTATGAGTCAGGGAACATCTTGCCCGTGTAGAAGCGCATGCCGAGCGCCGCACTGTGCGGACCAAGCAGGGCTACCGGCTTGACAAACTCCTCGCAAGAGCGGCCCCAGCCGACCTCACGATCCGTGAAGTTGCCCTGGTGGCAGTAGGGAAAGCCGAAGTGCTGGCCTGCCTTGGTGACCCGGTTAAGCTCATCCTCGGGCAAGTCCTCCGAGAGCCAGTCGCGGCCGTTGTCGGTAAAATAGAGTTCCTTGGTTACCGGGTGCCAGTCGAAACCCACCGAGTTTCGTACGCCTCGAGCGAATGCCTCGGCGCCGCTGCCGTCGAGGTTGATGCGTCGAATCTGGGCATTCTCCTCGGGCGGGATGCAGATGTTGCACGGCGCGCCGACGTTGATGTAGAGCTTGTTGTCCGGGCCAATGGCGATGAACTTCCAGCCATGCGATTGGTGGTTGGGCAGGTCGTCGTAAATGACCACAGGCTTCGGCGGATTGTCGAGCTGGTCCTCGATCTTTTCGAGTTTCGAAATCTTGGTGCCTTCGCCGATGTATAGCGTGCCGTTGAGGAAGGCGAGCCCGTTTGGCCGATCCAGCCCGGACGCGATCACCTTGGTCTCGCGTTTCCCGTCCTTTTCGACGACGGCATAGACCTTGTCGAGCTGCCGATTGCTGACGAACACGGTTCCCTTGTCACCGACCCTGAGCGAGCGCGCGTTGGCGATGCCACTGGCATAGACGTCGATCTTAAAGCCCTTGGGCAGCTTGAGCTGCGCCAGCGCCAACTTGTCCGCCGGCGTCGGAAAAGGCGGCGCCGGCACGCCTCGCAACTTTTTCGCGACTTCGGCGTTGGGAATGTCAGGACGCCCAGGCACTGTGGTGGGCTGCGGCTGTTGTGTCGGCGCCGGTTTGTCGCCCCGAGGTAATGGTGGCGGCTGGGATCCCGTAGGAGGTGTGGCAGGTTGGTCTTGTTGCTGCGCGGTTGCCGGTCCCGCTACAAGCACCGTACCCAAAATTCCGACGACTAGAAGGCTTCGCAGGAATAAATAGTGTGAATTCATGACAATCCTCCTTGATTTTAACGTCCGTTGTCTTGCTGGTCGAAACGGTACTTGGCGATTATTTTCGCTGCCAGAGAAGGCAAATCAATGCCGTCGGCTTCGGAGCGGTGCGACGGGAGAATAAGTTTTTCGAAAGCACTTTTCAAGCGCAAACGATGCGTCGCATGACCAGTGGTACCTGATCGCAACGTTGTTTATGCGTTCGCGCGCCGCTATGCCACAGGTTTGAGGCGGCTGCTGCCGGTAGCGTTTTGGGGTACACTAAATCGCCGCCGGTTGATCCAGCTCGAAGCCGAGGTCGGCGATCATTTGATGCGCGTCGGAAGCTTCCTGTCCGGGCGTGGTGAGATAGCCGTTGACGAAGATCGAATTCGCCGGATAGAGGCTGAGCGGCTGTAAAGAGCGCAGGTTCACTTCTCTGCCGCCGGCGACGCGGATCTCCTTGCTCGGATTGACGAAGCGAAAAAGACAAAGTGTTTTCAAGCAGCGCTGCGGTGTAAGCTCTCTTTTCTTTTCGAACGGCGTTTTCGGAATCGAGTTGAGAAAGTTCACGGGGATCGATTCGATGTCCATGGCGCGCAGGGTGAGCGCGAGATCGATGATGTCTTCGTCGCTTTCGCCCATGCCAATGATTCCCCCGGAGCAGGTGCCGACGCCGGCATGTTTGACGTTTTCAATGGTTGAAACGCGGTCTTCATAAGTATGCGTCGTCACAATTTCCGGATGGTGCTTGCGGCTGGTATTCAAATTATGATTGACACGGCCGACGCCGGCCGCTTTAAGTCTCTGAATTTTTTCTTCGTTCATCAAGCCAAGGGAGCAGCAGATATTCATGCCGGTTTGTTCTCGGATCTCGCGCACGGCTTCGGCGATTTCGTCGATTTCCTTGTTCGTTGGGCCGCGGCCGCTGTTGACGATGCAGAACCGGACCGCGCCGGCGGCTTTGGCTTGTTTGGCGCTTTCAAGCAATTTTTCCTTCGTCATGAAGGGATAACGGTCGATGGCAGCGTCTGAAACCGACGATTGGGAACAGTAATGGCAATCTTCCGGACAGAGGCCGCTCTTGGCGTTCTGCAAAACGTGGATCTGTACCCGTTTGCCGTAATAATAATGGCGCACCTTGAAGGCCGCGCTTATAAGTTCCGGTAGTTGTTCCTCCGTTGCGTTGAGAACCGCTTTCAGCTCTTCATGTTCGGGAATAATGCCTTGAAGAGCTTTGTCAGCGAGTTGCTGAAAATCCATTCTTGCCTCCGAGACTAGCAAGGTATTTACCATGCGCGATCATCCCTTGCAAATATCTATTTCTCCGAGTGAAACGGCCCCAAATACAAAGCAAACTGTCGCAGCAGGCGGAGAAAATATAGCAAGGTCAGGAGCGCAACAATCTGCCGTATGCGCGGGTTGCGGCGCCGGTGTCTACATCGCCGGAAATGATGCTGGTTCGGCTATCCTCTGGCTTCACTAGTAATCGACTGAAAAGAGTATCTCCGATTGATCTTCCGGTGTAGTGCTGAACAGCGAGGCTTTGTACTGCGCATCGCGGGCGCCGCGCGCGATGCTGGCGTTGGTGCCGCGCTCGAACCAGTCCGGTCTCACGACCCAAAGGACCGGGGCGCCGAGGCGACGGGATTCCCGTTTTGAGCGTATTCGATATTCAACCCGCGTAGTCTGGAATCAAGCTCCGCAAGAAGTCGCGCGAGCGGTTCTTGCGCTGGCGGCGCCGCGTCGAATTCAACCAGAAACGCGTAACGCGATTTTTCACTGTCGGCGAAGCCGCGATAGTGCCGTACCCGTACGCCCGTGGCGCGCTCGGCTTCAGCCATCGCTTGCATGAGCTGGTTCACGTGCAGCTTTTCGCCGGTGATGTTGGCGACATCGCGGCCGTTGCGGACGAATTCGATGAGCGGGGTACGATTGTAAAAACCTGTCACACGCACGACATCATTGATATCGTAACGGTACAGACCGCCCGGTGTGGTGAGGACGAGATAATACTCCTTGCGCTTTTCAAGCTCGCTGCAGAGTAGCGGCGCGGCGTGGGGATTGCCGACTTCGCTCTCCGGAAAAATTGGCGCCGATGTCGAGGATGCCCAACGGCTCGCCCTCGACATTCGCGAACGAATTCCGACGACGCTTGACCGGAAACGAGAGCTTCAAATTCGGCGGACTCAATGAATTCGGTGGTGGCGTTCTCGTAGACAGCGCGGATATATTGCCCGGCGATCATGGCGGCCTCCTCGTTCGCGTCGTCGCTGATAGTTTGGCCCGAATCGATAGGCTGCGGCACGGCAGTGGAAACCCTCAACCTTAGGTCGCCACGCGCTCCAGCGCCATTGCTTTTACTCGTTTCAAATCGACTTTGCCCGACCCCAAGAGCGGAAGGGAGTCTATGGGATGGAGATCTTCGCGCTTGGGAATCCAGAGCTTGGGCAACTCCGACTGGTTGAGTTTTTCCCATAGCTCATGGGAAGTGATGCCGTTTGCGCTGTAAAAGACGACCAGCTTTTCGCCACGCCGCGCATCGGCGATCGCCGTCACGGCGGAGGCCGCGCTGCCGAGGATTTCGTTAATCGCTTCTTCGATTTTCACATGCGGCACCATTTCGCCGCCGATCTTGCTGAAGCGCGACACCCGGTCGGTGATACGGATGAACCCGTCTTCGTCCAGCGATGCAATATCGCCGGTGATGTACCATCCATCGTGGATCGCTTCCGCGGTGAGCTCCGGTTGGCCGAGGTAGCCGAGCATGAGATTGCCGCCTTTGGCGAGCAGCATTCCCTGTGCGCCGTAAGGCAGAGGGCCGCCGCTATCGGGATCGATCACTTTGACCACGACTCCCGGAATCGGATGGCCCACGGTACCGGGTTTGCTGCCGACCTGCTTCTCATTGTCATAGATAACGTCGGGAACGTTCACCGACACCACCGGTGCCAGTTCGGTGCACCCATAGCCCTCGAGGATTTCGATGCCGTACTTTTCCTTGTAGCCTCTGGCGATGGGCTCCCTGAGTTTCTCCGCGCCGGCGATAACGTAACGGAGCGAAGCAAATTCCTCGGCGCTGCAACGGCGCATATAGCCGGCATAAAATGTCGGAGTGCTGATGAACAGGGTGGCGCCGTATTTTTTTACGGTCTCGCCGATGATTCTCGAATCGGTTGGATTCGGGTGATAAACCGCGCCGAAGCCGGCGATGAGCGGCAGCCAGAGTGTGCCGGTGAAACCGAAAGAGTGAAACAACGGCAGTACCCCCATGATGCGGTCCGCGGGCGTGAATTGAAACACTTGCTCGATGCCTTCGATGTTAGAGACGATGTTATGATGAGATAGCATGATGCCCTTGGGCGCACCCGTGCTGCCGCTGGAAAAAATCACCGTGGCGAGATCGTCGGGTTTTTGATTTCTAGCGTGGTGCCATTCGAGGAGGCGCGCAGGCAATAGGAACGAGCTCAGGAGCGCCGATGTTTTTTGAAACGCAGTGAAAGTCTTTCTCAGCTCTTCGAGAAAGACCATACCCGGCAGTTCTTCGAGCCCGGCCCTCGATAGGAAAACCCGAGAAGTCAAGATGGTTTTAATACCGCAGCGCTCGATCGCCAAGCGCATCGCGTCCGGGCCGGAGGTAAAATTTAAGTTCACCGGCACTTTTCCGGCCAACGAGGCGGCGATATTCGCCAACGCGCCGCCCACGGAGGCGGGCAGCAATAGGCCGACCATCGATTCGCCGGCAGTGTGGCGCCGTACCCAGCCAGCCAGTAGCCGAGCACCGATGAGCGTTCGACCGAAGGTCAGCTCCATGCCCGTGGTGTCCGCCATGCAGAAGGAAAACCAGCGGCGTTTTGCCATCCGGATGAATTTGGCTTGCAACAGGTCGCGGCGGCGGCGGCGGTGGCCGGCCGCCTCGCTCTCCAGCTCTTGGACGGCTTGGCGCACGTCCTGTACGCTGGCGCTAGCCGGCAGCGGCGCGCCAAAGGAGACGGTTACCGGGTAGGGGAGCAGTCTGGGGCGCTTCCAGAAAAAACGCCCTTGCTTGAAGCTGAAGATGCTGCCCCAGAGCTGATCGAGATGAACGGGGATGATCGGGATGCTCGAACCCTCGACAATCTTTTCAAAACCGCGCTTGAACGCGAGCAAGTGCCCGGTGCGGCTGATGGCCCCCTCGGCAAAGATGCAAACCACTTCGCCGGCCTCAAGTTCCGAGCGCGCGCGGCGCAACGAATCGACGATGCCGCGCCGGCTCGTGGGCACGACGGGAATCGCCTTCATGAGGCGAAAAAACGAGTTCAACCAGCTGATGTCATAATACTCGCGCAGGAGCATGAAGCGGATGAAGCGCGGCAGCGACGCACCGATCAAAATCGCATCGACGAAGGAAACATGATTGGACACGAGCAGCGCCGGACCTTGGCTAGGAACATTGTCCCGGCCCACCACGCGAATGCGGTAGAGCGAGTGGGTGAGCAGCCAGAGCATGAAACGCACCGAGACATCGGGCAAAAGGCGCAGCACGTAAATCGTCATGGCAAAGGTCAAAAGACCGAGCACCAAGATGTCAAAGTCGGCGGAAAGATTGAGCGGCGTTACAAAAACCCAGAGCAGCCCGGCGGCGATGAGCGCGCCTATGGTATTAAAGACGTTGTTGGTTGCGATGAGCCGTCCCTTGGCTTCGCGTTCGGCGCGCTGTTGCAGGAGCGCGTTTAGCGGCACGGCGAAAAAGCCGGCAAAAAAACCCATGCACACGAGAGAAATGCCGGCCGATGCGAAGGATGGCGTGACAAAGAATAGGACGAGGGAAAATATCCCCATGCCGATGGCGCCGACCGGTACCAGGCCCAATTCGATCTTGTCACCCGACAAACGTCCCGCCATGAGGCTCCCGGCGCCGATGCCAAGGGCGGCGAACGTCCAGAGAAGTCCGATGCGCGTTTCACCGAGAGCGAGAATTTCTTTGCCATACAACGGCAAAACCATCTGCAGAAACGCGCCGAGAAACCAAAAGTAGGAGATCCCCATCACTGTGAGCCAAAGCGTACGGTCGTGGTAAAGTCTATGTGTGCCCTGCCAAATTTCCGCGATGGGATTAGGGAAGAACTTCTTGGCCGAACCCGACGGGGGCACTTTGGTAATTCCCAGGCTGGTCAACATGCCAAGCACGGCAATCCCAATTAAGACTATGCCGATCCAATCCAGCCGGTCTTTCCACGCTTCATAGATCGTTCCGCCCAGTGAGGTGCCCAGAATGATCGCCATAAAGGTGCTCATCTCGAGCAGCCCATTGCCGCGCGATAGATCGTGGTCATGAAGCATCTCGGGCAGTACTCCGTACTTCGCCGGGCTGAAGATCGTGGAATGAAGGCCCATGAGAAAAACCACCGCCAGCATTAGCTCCATGCGATTGAGAAGAAAGGCGAAAAAGCCGAGGCTCATGGCGGCGATCTCAAAACATTTCACCGCCACCAGCACATTTCTTTTGCTGTAGACGTCGGCGAGATAACCCGAGTAGCCCGAAAAAATCAGGTAGGGCAGAATGAACAGGCCGCCGATTAACGGAATGAAGTCCTTGCCGCCGCCAGCGGAAGCTGGAATGTCCAGGGCTACCAGAGTAACAATAATTTTATAGAAATTATCATTGAACGCGCCCAGAAACTGGGTCCAAAAGAAACAGAAAAAACCGCGACGCTTGAGAATGTCGGTATATGAGCCGGAGGTCATGTGATTTGTCGCCACTGAGCTTTCCTATTTTGTGGCTAAAACGTGGGTTATTGCAAGGTTTTTTTCCGAAGCTTGAACAGTTGCCCGCCGTCTACACGCTTGCAACACGGGCACGATCCAACCATAATCCGCATTTATGGACATGGTATCCCTCCAGGTTCCAAGCTGGCAGAAACACACCGGCCTACTGCATGGCTTCATGGGGCGGCGCGGCGGGAAGAGCGTCGGCCTCTACCAGGGGTTGAACGTCTCCTACCGCGTCGGCGATGATCCGAAGGTTGTCAGCCAGAACGTCTGCGACATGAAGCTGGCCATCGGTATTCACGACGGCCGGGTCGTCACGATGAAACAGATGCATGGCGATGACATCATCGAAGTCATGGACACGAATCTCAAAGAAGCAGGCGAAGCCGACGCCATGGTGACAGCCAAGCCCGGCGTATTTCTCGGCGTGCTCACCGCGGACTGCGTGCCGATACTTTTCGTCGCACCGAAGGAAAGACTTGTTGCCGCGGTCCATGCCGGCTGGCGCGGCACCCTCGGCGGCCTCGCCGCGAAGGCCGTCAATTATTTCGCGGGCCAGTACAATGTTGCTGCGGGATCGCTGGAAGCCGCCCTGGGACCGTCTATTGGCGCCTGCTGTTATGAGGTCGGCGATGACGTCGTCGAGCCGCTCTGCGCGCGCTGGGGAAAGTTGGCGCATGCCTGCGTCGAGAGATCCGGCGTCAAACCCCATCTCGATCTCAGGCGACTAAATCGCGCGATTCTCGGCGCAGCCGGCCTGCCCGCCGAGCATATTTTCGAACTGGGGCCGTGCACCAGCTGCGCCGCGGATGATTATTTCTCATACCGTCGCGAACGCAAAGAAACCGGCCGGCAGATGAGCGTCATCGGCTGGCAGGGTTGATTCTAAAGCAGGAACATTCATGCGACGAGAAAATTGACGACATACCGTCGTTTGGCGAGGACCCGAGAGGTAAGGGGTTCAAGGTTCAATGCCTGCTTGTCGGGGTTCGAAGTTCAAAGTTGGAGACGCTATGGCAAAGCGCCGTTGTTTGATGGGAGTCGCGGCCGCGTTTTTGGTTTTAACAGCGCAGGCAATAGCGCAAGCGCCGCTGGAAAAACTGCGCCTCGCCTATAGCGCCATCGCGGGATCGCAGGCCTCGTTTTGGATTCCCTATGAAGCGGGAATCTTCCGCAAGCATGGACTGGACGTCGAGCTTCTCTACGTAGGCGGCGGCGGGCGCGCGGCCCAAGTCGTCCAATCGGGCGAGGTGCCGATAGGTACGTTCACCGGGGGCGCGGTCGTCAACGCCAACCTGGCCGGCGGCGATTTGGTGATCATCGCCAGTTCGCTGAATGTCTTTACCTTCGCCGTGATCGCGAAGCCGGAGATCCGGCGAGCCGAGGATTTGAAAGGAAAAAAAATCGGCATTTCGCGCTTCGGTTCGGCAACGGATTTTGGCTTGCGTTTTGCGGAATCGCAATGGCCGATCAAGCGGCAACGCGATTTTGCCATAATCCAAATGGGCGGCGTAACCGACATATTGGCGGGGCTGAAGACCGGCGCGATTGACGCCGGCGTGATCAACGCGGAACTTGCGATCCTCGCCCGCCGGGACGGTTTTAGGGAAGTGGCGGATATTTCGAAGATGGGACTTAGTTTTCCCACCTCATCGATCGTTACCACGCGTTCATATATCAAGCGCAGCGAAAACACGGTGAGCAAATTCGTCCGCGCCTATGCCGAGGGCGTTCACTATAGCAAGACGCAGCGTGCCTTTAGCGTTCAGGTGATGAGCAAATACATGCGCAACAACGACCTCGCGTTAGTGAATGACCTGTACGAGCTTTATCTGATCCAGAACATGCTAAGAATCCCGAGGCCGTCGCCGCAGGCGGTCAAAACCGTCCTCGACCAGATCGCGGAAACCGACTCGCGCGCGGCAAACCTCCGCCCAGAGCAGTTCATCGACTCACGTTTTTTTCAGGAGATGGAAAAGGACGGGTTCTTGCAGAGGTTGTGGAAGTAGGACGGTTCAACCTTCAATTTCGCTAAGCTCCCGTTCAAAGTTCAGAGTTCAGATTCACCATTTCAGGATTCACCCTTGCAACTTTATATCAAACTTTGAACATTGAACCCGTTCGCCAGGTTCGGGCAGACCTTGAACTTTGAACTATGCGGGAGGGCATGGACGATTTGAAAGGCAAAATCTGCGTGTTCACCGGTTCGCGATGGGGTGCGCGCCCAGCATATGCGGACGCGGCGCGCCGCCTCGGCCGGGCGCTGGTGGAGCGAAAATTAGGGCTGGTTTACGGCGGCGGTAACGTCGGTCTCATGAGCGTCGTCGCTGATACCGTCCTGGCGATGAGGGGTCATGTTACCGGCGTGATCCCCGACGCTTTGGTTACTAAGGAAGTCGCGCATGAGGGGCTTTCGGAACTGCGCATCGTGAAGTCCATGCACGAGCGCAAAGCCGTGATGGCGGATCTCTCCGATGGTTTTATCGCCATGCCCGGCGGCATCGGCACGATGGAGGAATTCTTCGAAGTCCTGAGCTGGGCGCAGTTGGGCATCCATAACAAGCCTTGCGCGCTGCTCAATGCCGGGGATTATTATCGACCGTTGATCAATTTCTTGGACCACGCGGTAGCCGAGGATTTTCTAAAGCCCGCGCACCGCTTATTGCTTTTCGTCGAAGAAGAACCGGAAACGCTGTTGGATCGCATCGAAGCGTTCATTGCTAGCCACGCTGCGCAGCGATTCGATCGGGCGAAGACGTGACGTTCGCGTTTTCGGTTTAAAGTTCAAAGTTCAGACGATTCGGAAACAAATTCGATGCCGTGATCCGGAGAATTTTGATTTCAAACTTTGAACTTTGAACGTTGAACCTTCAACTGAATCGTCGTTAGACGATCTCTGCCAGCAGCTTTTCTACCGATTCCGCCCAGCCATCCGGGCCGATGGTCATGGTTTTGCGAATACCGGGGATGTTCTGAGTGATTGTAGAGTCCCAAGACCGGTCAGGATTCCTGATTAATATTGGCCGCTCAACCGCGAGCAGCAGCGGCAAGTCGTTGGCGGAATTGCCCAGACCCACGCTCATGAGCGCCGCCCCGCTTTTGCGGTAGAGTTCCATGAGCAGTCGCGCCGCTTTGCCCTTGTCGCTGCCGCGGCTCAGATGAAAAAACCGGTCGCCTTTAGTAACGGTGAATCCCCTCATACGCAGTGCTGTGGCCAGCATCCGCTCGCGGCTAGGTTCGTCGATGAGAAACGGCTCGTCATACTCTCTCTGGGCTGCGGCTTGCGCCTGGTGTCTGGTGAGACCGGTCAATTCGGCGATCTCCGCGGCGTTCATGTCACCGAAGGAGCGCACGCGGACGTGCAGGCGGCGCGCGGCCTCAGCCAGTCCAGCGCGCAATTCGCCGATGCGGCTGCCTAGTTCGAGAATGTAGAGTTTAGTGTCGGGCCGCGCGTTGCCCACGGCCGACGGAAAGTAATCGGGCGTGAAGCAGATCGCGCCGCCGTTCTCGACGATGAAGGGATCTTCGAGGGACAGTTCATGCCACAGTGGTTCGATTTCCGCGCGGGTCTTGCTCGAGCACAGTATGACCGGCATCTTCAGCGCCTGGAGCTTGCGCAGCGCCGGAAGACTAGCTCGGTGGCTATAGGTATTTTGATCGAGGAGGGTGCCGTCCAAGTCGGTAAAAACGATCAATCGCTTGGTGTCCAACGTCACCACTCCTTAAGTTCGTAACTTTATGCGCAGCGTGCTTCGCATGGTTTTCTAGCAGGTGATCAAGGTCGGCGATCCCGCAAGCGTTGTTTGATTCCCTGCAATTCATATTATCGCAATGGAGGATTGGCGTATAGACCCGTGCGAATTTCTCAAGTTATTGCGCATCCGGGCGATGATACCACCACGAGACACGATCGGTCTGTTCGTTGAAAGACCCCTGTGCACAGCAAACAATTTGGATTGAGTTGGGTGACCGCGCCCTCGGCGCTTGGCTGCTTGGCAAGTTTGGCCCTTCCAATGGAATTTTTGTACGACATTGGGATCAGAAATAAGTTTCGTCTGCGATATCCGTCGCCATTTTCCCGGTGGCGAGTCTCGATAACGGTCGCGATGATCAGGGAATCGACCCGGGATTCATCCTTACATCAGTATCGCCCATGGTCTATAATATTTGCATCGATTCATTTCCGCGAGTGTTCTGATGGAACGCCGCTAGTGCGCTGGGGCAATTGGAAATAATACTGCACGGCCGGTAAAAGCGAGGACAGGTGGAACAGGAAAAAAAGAGCTTGGCGCATCTCATATCCCAAATCGATGAGTGCTTGCGGACGCAAAACGGCTCAGGCAACGAGGACCAGTTCGCCGCTATATTGCGGACTGTAGTCAAGCTCGCTGAGGACAACGCTGGTCGCGGTGATTTGAAAATCTTAAGCCGTGCCATGCAGGAGCTGCGCCACGCCTTTAGAGTCTTCGCGCCCTACCGTCAAGTGCGTAAGGTGAGCATCTTTGGGTCAACTCGGGTCCAGGAAAGGGATCCCTATTATCATCTGGCGAAAGGCGTCGCGCACCGCCTCGTCCAGGCAAATTTCATGGTGATCACCGGAGCGGGACCCGGCATCATGCAGGCGGGACACGAGGGAGCCGGCCGAGAAAAGAGTTTCGGCGTCAACATCCGTCTGCCTTCGGTACAGGCGGCGAACCCGTTTATCAGTGACGACCCCAAGCTCATGAATTTTCACTTTTTCTTTACGCGCAAGCTCATGTTCGTCAAAGAAGCCGACGCCGTTGTGATTTTTCCCGGCGGTTTCGGAACCCACGATGAGTTACTTGAATCTATAACTTTGGCGCAGACGGGCAAGAGCCAGCTCGTGCCGATTGTCTTAATGGACCTGCCGGGCGGAAGCTACTGGACACGTTGGCAAGAGTTTCTCCGCGATGATGTGATGAGCCGCGGTTATATCGTTGAAAGAGAAATGACTTTCTTCAAGATTTTTGCCGACGCCGATGCGGCGGTAAACGAGATCACAAATTATTACCGGAACTATCATTCCTATCGCTTCGTCAAGCAGGACCTGGTCATCCGTCTAAACTTTTCGCCGTCCGCTGAGTTGATCGACCGGCTGAACCGTGACTTCGCGGATATCGTGACCGACGGCAAGGTTAGGGAAACCGATCCACTGCCGGAGGAGGCGGATGATCGCGATACGCTGCATTTGCCTCGGCTCCTGGTGCGTTTTAACCGCGAGGACTTCGCCCGACTGCGCCAGATGATCGACGCGATCAACGCCGATGGGTGAGGCTTGGATTTCCCCGCGCGAGATTGTGTCGTAAGGTCATCCTGGGGAGATAGTCGGAGGATCTCGTCTTTGTAAGTGATTGAGAATGCGAGATGCTTCGCGGAGTTTATCCTGAGCTTCGCCGAAGGACTCACATGACAGCCGTGCAACTTTCTTTCCTTGCGACTCAGCCTCCGTGCGGCAAGGGTGCGAGGATCCCCAAGACTCCAAATTGGCTTCAGCTACTTTCTTGTCCCCCCGTCGCCTCTCCGGTTCTTTAATCTCTGCGCGCGATGTGACATAGACAGGTTGGTAGAAACCTGTCGGTGCATCGTTGATGGCGCGACTCTTTCTCTTGCGGCTAAAAATAAGGAGTAAACCATGGGTTTTCAACGCATTGGTATTATGAGTATAGGCGAGATGGGTTTTCACTGGGCGAAGCTGTTGAAGAGCCACGGCGTCGAGGTTCTGACCTACGACAAAGAGCGCGGTGAGACGAGCCGCAAGCGCGCCGAAAACGCCGGCGTCAAATCGCTGCCGTCCATGGCGCAATTGGTCAATGATGCGGAGCTGATCGTTTCGATTGTTGTTCCTTCGGCGGCCAAGCGGGTCGCAGAGGTCGTGGCGGCGGCGGTGACGCAATCGGGGCGCAAAGATGTGCTATTCCTAGACGCCAACGCAATTTCGCCGATGACGGCGGACGACATCGCGGCCCTTTTGACGCCGGCCGGCGTAAGTTTCATCGACGGCTGCATCATCGGCGCCGCTTCCAGGATGGGCAAGGGAACCATTGTCTATGTCTCCGGCGCCGATGCCGCGCGCGCGCGGGATTTGGAGCCTTTCGGCATACCCGTTCGGGTCCTCGGGCCGAACACCAGCCAGGCTTCGGCATTCAAAGTCGTCTATGCGGGCTTGACTAAGGGGCTTCAGGGGCTGTTCTGTGAGTTGCTCATGGGCGCGCAGCGCTTCGGTTTACTAAACGAGATTCGCGCCCAATATGAAGAAAGCTTCCCCGGTTTGTTGGATAAAGTTTCCTCCAGCATCGTCGGCCTGCGCATTCACGCCGGCCGCCGGGCCGAAGAAATGGACGAGTTGAAGCGGACGTTCAATCATTACGGCATGACGGCGCTGATGGCGCCGGCGGTCGAGCAGGTGCTCGAAGCCATCGCATCCCTCGATCTCAACAAGGCATCGGCGACCGGGGCGCGGGACGGCGACCTGATGGGCACTCTACAGTTGTTTTATGAAAAGGGCTTGTTGCAAAAATCTAGGTAACTACACGCGAGCATTCAAGTCGTTCGAGCCGTTCAAATCTTCAAGCCGTATCGGAGTTGTGTGTAATTTGGGACGACTTGAACGACTTGAACTGGCGTCATTGGTAGCCCTAGCCTCGCAATGCGATTCCTGATATGGAGAGCGTTACAGAAATTTCACGGGAGGACCTTACAGTGGCTAAAGCACAGAGCAGGGAGGAAAAGAAGCAGCCTGAATACGGCTCGGACGTGGTCGTCGATTTGATGAAAGCGTTCGATATCGAATACGCCGCCTTCAATCCGGGCGCGACTTTTCGCGGCATTCACGATTCCATCGTTAATTACGGCGGCAATTACAAACCGGAAGTCATTTTCTGCCACCACGAAGAGATTTCGGTGGCGGTATCCCATGGTTACGCCAAAGCCAAGGGCAAGCCGATGATCGCCATTGTCCACAATATGGTCGGGTTGCAGCACGCCAGCATGGCGATCTTCAACGCCTACATCGACCGCGTGCCGGTTATCGTGCTCGGCGGCACCGGCCCGATGAACACCAAGCGCCGCCGCCCGCGCATCGACTGGATCCACACGGCGCTAGTCCAGGGTAATCAGGTGCGTGACTACGTGAAGTGGGATGATCAACCTTATACGCTTGCCGACGTGCCGGATTCTTTCATCCGCGGCTATCGCATCGCCACCACGGACCCGATGGCGCCCATCTATATAAACTACGACGCCGACATTCAGGAGGATGCCGTCACGAGTTTGGCCGAGATCCCCGACGTACGCCGCTACGCGGCGCCGGCGCCGATGCAGGCCAACCCGGAAGCCCTGCGCAAAGCGGCGGAATTGCTGGTCGGCGCCAAAGCGCCGCTGATCATCGCGGATAGTCTCGGGCGCAATCCCAAGTCCGTGCCCTTTTTGGTGGAGTTGGCGGAGCTGCTGGCTATTCCGGTTGTCGATAAAGGCGCGCGCTTCAATTTTCCGACGGTCAATTCGCTGGATGCCACCGACGGTGCCCGCGATCTGCTGGCGAAGGCCGACGTTATCCTGGCGCTCGACGTGGCCGATATATTCGGCTCGCTTACCACCGTGAGCAAGCAGACGCGCAACAGCGAGTATGTAATCTCCCCATCCGTGAAGATCATCAGCATTTCGATGAACGATATGCTCGTCCATTCGTGGGCCAATGATTTTCAGGCTCTGCAAGCGGTGGATGTTCCGATGTGCGCCGACACCTTCGTTGCCATGCCTGAGTTGACCCGGCTTTGCCGCAACCTGCTCGGCAATGACGCAGGCAAAAAGTCGGCCATCGAAGCGCGGCGCAAGGAACTGGGCGAGAAAAATAAGGCGCGGCGCGCCCGGTGGCTGGCGGATGCCCAAGCCAAAGCTTCGCAGAAGGAAATCTCTACGGCCTGGTTAGCTCTCGAGTTGGGCGAGGCCATCAAGAAAGATGAATGGGTGTTGGTCAATGGTACCTCCAACGGCTGGGCGCGCCGATTGTGGGACTTCACCAGACCCAATCAATCTCTCGGTGGCAGTGGCGGCGCTGGTCTGGGTTACGGCCCCGGCGCGGCCATCGGCGCGTCGTTGGCACTCAAAGGCAGCGGCAAGCTGGCTGTCGCCATCCAATCCGATGGCGACATGTTGATGACCTCGAGTGCGCTCTGGACGGCGGCAAAGCACCGGATTCCGATGCTCATGGTAATGCACAACAACCAATCGTACTATAACTCTGAAGAGCATGGCATCGAGGTTGCGAAATTTCGCAATCGCCCGGTCGAAAACGCTCCGATCGGGACCCACGTCGACGACCCAGAGATAGACTTTGCAAAAATGGCGCAGTCTTTCGGCGTCAGCGCCGAGGGCCCGGTGCGCAACCCGGCTGACTTAAGGCCGGCCCTTGAACGGGGCGTCAAATATGTCAGGGAGAAACAACTCCCGTATCTGGTCGATGTGATCGCGGAACCGCGCTAACCGGAAGGGTTCATGTTCAAGGTTCAAGGTGGGGAAGGGACGTTGAACCCGGATTCCACAGTTAGACTGAGAAGACGACAAGCGCGGTGGAACCCTGGAGCAGCGAGGCGTCCAACTGTAAAATTTCAAAGTCATTTTGCGCTTTCGCGTTTCGTTTCTACGAGCTTTAACGTTCCGTGGAAGCACCGCTGCTCGATGTCTGCTCAAAGGCAGACGGCATCTCCGCCACAGGCGGATCAGCCTTCGGCTGAGACTTTGCTACGGAAGCGTTGCAACTCGCGCTTTCTCTCGAGCGCAACTGCGCAAGCCGGGTTGAACTTTGAATCTTGAACTTTAAACCGGTCCACAGATGGCAGCCGATCCCTACGCAGAATTTCGCCGCGCAGTCGAGAGGCCGGAGAACACGCTGGATCTCGGTAGCGCCGCGCTTGCCATCGCCCAACCGGAGTATCCGCAACTCGATACCACGGCATATCTGGCGCGCATCGACGAATTGGCGATCGAAGTGACCAGGCATCTGACCGGCGATGAGAGCGGTCCGCACCGGTCGATTGCCGCGCTCAACTACGTCCTCTTTCACAAGCGCGGCTTTCGAGGCAACCGCGACGATTATTTCGACGCGAAAAACAGTTTCTTGAACGAAGTCATCGAGCGCCGCACGGGCATTCCAATAACGTTGTCCGTCTTGTATATGGAAGTGGCCCAGCGCGTCGGTTTGCCGCTGTTGGGGGTTGGCTTTCCCGGCCATTTTCTCGTCAAGTATCTAGACGAGCGCGAAGAAATCATCATTGATCCATTTAACGGCGGCGATATAACCACTACGGAAAGCTTGCGACAATTGCTTGCCCGATTATACGGCGAGACCGTGCCGTTGACGCCGCAGCTTCTGGAGCCGGTCGCGAAGAAGCAAATTCTCAGGCGCATGCTCAATAATCTCAAGTTCATTTATCTCAGACGGCGCGACTTCGTGAAGGCTTTGACGGCGTTGGACCGGATGATGATTGCCGAACCGGATGTGCCCGAGGATCTGCGCGAGCGCGGCCAGGTTTATTTGGCGCTGGAATGTTTTCCTCAGGCGAAGGCGGATTTTGAAGGCTACCTACGGCTGGCACCGGATGCACCGGACGCCGGCAAGATTAGGGAGTTGCTTGTGGATTTGGCGGGGCGGCGGACGTCTATCCATTGAAGTTCAACCTTCAATGTTTAACCTTCAGGATTCAAAGACGAAGATTTCGGTCTGAAACCTTTAACTTTGAACCCGTTCGACAAGTTCAGGGCAGGCGTTGAACCTGAACCGGCCAGACGGCGCGGCCTGCTAGTCTTTGGATAGTTCCCTGATGGTGAAGGCGAAGCTCGAGGTGAGGATAAAATCTTTGACCACGGCACGGGTAAATTTCCACGGACGGATTTGCCATAGCTTCATGTGGCGCAGATCGTTGATGGTCTGGGCCCAGATGCGTTGTAGTTCCTGGCGGGAATAAAAGACGCGGTTGTTGATCGCATCGAATCTGAGCCACTGAAGTTGGAACTTCGGGGGCAGGGAGTCGCGCAGACGGGCATAAGAGCCTTGCCATTCTTGCAGCCGGTCGCCGAAACGGACATGGGACACGGTGTCGTGCATTTCATCGAGCCAGCGCTGGGCGGTTTCACTTTCCCACGCCCGTACTTCCCGGATGCGGTCCTGTAGACTTTGCCATTGCTTCAAGAGACGGCGAAGATCGGCGCGGTTAAAAATGATTTTCGATGAGATTTCATCCAGCGGTTCCAGCAGGGTTTGCGCCCGTTCGGACAGCGATTCTTTGGCGTTGGCATAAATTCTTTGCAGCTCGCCGATCCTGAGCACCTCGGCGACGTCCGTTTGCAACCATTGAAGCTGCGCCAGACAGCGCTCCTCGGTTTCGCTACGTTTGCGTGTTTGAAGCCAGACCTCTTCCATCTCCTTGAGGAACTTGGCCCAGGTGATTATCAGCTGGGAGATTTCCTTGGCGCGCCGCCAGAAATGAACCGGCAAAGGATCGACGGCGTATCCGGGGCGCCGCGCTTTTCGTTCCTTGAGGCGAAAAAAGCCGGCCACCATGGGGTGCTGCTTTTCAATCAGTGCCGCGTTTTTATACCAGAAAAAGATCGACATCAGGTTCCAATAGTTGCGCGGATGATCCTTCCATTGCGACAGGACCCGGATCATGTTCTCTTTGCTGTAAAATGTCTTCCAGGCATTTTCGTACGCCTCGGTCCATTCCTCTGCGCTCATGAGCGGATGTTCGATGGTGGCGTGAAAGGAGTCGCGTTTGTTGAAATCCGGGTCCATCCATTCGCCCCGGTTTTTCATCTCACGATGGTCATGGGATCCCGGCAGCGGCGTTAACATAAAGAACGAAGCCTGATCCGGCCCCACTTCATTGATGAGAAATTGAACGTCCCGAGGAACCTGCTCTTTGGAGTCCCACGGCAAGCCGATGATATAGCCCGTGTGCACGACCACGCCCGCGTCGTGCCATTCTTTAATGATGGCGCGGTATTCGTCGACGTTGTTCTGCTTCTTGCCTTCCGCTTTCAGGTTCTCCGGATTGACGCTTTCCATGCCGATGAAGACCTGGGTGCAGCCGGCCTTGGCCGCCAGGTTGACGAAGTCCTTGGGCTTGCGCGCCAGATCCACCTGCATCATAAAGGTGATCTTGATGCCTTCTTCGCGCAGCTTGATAATCGCTTCGAAAGTCTCGCGCCAGAGTTTCTTGCGCGCGAAATTGTCGTCGGTGAAAAAATAAAAAGTAATGCCGCTGGCGAGGTAGTTCCGGCGCATCATGGCGACGATGCTCTCCGGGCTGCGCTCGCGCATCTTGCGCCCCTGCACGTTTATGATCGTACAGAACGTGCATGCGAAGGGGCAGCCTCGTGAGGTATCGGCGGTGCCCCACGCCGGGTGGGCAAAGTGTTCCATGGTTTTCGGACTGGTTTTCGGCAGCGGCGCATTGCCGATATCCACCAGGCTCTGCAAGTCCTGTGCGAAGCTGTAAATCGGTTTCAAGCGGCCGTGAAGATAATCGGACATGATCATCTCCCACTTGCCTTCGACTTCGCCGGAGACCACGCAAATGGATTCACGGACCAGTTCTTGAATATCCGGCTCCTGTTCCCCCAGCATGTTAATGGTGCCGCTGGTATGAAAGCCGCCCATGATAACGGTAATGCCGGCGGCGCGGAAAATGCGCGCCATGTCGAGGGCGCGGGGAAACTGGTTGGTCTGCACTCCGACCAGACAAACCAGAAGTCTGGTACCCGCCTCCCGGCCCCAGCGAAGAATCTTTTTGACCGGAACTTTTTCGGCGGTCTCGTCGAAGGTCATCACTTCGATGGGCAAATCACCGAAGACCCGGCGCTCGCGGACGTCATCGGTGAGTCCATGCAATACGTTCAAGGTGTTGCTGGGCAGCACGCCTCTCCAGAAGCGAATGACATAGCCATCGTCGTCGTATTTGGAAGGTTTGATCAGAACGACGCGTAATTTTAGCCCGGCGATCTGCGCGGGCAGATCCGCCATCACGCCCTGTTTGCTTGTAACTTGACCGAGCATCTTCTATAACTGAGACGAGCCGTTAAATTTCATTGACTGTAACAACCGAGGTTTCCCAAGTCAAGCAAATTTATCGCGGCCATGGCGCTTGTCACTGCTCTGCCGACGCAGTTTCAATGATCCAGTTTCATCACGTTTCTAAAGCCTACCCGCCCGATGCGGCTGCCTTGACAGACATCACGCTGGCAATCGACAAAGGCGAATTTGTTTTCCTTACCGGTCCTAGCGGCGCGGGTAAAACTACGCTGCTCAAGTTGCTTTTCCGCGACGAAGAGCCCAGCGAAGGTGAAATTTTGTTTGACGGCCAAAATATCGGCCGGTTAAACAGCCGTGGGGTCGCCCGGTTGCGGCGCCGGATCGGTTTGGTGTTCCAAGAATTCAAGCTGTTGCCGCGCTTGAGCGCGTTGGAAAACGTTACCCTGGCGGCTGAAGTGATCGGCGTTTCGAGGAAGGAAAGCCGGAGTCGGGCTTATCGATTGCTCAGCGAGCTGGGCATGGAGAAAAAATGTGACGCCCGGCCGCTGGCGTTATCGGGCGGCGAGCAACAGCGCGTGGCCATCGCCCGGGCCTTGATCAACGAGCCATTGCTGGTCCTGGCGGACGAGCCGACGGGCAATCTGGATGCGCAGATTGCGCACGAAATCATGCGCCTATTTCTCGAGATCCAGAGGCGCGGCACAACGCTGATTATCGCCAGCCACGATCTCGAATTGATCAAGCGTTTCGGCACGCGCATTATATACCTGCGCGCCGGGCGGCTCGCCGAGGATCTGGAGCGCGTGGTGAAAAAAGGCAGGAGCGCATGAGCTGGTCGCAAATGTCCTTTGTGGTGAGCCGGGCATCGAGCAATCTTCGCGGGCTTATCTGGACCCATACGCTCACATCGGGGACGATGGCGATGACCTTGTTCATTTTTGGCGCCTTCATGCTGTTGGAGACCAACCTCCAGGGGTTGCTCAAAGGGTGGGGCGACCAGATTCAGCTCAATGCGTATTTGAAGCGTGGACTCGGCGGCGGTGAAGTCGAAAGTTTATTGAATCGCGTCCGCGCGCTTCCTGAAGTATTGCGCGTGCGCCATATTACCCAGGAACAGGCATGGCGCGATTTTCGCGCCGCACTGGGCGCGCAGTCCAATGTGCTCGAAGGGTTGCCCCCCGATGTATTGCCGTCATCGTTTGAAATCGCGGTCAAACCCGGCTTTCGTGACGCGCTGGGAGTGGAGCGCCTCGCTGCGCGCCTAGAGCAGGAAAAGGGCATTACCCTCGTTGAATACCCGCGCGATTGGATCGATCGGTTGAGCCTGCTTCTGCTGGCCGTGGAGTGGGTGAAATGGCTTCTAGCCGGAGCGTTGTTCGTCATTACGTTGTTCATCGTCGGCAGCACGGTGAAGCTCGCGATACTCGCCCGCACAGACGAAATCGAAATTATGCAACTTGTGGGATCGTCACGGACGATGATCCAGGCGCCGTTCGTGATCGAGGGCATGGTTCTGGGGCTCGTCGGCGGCGCGGCGGCGGTTGCGGGACTGTGGGGCGCTTTCGAATTGGCGCGGCAAGAAGTGTCATTTTCCGGAAGCGTCTGGGGTGCGCCAAACCAATGGCGATTTCTTGATATCAACGGCATAACGCTCATTTTGCTGCTCGGCTGGCTTTTGGGCTCCGCCGGCAGCCTGTTCTCGCTTCGGCGCCTTATCAGGACGTGGCGCGCGCTTGCGTTTGCGTTCGTCCTGATTCCCGCCGTGACTCTTAATGCCGCCAGCGTCGAGAAGGATTTGGAGGGAATCAAAAAGAAAATCGAAAAAGAGAAGCAAGGAATTTCACGGGCGCGCAAGGAAGAAGGCTCTCTGCTGCAATCTCTGGAGAGAATCGAGGGTGAGCTCGAGCGCAAGACCGGCGAACTGAAGGAAGCGAACAGCAAGCTCGACTCGATCGCTGCCGAGTTACAGGAAAAACAGGCGAAGGCCGAGCTCATCGAGTCGTCGATCAAGAAACGGCGCGAACTGTTCAATGAACGGGCCGTGGCGCTTTACCGCTGGCATCGCAGTGGCAGCCCGTTCATGATTTTCAGCGGTGACGTCCCCCTGGGTGTCTTTCTGCAGCGCAAGCGCTATCTGGAAACGGCTCTCGCTTTTGACCGCGATCTGGTCACGCAGCTGAGCAAGGACGCGCAAGCCCAAGAACGGCTGAGAGAAGAGCTGGCGCAGAAAAAAGACGAGCTGGACGGCCAGAGAAAGAAACTCACCGGCACCCGGGAGTCGATACGCCGGGAAGGGAACAAGAAAAAAGAGCTTCTGGCCAGCGTCCGGCAAGAAAAAGCAACGCGTACGCGCGCGCTCAAAGAACTCGAGCAGGCGGCGCTCAGGCTGCAACGGATGATCGATGAGCTGTCGCGGCGGGCCGTGAGCAAGCCGCCGGCAATGCCGCCGGGGGTCGGCCTCGGCGCGCTCTATGGCAAGCTTGACTGGCCGGTGAAAGGAGAGCTGTTGAACGGCTTCGGCAAAACCCGCCACCGCGAGTTCGCCGCCGAGGTGTTCCGCAACGGCATAGACATCGGCGCCCCTTTGGGCCAGGACATCAAAGCCGTGGAAAAAGGCACGGTAGCTTTTGCCGACCGCTTCGCCGGTTACGGCAAGATGATCATTGTCGATCACGGTGAGCGCTATTACACAGTTTACGCGCATCTCTCCGAGATACGCAAAAAAATCGGCGACAGCGTTAAACGGGGCGAGACCCTCGGGTTGGTTGGCGACAGCGACTCCCTTGCCGGAGCCAAGCTGTACTTTGAGCTGCGCAAGGATGGCCGTTCCGTCGATCCGTTGCCCTGGTTCAAAAAGTAGGCACTAGCAGGCTGCTGAAAAAAACCTCATATGCTTCGTTGCGCTCGATCGCCTCGCTCCAACGTACTGGTAAATACGCCTGCGCTCGTCGATTTTTCGCGCGCCTCGCCTCTGCGGCTTTTTGAGCAGCCTGCAATCAGGGTTTTTCAGCACCCTGCTAGGCGGCGGGCATCAGGCGATAGCAATAGGAACGAAAATGGAAAGCGGAAAACAGAAGTCAACACGATTTGTAGAATTTGACCAGCGGCTATGGTAACTTTCTGCCCTACGGCAGGGGAATGCCATTATCTCGCTGTACCATCCAGAGACTGTGTCGCAAACCCGTTCATGGTTCGATACGCTCACCGCGAACGGATGCTGACATGCCAAATATCAAGCTTTGGCCGTTCGTCCAGCTTGTCGAAGGGCAAGAGCGGCTGATCCCAAAGCGCCCGTAGCTCAATTGGACAGAGCACCAGACTACGGATCTGGGGGTTGGGGGTTCGAATCCCTCCGGGCGCGCCAAACCTCGCTGTAAATCACTTAATTTACGATCAAGCGAAATTTCGCGCAGCTGGCGGTTGATTGCCCATGAACTACCGCACGTGGTACAGCAGTCAGGATCAGAGGGAATTTGTGCACGTCAAGGCACCGGTGTTTGACGATCAGTTTCGCGGTCATAGGCCCGGTGGATCGAATGCAAAGAAATGGAATTAGAAAGATCGGTAAACAAGTTCAGGCTGTCGCGAGCGAGCTAACCCGTGTACTTGCTTCGGGCACTAACTTTGTGTCGAACGGAATCGGAACTGTAGTACGTTAGCACGGACGCTGCGCAAAATGTGAGTAGGAGTTTAAAGCTTCAGCACTGACTTACGAAAGCGTTACGTCAAATTCAACTTGAATTGGTCCGCTGATCATAGGAGGAGGACAATGGATAGTCATAAATTTGTCGATGCGCTGGTCAATGAGATCGTCAAACCAGGACTTCAGAGTCTGATGGACACTCAGTATTTTGCGGAGTTGCGTAAAGGCACCCTATCGGTTCGAAGACTTCAGGGCTTCGCTCTGCAACATTACATTACTAACGTTGCTCTGAACAAGGGTTTTGCTCTCTGCATGGTCAAATACGCTCATGATGCCGATTTGTACAAGCATTTCGCTTATCAATACAACGAAGAGCAGTATCATCCTGATTTAGTGAAGCGATTTGGACTGGCATTGGGCCTCAAAGAAGAAGACTTTCAAGAGGCGATGTTTATCTTCGAGTGTTTGTCGCATACTGGCGCAGCACTGCGAGGCATGCTTGCCGGGTCACCGGCCGAGAACCGAACTTGGGCATTGGTCAACGAAAGTATGGTGTGCCGCTATTCGGAAGAGTTCGCCACCTATCTTCCTAAACGTTACAAACTGCCGGATGACGCGCTGGAGTTCTTCAGGGTCCACTGGGTCGCGGACCAAGATCACACTCAACGGGCCGCTCAGGTTGTCATGCGTTTCGCAAACACTTCTAAAGAACAGGAGCGGGTGCGGCAGATCGCGCGGCACGCGGTGCGTTTTAAAGTCGCAAAGTTCGACGGCATTTACCGGGAGTACGCGTAGCGCGGCAATACAAAGTAGCGAGCTGAGATATTTCGTGGGGTAAGGGCCGAGAAAATGAGGCGCAGAAGTGGCAATGGACATGGCCAAGCGCTGTTCCGACCGGACGCTAGCTGAGATGGCGGGAGATTTTGGAATCGGTAGTTATACCGCACTGAATTGGAGCTGTCGTAAGATAGAATCCAAGATGGCGAAAGAAAAGTAGCTCAGAACCCGGATCGAAAGAATAATGGCGAGTATCACTAACTCCAGACCGGACCCCTTTGGCCCTCGTCTATCCATCAACCAACCGGGCACCAATATGAAGAGCGACCGCGTCCATGGGTTGGACGGGAATATTGGCTTTGCCGTCCGGAAACACGGTGATCGCCGTCACCTCCTGCCCGTTCCCGGTTAGGCAGCGAGTTTCGTCAGTCGCCAGGTTGCTGTGGATCACGTCGCAGTACTTACCCGCCGGTAGCCCCGTTTGAATCCAGCCGTTCGATTCGGGGCCAAACGCGTGAGCGCTAGTCCCTGGCTCCGCATTGATGAGTAGAAACCCGAGAGAGCCGCGTCCGAAGGCAATCTGGCGGTTACCGTTAGTCCACCAATTCGCGACGGCGCGCCAGTCCGCATTGACCGCGTTTCGAAATCCAACCATATTCGCGATCGGTCGCCAGCGATGTTCGCACATCCACTTGGAGCCGGAATCAAAACAGGTATTCCGCCACGTCCCCGTATGATTGATCCAGACTCGACGGGTTGTCCAGTTGCCGGCGTCGGTATAATCCCCCGCCTGTAACGCGCTGTTGTGCGCTCCATTATGCGGCGGACCTAGGAAGTCATCACGCACCGGCATACCGGCGACAGCGGTAATGTCCTGTTCAGGATGGTGATCACTTGACCAGATTTCGCCGTTACCAAAACGGTAACTTGACATCACATTGGGGTATCCATAGGGCCATGCCAGCATGAAGATGTTCGCCAGCGTGTAGGCAGTCAGATTATTACGGATGTCTTTGATCGTCTGTCCTCCTCCTCCGTGGCCCCGCTGATTATCGTGATTGTCGATAAAGGCGATTGATACCAGACTGCCCTGCAAACCCCAATTTTCTCCAAAGGGGATTGGACTATTCAGCACGTTGAGCGGCCCACCGAGGAATTTTTCTGCCAGCTTTCTACCGTATTCGAACTCCGAAACTTTGCCGTTCGCGTATGCGGAGTCTGGATCCGGAGGAGTGCCGATGAATTCCTGATACACCAGCACCTTGCGGGCTCCGTTGGGATTGATATTGGTGTTCTCAATATGCACGTTTGCGGCTTGAGCGGTTTTAGTCAGAATCGCATTGAGATCAGCCGGCGGGAAGTGCTTTGCGGCATCGATTCGTAGACCATCAATCCCAAGGGCGAACAAAGTCACGAGATAATTGGCAATAGTATTCCGTACGTCCTCACGTTCGGTGGCTAGATCTGCGAGTCTCTCTAGCTCGCAGTTTTGTACCTGCCACGGATCATTCCAGTTGGTAACTTGTGTGCAGCCATGATGAAAGTGCTCGGATTTAAATGCATCGAGCGCTCCCGGGACCCGGTTTCTATCCTCGGCGTCAAATAGGTCGTCAAACTGATACTCCCCAGGAGTATAAGTGCTTCCAGCGATGCCTTTATTTCCAAACTGCGGCTGGCCTGCATCGCAGGTGGGCCGACAACTGGCCATATGGTTGATGACGGCATCCGCATATATGCGGACGCCGGCTTTATGACAGCGTTGAACCATCTGGACGAATTCCTGGCGAGTGCCACTACGGCTGGTCAGCTTGTAACTCACTGGTTGATAGCGCTCATACCAAGGTCTGCCGAGCAGTATGCGATGCTCATTGGGCGGCGAAATCTGTGCAGCAAAGTAGCCTTGCGGTCCTAGGAAATCTTCACATTCCTGGGCGATGTCGTTCCAGGTCCATTCAAAAAGATGGACGAACACGGTGCCCTGGGCTGGCGACGCTCCGACTAGACAGACCATCAAACTGGACAATTTGAGTATTCTCCACCAACTCATATAGTCCTCCTTGATTGTTATACGATAACTCGAAGAAACCTTTTTTGGACGCGTCTGCAGGGGGAGCAAATCACTGCAATCGATCCGCTTGCGCCTGGTCATCGATAAACCTGTTCCAGGAAGCAGTGCGACAAGTAAATACATCACCTTCACAGCGACGCGATCTTGCGCAAGCGATAAATGCAAAACAACTGCCAGGGATCGTAAAGGCAGAGGCGCGGTGGCGCAAAAAGTCCATCGTTGTGCAACATGCGAGGAATACAAACGAATAGTGCATTCGGGGAGAAGGCGACTTTAGCTCGCCGCACGATAGTTTGTTAGACCAAGAAACCTCGTTCACGCCGCCTGTAAACAAATGGATACACCAACGCGCGGGTGGGACACGGCCAATTCACAGACAGTTTAAAAATGCCTCGCAATAATCAGAGATCACAATCGCGCACTTGATTCTCAATCAAGTGGCATGGCTGAACGCAATCGAACGGTTGCGTTGTTCAATTCGATCCTGCTATGAACCCACAGCGATCTGTTAGCCGCGTATCATGAGTAATAAGTCGTGATCTTCGCGGGAGATTGCTGACTAGGTGGAATGAGTTCATCACATTTAAAAATTCACTGACCTTTAATCGGTGTAGTTCCTCTTAGTCAACAACATCCGCTAAAAGGCTTCCACGCATTGTTTCCAAGCTTGCACCCAGAGTCACAAGGAACGAACCTTAATCACGGCAATAGAAAAGCTGGCTGTCCTCTGAAAAACGAGCTTGTTTCACTTGCTATTTCTTGTGAAAACGTATTAGAGCCAACTACGGATCTGGTGGTTGGGGGTTCGAATCCAAGTCTTAACGATCATTTCTGCGGTGCAAATGGCGCGCTGGCCGCTAAAATTCAACTAAGCGCGCAGAAAATTTGTCTTGACACTATCATTTGACAATAGGAAATAATGGCGTAAAGTGCCCGCCGTGAGAGCGGCGTTATCTTCGAAGCTTTTGATGACTCTGGATTCTGGAGGGAGGTTGCGGTCATGGCCATTATAACCATATCGCATGGGGCGTTTACCGGCGGTAGCGAGATCGCCGAAAAAGTGGCCGCCAACTTGAATTACCGCAGTGTGAGCCGCGAAGTGTTGATGGAAGCGAGCCAGCGTTACGGTATCGCCGAGGCTAAGTTCACTGAGGTGCTGGAAACCCAGGGCCACTGGTGGGAGCGCTGGTTGGAGAGTCTCAGGCTTTACCGCATCACGCTGCAGGCGGCCATGTGTGAAGTCGCCCAGGGTGGTAATCTGATTTATCATGGCCGGGCGGGCCAGGCGCTTTTCCCTGGCGTTCCTAACGTGTTGAGAGTTTTAACCATTGCCGACGCCGACACTCGGGCGCAAAGAGCCAAAGCCCAGCGGGGAGGGGATGAGGAAAGCGTCAAACGGTATCTCAAAGAACTTGACCGCGTACGCAGCCGGCGGCTGCGGTCGCTGTTCAATATCGACTGGCAGGACCCGCTGCTCTACGATCTGGTAATCAACACGACGCGCGTCAGTAACGACACGGCGGCGTTGCTGGTTGCCGAGGCTGCGCGCCGTGTTGACGCCCAGGCCACCCCGGAATCCGAAAAGGCCCTTGCCGATCTCACGACCATGGCGCGAGTCCAGGCGGCGCTTATCACCTCACCGCGCACGCGCAATGTCATTCTCAACGTTCAAGCCGACGGCGGCCGCGTCAAAATCTCCGGTATTCTCGCCGATACCGAGCTGGAAAAGGAGATTGTGGAAATCGCCAAGAAGGTTCCGGGCGTTACCGAGGTCATAACCGACATCGAGCCCCCGCCCATCGAATATATGCACCCATAAATACTGACTGCGTCGGGTTCAAGTCGTTCAAGCCGTCGAGCAACCCGGTATTCGTCTGAACGGTTTGTAATTTTTAATCGTCGCGAGCGCCGTGCCTTCGGGTGAGTCCTTGCTCAAACGGTTTGAACGATCGAAACTTTCGGAACTACTGGAACGCCCAGCGCGGTTATTTTAGTGCCTGGGTAGTGAAGCCGTATTATATTTCGAATCGCCTCAAGCGTCCAAATTTAATCCCGTTCGGTTCTATGGTATCGTGAGTGCGACTCGATGGATTATTCCGGAACAGAGATCGAAGTTAACTGCATGCATCTCGCTCTGGAGGAAGCGCGCAAGGCAGCGGCCAAGGGCGAGGTCCCGGTGGGCGCCGTGGTCGTGTGCGGAGGGGAAATCATCGGCCGTGGTCATAACCAACGGGAGATTCAACAGAGCCCCTTGGCCCACGCGGAAATCCTGGCCATACAAGAGGCGGCCGGTGGCTTGCGCAATTGGCGCCTCGGCGAATGCGACCTTTACGTCACGCTGGAGCCGTGCGTGATGTGCGTCGGCGCAATCCTGCAGGCACGCATTCGCCGCTTGGTTTTCGGCTGCCTGGATGCCAAAGCCGGCGCCGTTGAATCGCTTTTTGGACTATGTGATGATGCCCGCTTAAATCATCGTCTGCCCGTGGCCGGCGGCGTTTTGGCGCGCGAAAGCGCTGAGCTGCTCGAGAGTTTTTTCAAGGCTTTGCGGGAAACGAAAAAGCCAGCCCGTGCGGAGAGGTGGCCGAGCCCGGTTGAAGGCGCTTGACTCGAAATCAAGTGTACGGGGAACCGTACCGGGGGTTCAAATCCCTCCCTCTCCGCCAAATATTTCTCTTTCATATTCAGCGGCTTACCCCTACTCATTGGTTTCCAGTCAAAAGCCTGTCCGATAAAAGTCAAGTTCGCTTTACCTTGAAAAACCGGCTTTTTGTCCGAGTTTTGTCCGAGAACCCATTTTTCGGATCGGCACGATCTTTCGCCGGGTCATTTCCCGCTTCTGCTGTGCGGCCACCCGTTCCAGCGATTGGCGTTGGAGATCCTCGTCTATGATGTTGTACCGTTTATATATGGCGTTTGTTCGGTGTCCGCTAATGCTCATCCCCTCACTTTCACTTAGGCCCGCCTTGGTAAAGTTACGAACCCCCGATCGTCTGAGATCGTGTGGCACAGTCCCTTCGAGTCCGGCATCCTTAAATGCCGTCTTGAATGCTCGCCGGAATGATTTGATTGGCTTACCATCCCGGTGAAAAACGTAG
>DATBLC010000347.1:0-3653 GCA_036555515.1 Binatia bacterium
ATACCGAGATGTATCCGGGTTTCGCGAAAACCGCGCGCCAAGAGGGTCTGAATGAACTGGCGGAGTGGTTTGAAACTTTAGCAAAAGCCGAAAAGTCTCACGCCGGACGTTTTAGCAAAGGCCTCAGCCAGATCGCCGGTAGGGAACCAGCCGAAGCCGGAAGCTAGAGTGCACACATCAAGCCCAGGGTTGGATATTTTCCAACCCGGGACGAGATGCAAACTCTGGCGAATCCAATCGGCGCGCTAGAGAGCGACAAACCCGCACATGGTCCGACGGGCCGGAGATGTTTCGACGCGAAGTAGCTACTGATACGGTCGGGCAACCAATGGTGGTGTTTCTTCTGTTCGCGTAGAGAGGCACAAACTTATCGGCTGCGACCGGAAGGCTTGCACTTCGGTCCATTTTCGGAGGAATTCCAAGGTAATTTCCAACCACGGTTCGCTCAGAATTCGACGCGCTGTCCGGTGTGGAATCCAGTTCGTAGAGCTATATGGATTTTCCAGTCTGGTATGTGCCCTATCTAACGGCACCGCTGTTGATCCCTGTGATCGCGGTGCCCCATGTGATAGTTGCGCAGTTTGCCGTGGGCGGCGGGTTTTTGCTCGCCGACTTGACGCGCCGCGCCTATGCGGCCAATGACGAAGTGATTCTCGGCTATCTGCGTGGGCTCACCCGGACGTTCGTACTCATTACCATTGTCTTCGGCGCCGTCACCGGTGTCGGCATCTGGTGGACCATCGGCCTGACCAGTCCCGAAACTACCAGCGCGCTGATTCATATTTTTGTTTTTGGCTGGGCGGCGGAGTGGGCCGTGTTCGTTCTCGAACTCGCCGCGGCATTTGTTTTTTATTATTTTTGGGGCAGGCTCGAGCCGCGCGAGCATGTAATCGTCGGGTGGATGTACGCCGCGGCCGCTTGGGTAAGTCTGGTCTTGATCACCGGCATCACGGCGTTCATGTTAACGACCGGCGGATGGACGCCCGATAAAAGTTTTTTCACCGCCTTTTTTAATCCCTCGTTCGCGCCGCAGGTGCTTTTGCGCACCGGTGGCTCAATCGCCATCGCTGCTCTGGGTATCGGCGTGCATCTCTCGTTTCAGAAAGACCCCGGCCTGGATAAAGACCTGATTATCCGCTGGATGTCGCGCTGGGCGCTCGCAGGCGTAATTCTGATTCTTGTAGGGGGCCCGTGGTATTTTGCCGTCATGCCGGATCACGCCCGACTCAATTTGATCCGCGCGCCGATACTCCTGGCGATGACTGGCATTAATTTCTTCGTGACGCTTTTGGTCACGGGGGCGTTGACCTGGGGCCATATGGTGGGGTCGCGTTGGATCACCCCACCGGCAGCGGTATTGCTTTTTCTCGCCGGCGCCGCCGCGATTACTACCGGCGAGTTTGTGCGTGAAGGCACGCGCAAACCATACCGAATTGACCGATATATTTTTTCGCCGGGCATTCGGGTGAGCGATGTCAGAGATTTTCAGCGCAACGGTCTGATTCGTCACGCGCCCTGGCTGCAGCATTATCTGGACCGAAATTTGTCACCCGGCGCGTCTCTGCGTGCCGCTGATTTATCGCTGGCCGGCCGGGTAGCGGTGGGGAAGTCGATCTTTCGTTATCACTGCTCGCCGTGCCACGCCGAATGGGGTTACAACGGCATCGTGCCGATTCTCCGGCCGTGGACGCCGGAGCTAATTCGCGACACGGTGCGAAATCTGCACCGCGCCAACCCTGCCATGCCGCCATGGATGGGAAATGAGAATGAACGCGAGGCGCTCGGCGCTTATCTCACGCAATTGAGTCAGGGGAGACCCTAGACATGGTTGAAACACTCTTGCGCGCCGAGCCATTGGGTTTACCCGTACCGGCTGCCTGGCTCTATGCCCTGAAGGTCTTTGGTTTTGTCCTGCATATGATTTTCATGAATCTCTGGTTGGCCGGAATGCCGACGGCGCTGTTGTTGGGAAGTTCCAAACACCTGGTCAGCCAACGTTTGCTCAAGGCTATGCCGTTCTTCGTTGCATTTGGTATTAACGCCGGCATAGTCCCGCTGCTGTTTCTCCAGACGCTCTACCCGCAGTTTTTCTATCCGGCGACGGTTCTCCAAGCCTGGTTTTGGTTCCTGATCATTCCTTTGCTGATCGTCGCCTACTACGCGGTGTATCTTGCCGCCTTCAACCGCTTCCGCATCGCCGGGGCGGCGCTGGCATCGATTCTTTTCATCTGGATTGGACTGACCTTTTCTTCCGCGATGAGTCTTACCGCCGCGCCGGAACAATGGCCTGCGATATTTTTTGCCACTGCCGAAGCGGGTTCGGTGCACGGCCGATTTCTCTACTTGAGAGCCGAAGCGTTGCTCCGGTTCCTTATAATGGCCGGGATGTCCTTTGGAACATTGGCGGCTTATCTCGCCGTGGACGGCGAAGTTTTCACTGCCAATTCGGCATACAAAAATGAGGCTCGGCGGCTGGTCGCGCCGCTGTATCTACTCGGCTTTGTTATTTTCGCCGGCGCGGCGTTCGTCTACGCGCCGGCGGTGAAAGAAAGCTTGCCGCAATGGCTTTGGTTTTTCGCGGGAGGTTGCATACCGGTCGGAGCGCTGCTCTCGATCGTCTATTGGCGGTGGCCGGCAAAACAAATCGCTTGTTCGTTAATGGCGGTGCAATTCATAGCGCTGCTCGCCAATGCCGTAGCGCGTCAGTCGGTCCAGAACCTAAGCTTGGAAAAGTGGGCGCGGGTCGACGCGATGCCCGTGCGGGGCGATTGGGATAGCCTCATATTGTTTTTCGTTGTACTGCTTATCGTACTTTGTTCATTGGCATGGCTGGCTCGCGTCGCGCTGCGCGCGGATCACGGCGAAGGCTCGGTAAAAAACGTCTAGCGCCAATGAAAGGAGAAACTATGGCGGCGACCATTTATCTTGTGCCCGTCGATTTTTCGAGAAGCTCTGACAAGGCTTTCGAGTATGCTCTGAAGCTCGCGCGTGAAAAGCAGGCCGATCTTATCGCGTTGCACGTTGTCCCCGCGGAGTTAATCTATCCGCCAACGGGCGGCAGGTTCGATTTCTATGGTTTGATGGAGCGCGATGCGCGCCAGAACTTCGCCAAAATGGCGCGGCGAAAAGGAGTGAAAGCGGGAGAATGCCGTTTGATTTTGGCCCGCGGCGTCAACTTTGCGGAAGTCATTGTTCGGCAGGCCGGCAAGCTCCGCGCTTCGATGATCATCATGGGTAGTCACGGCAGGACCGGACTGCAGCGCTTCTTGATCGGCAGCGTAGCGGAAAGAACGTTGCGTTATGCCCGATGTCCCGTATTGATCGTTAAGTAGTGGATACCGTCCCCCGCCGCAAGGTCCTACCGATTCGTCGTTCCAATGCACCGCGGGTTACCTCTCGACGCGTCACGGCATACTTCCATAACACGAACCTTCAAGCAGCGTCGACGCACCGTGACAGCAGGCAACGCGTCGGACATATACTAATGAGTTCGTTATTTAGAGACTATGTCGCTGGTGTGCGACCGAGAGGCGAGCCCTTCCGATCGCGGTCAATGGTTCTCTGCCTTGCCGGCCACCACCCCGTCCTCTCCATAGGTGGAAATGCTCGCCGGCAGGGCCTGAAAACAACCTTTGCGCTCCTGTGCCCGCGCT
>DATBLC010000348.1:0-3499 GCA_036555515.1 Binatia bacterium
GCGCTGCTCGGGAAGAAGCACCTCATCGTGGCGATGACGCGCATCCGCAACGAGGCGCTGATCCTGCCCGACACGCTCGATCATCTCGCGACCCAGGTCGATGCCATCGTCGCCTACGACGATGCGAGCACCGACGACACCGTCGATATCCTGCGCAAGCATCCGAAGGTCGCGCTGATCGTCGCCAATCGGTCCTGGGAGGCAGACGTCGAGGCGCGCAAGCGCGCGGAAGGGAGACATCGCGGTCTCCTGCTCGACATGGCGCGGGCAGAGCTGCCGCATAACTGGATGTTCTGCTTCGACCCCGACGAGCGGGTCACCGGGAACTTGCGCAGCTTCGCCGCGAGCCTCGAGGCCGATGCATGCGATGCCGTGCGCGTGCAATTGTTCGACGCCTATATGACGCCAGATGACTGCGCGCCCTATTCCCCCGAATTGTCTCTGCTCCACTTCCGCCGCTTCTATGGACCAGAGCAGCGGGACATTCTGATGCTGTGGCGGAGCCGCCCCGACATCCATTTCGCCGAAGGGCATGGCCGCCATCCGGTCGGCATGAAAAGCGTCAAGATCGACCTCTACTGCCAGCATTACGGAAAGTCGCTCTCGGTCGAGCACTGGGAGGAGACTTGTGACTACTACATCCGCCACTTCCCGTTCGAGACCTACGGGAAGAAATGGACCGAGCGCAAAGGCCAAGCCATTCACACCGAATCGGACTTCAAGCGGCCGCTCTATCAGTGGGGCGATGAGCTGTTCGCAAACGCCGTCCGGATTTAAGCAATCCCTGATCTATTCGTCAGTCGGTCAGAAGCGGACGCCGACTCCCGCCGTCCAGCGGTTCTCGTCTTGCAAAGTGTTCTCGTCACGGCCATCGACATATTCGAGATCGAGAGTGACGTTGGTCAGACCCGCCGGCGAAAACGAAAGCCCTGCCTCAAACCTCGGTATGTTCACGACGCCATTGGTGTTCTCGAGATAGAGGTAGCGTAGCCTCGCCTCCAGGGCCGCCAGATATTTCAGTTTAGTGATCAGAAAAAACTTGAGTTGCATGTCAGCCCCGTAGCTCAGGAACGAGGTCTTGTCCTGGAACTGCGGACTGATGCCGGCGTCCTCGATATAAAAGTCGCGCAGGATGAATCCGACATTCGGACGCATGCCGATGGGACCGAAGAAGAGGGGGGCATTGAAGAGGATCGTGTTTCCGATTTGGATACTCGGCGAAAACGTCAAGGCGGCATTGTAGATCGAGGCATCCTGAGCGATGTCGTTGGTGTGGCTCGCATCGCCAAGGAGATCGAACGCAAACCCGCCGCTAGCGCTGACCCAGGTCAAGCTGCCCACGATGCCCGGCTGGACGAGATCGATATCCTTGTTCGACGGAGAGTCCGGCGTCCGGTTGTAGCGCTTGCCGTAGACGTAAGGCGTAAGCTTCGCCCAGTAATAGGGTTCAAGCGTTCCATACTTCCTGGCCGCGGCCGCCCTCTCCGCTGAATCCGCCCCGGTCCCTGCGATGGTGACGCCGATCAGCCCATCGATCGTGTAGGACCTGCTGTCGTCCTCGTTGTTCTGCGTGTACGAAAAGATTGCCGCGTTGGCCTTCTCGATCTTATCCGCCGGGATTGGAATATCCTTCACCGCTTTGCGAACGATGATATTGGCGCCCCAGTTTTTCGGCGCTGGAGCTTGTGCGACCTGCGGTGGCTCGCCCGGCTTCTTCTTTTTTTCGACGCAGACGATCTCAATCGGGCTGTTTTCGCTGAAGAATTCATTGAAATACACTGGGCCTGGGCGGCTCGATTGAATTCGATAGTTTTCGCTTCCGCCGGCTTGCAACCAGGTTTGCAGCACCCCACGCATCGTATCGATCTTCTTGGCGGCGAGTTTTCTTTTGGCTTGCTCTTGCATGTCCGCAGGTGGCGGGGAATTTTCGCCGAACGGCGTGGTGCTGGTCAGAACGTAGATGTAATTTGACGGCGGGACCGGCGTATCGGCCGAGCCACCGCTCGGCTTTCCGTTGGGATTTGCTGCTTTCAGCAGGTCGAGCGGGATGCTCAGTTCGTGAACCACCAACTCTGCCAAGGCATACCGGCTGACTAAGCGCGGCGTGGTCTTGAGGCAGAGCGACTCGAAATTCTCCTTCGAGAAAATGGTGTAAGGGCTGGGTACGGGCACTGCCTGAGCGACAGCCTGGCGCGAGGGAAAGAACGCCACCGATGAAACCAGTCCAGCCAGAGCAATCCGAGCCGTCAGGTGGCTCACCTTTGGGTGAAAAGCCATGAGTGCCCCCGAACTTCAGCGCCCTTGCGCAAGGCGCTAGACCACGCCGGTCCCCGGGCTGGGTGTTTCCAAGGCTTCCCTTACGTTTGCCGCCCAACGGCCCGGAGTCATCACCAGTGGTTCTGGAAATGTTGCTTCGATAAAGCCTTCGTCGATTTCGTATTTCCGATAGAAACGACCATAGTGATCGTCCTCGTGAATCGCCTTTTGTGTTTTTGCGAGAATTTGGGCCCAGTTCGGGCGCACAGAAAAATTTAGATCGGCAGGTTTTTTCTGCATCAATTGCAAGTCCGTAAGGCCTATGTTCCCTTGGCTGCGAATTGACACAATGAGATGAATGGTTATCGGAACTGTAAGCTCCTCCACGGTTGGGATAGACATGAAAGTTCTCCTTGTTCGCGAAGGCTTCAGAGGCCACACGCGAACTAAAACTCACAAATGTAATTCTTTCACTTACCTAATACGGGACGATTGTATTGTCACGCCTTTTGCGTGCGTTGAATAAATATATGTACTGGAAGTTGCGCCACGGCAACAGCGTCGCGGTAGCTTGCCAAAGGCCAAGCCATCCACACCGAATCGGACTTCAAGCGGCCGCTCTATCAGTGGGTGAGACGCTGTTCGCCAACGCGGTCCGGATTTGAGTGATCCCGCGAGCGGCTTGACTGAAGTGCCAGGCTCGTCGGAGAGCTATCGAACCTGCCGGGGGCACTGAGGATCGGCGCGGGCGATGATTGAGACGATCTACGTGCTCGGGGTTGCCGCCGCCATCCTCGTCAACATCGCGGCGTTGACGCTGCTCGTTGTTCGCTACATTCCATTTCCGGCTACGGCGCGCGCGGCGGGCATCATCGCCCTTTGCCTCGCCCTTTTCTCGCTCGAGCATTTCGTCGGGCTCGGCCGTCTCTACCCTCTCTTCGTGCCGCTGACGGCGCTGTCTCTGTTCGTGATTTGGTGCGAGCGGGCGTGGTTCTCCGACGAGACATTCAGGACGAGCGAGATCGTCTTTCTCTGCGCGCTGCTCTATGGCGCCGTGTGGCGATTGTCGTTTCCCGAGATCGTCGAGGACAACGACCGCCTTACCGATTTTCATTTCGTCGCGAACTATCTCGCCGGAACGAAGCTGCCGCCGGTCGATTATTGGCTGCCTTACCAGCGGCTCGACTACTACTACACGTTCCAGCATTACAGCGCGGCGCTGCTCGGCCGCATCTTCGGCCTC
>DATBLC010000349.1:0-7975 GCA_036555515.1 Binatia bacterium
AGACTGGTCGCGGAAGAGATCTTCAATTCGGCTAGAGGGGGCTAAGATTCCTCCGGCTGAAATGAAAAAGGGGCTGCCGATCTTTACTTTCATTTTGACTCTGACTCGTCGAAATCAATCATTGGGCAACGGAAGAAAGCGTGCTTGTGATTGACCGATAAGCGCCGAAAGACAAAAGGAATCAATCAAATTGGCGACACCCGCTAGTCAAGTTACGACGCCCCACCTCGGGCCCTATCACTCGGCTCGCGAAATGTGGTAAGCAGGCGGCACTTCCTTCGAAGGGATGCAGTTATGAATCGAATGACTTTATTCCTTCCTCCGGCACTGGCGGCGCTCATCGCTTGGATGGCTGGAACCGCGTGCGCGACGACGCACGACTTTTTCAAAGGCAAGACGGTCCGAATCTTGGTTGGCGCTTCGGCGGGTGGCGCGTTTGACACCTGGGGTCGGATGGTAGGCCGCCATCTGGGGAAACAGATCCCCGGCGCTCCGGTGGTTGTTGTGGAGAATGTCACGGGGGCAGGCGGCCTGATCCTCGCCAATCAGGTGTACAAGACGACGAAGCCTGACGGTCTTACGATTGCTACGTTCAACGGGGGCTTGCTCATGGGCCAGATTCTCGATCGCCCCGGCATCGAGTTTGATGCGCGAAATTTCGAGTATCTCGGCGTACCGGCGAAGTTCGACTCAGTGTGTGCTTTCTCAAAAACGAGCGGGATCACTAGCTTCGACAGATGGAAGGCATCGAAGACGCCAGTGAAAGTGGGCGGCACTGCGCCGGGTTCTAATTTGGTCGACATTCCTAAAGTTCTGTTGGCCGTGTTTGGTTTGCCGACGCAGATCATCACTGGCTATAAAGGCTTCGCGGAAATTCGCTTGGCCGTGGATGGCGGTGAGCTTGCTGGGGCTTGCGGCGGCTGGGACGGAATCAAGTTGCTATGGGGCAGGCAGATCGAAGCGGGCGACGTGGTGGTCATCATGCAGACGCGCTCGCAGCCGCTCGCGGATCTTCCTAAAGTGCCGATGATTATTGATTTCGCTACCCATGACGACGACCGGCAGCTGATCGAGCTTGGAATTCAATTCCCGGCGCTCTTGAGTTTGACGTACGCTCTCCCGCCAAGAACTCCCAAAGACCGGGTGCAATTACTCCGCAAAGCCTTCATGGACACACTGGTGTCAGCCGATTTTCTCGCGGATGTTCAAAGGGCGAGGTTAAATACCGATTCTGCTACGGGTGAAGAGCTACAAAAAACCGTTGAGCGATTGTTTAAGCTCACACCGGCGGTCGCTAAACGATTGAAAGAAACTCTCAAATAGCTTCAACGGGCTCTTGTGGTGGGGCTGCTGTTTGACTTTGCGCGGCGACGATAAATAGAGCCCACGCATGGCTCGACATCTGTTCTTGAAATACAAAGAGATGACACCTATACGAGGACCTGGTCGGACCTCTCTTTTGCGGAAGCCGCCGTGAAGGAGATTGGGCGCAAATACAAAATGAGAATTCAAGCTTTCGTGTGACTTAGTTTAAGCAGTTTCAAAGCCATGGGATCTTTCTGCAATAGACGACAGCAGATCGAAGAGGGACAATCGGCCGGTCTGCCATCATCGGTCATCGGTCATTTCTTTCCGTTCGTGCTCTTCGTGTCCTACGCGGGAAATAATTCCCATACAAAAACCCGAAGGTGCCGAAATAATTAGAGGAACCGCAATGCGTGTCTATGAAGCCATCGGCGAAACTCTGAAAAAGCTCGACGTTCGAGCTACGTTCGGTCTCATGGGCGACGGCAATCTGCGCTTTATGACGCACCTGGCGCATGTGCTTGGCCTGCCTTACTACGCTGCCCGGCATGAAGGCGGAGCGGTGGCGATGGCCGACGGCTACGCTCGCGTGACTGGCAAGGTCGGCATCTGCAGCGTCACCCAGGGACCAGGTGTGACCAATACACTCACCGCGCTGACCGAGGCGCGCAAAGCCGGCTCGCCTCTTCTGCTGCTCGCCGGCGACAGCCCGATGCGTTTTGTGCGCCACAACCAGGACGTCGATCAGACCGCGATCTTCAATTCGGTGGGAGTGGCAGTGGAACGGGTACGCGCACCCGATACCGTGATCGCCGATGTCGCGCGCGCGTTCAATCGAGCGTGGGCGTCGCAACGGCCGGTCGCCATGCAATTTCCCACCGATATGCAAGACCTGCCGTGCGACGCAAATTCGTTACAGGGCGTATCCGCCCAACGCCCGCCAGCTAGCCGTCCGCCGCCGGAAGCTATCAAACTTGCCGCAGATTTTATTGTCGCCGCCAAGCGGCCGGCTATCATTGCCGGCCGGGGCGCGGTCCGCGCCGGCGCAAGACTGTCGCTCGAACGTCTGGCCGAGCAGGTCGGCGCTCTCTTGGCGACGACCGCCCAGGCTAAGGGTCTGTTCACAGGCAATCCATTTTACGTGGGCAGCTCCGGCGGGTTTGCTTCGTCTCTCGGTGAGAAACTGTTGCCCGAAGCGGATTTGATTTTGGCTTTCGGCGCGAGTCTGAACCACTGGACGACCCGGAACCGCGAGCTTTTCGCCGAGTCCGCTCGAATCATCCACTGCGACGTAGAACGCTCGGCCATCGGCGCGCTTACGCCGGTTGACCTTGGTTTGGCGGGCGATGCCGCCGCCAGTGCCGAAGCGTTGAGCGAGGAGCTGGCTCGCCGTGGACATAACGCGGCCGGTTTTCGCACAACGGAAGTCCGAAGCGAGATCATGGAGTTTCGTCTCGACGACTTCGAGGATCAAGGCAACGGCCGCAACGTCGATCCGCGCATGTTGATGCTGAAGTTGGACAAGATGTTGCCGCGCGAGCGCACGGTGGTGCTCGACAGCGGCCACTGCATGGGTTGGGCGGCTGTCTATCTCTCGGCGTCCGACGCCGCGGGCTTTATCTTCTCCAACGATTTCCAAGCGGTCGGTCTGGGGCTGGGAACCGCCTTCGGCGCGGCCATCGCCCGTCCAGATCGTCTGACCGTTTTAACGCCGGGAGACGGCGGGCTCATGATGACTCTCGGCGAGCTCGAGACCTTCGTGCGCTACAAGATTCCCTTGCTCGCGATCGTCATCAACGACGCAGCCTACGGCGCCGAGGTCCATTTACTGCAGAATGTCGGACTAGCGTCGGAAAGTGCTCTATTTCGCGATAATGATTTTGCCGCCATTGCCTCTGCTATCGGCGCCCAAGGAATTACCGTTCGCGATATCGCGGACCTTGACCAACTCCGGCTCTGGTTGGACAATGCGCGCGGCGTGATGGTTGTGGATTGCAAGGTGGACCCGCAGCTGCGCGGCGACTGGTTCAGCAAAGTCTTCGCCCCCGGCGGCTGGTACCAGCGCATGTGCGGACATTAAAATTAATTGTTTAAAACGTTCAAGACGTTCAAATCGTTCAAACTGTTTAAACTGTTTAAACGGAGCGAAGCGATTGACCGGCTTGAAACCAAAACTTAAAGGAGAAGCAAAATGCCTCTACAGGTGAAGCGCGAAGATGTTCCGGAGAAAAAGGTGGTGCTCAAGACCGGAGAGGGAGAAGGCTCTATGATCATCCGGCAGGCCTACGGTAACGAGAGCAGTCTGCTGGTCGCGTTGCGGCCACCCGGCTACCATACCAGGCCACACATGCATGCTTCAGAGCAGATCAATCATGTGCTCGACGGCGAAATCTGGTTCTTCGTGGAGGACAAAGGTTATCACTGCAAAACGGGCGACTTCCATCGGATCCCGGCGAATCGCGTCCATTGGGCATGGAATCGTTCCAACGCCGTCACCACCGTAGTTGAATCTCATTCACCCCCGCTGGTCGGCGGTGATCTTCGCGAAGGGGCGGCGGCACTTTTCGATGAATATGAAAGACCGCAACTGAGAGCGGAAGGTGAAAACAAATTCATTGCGTACGATTCGGCAAAGGTGGAAAGTCGATACTTCTCCGGTAAGAAAGACTAGGCAAAAATCTTTGATATTGGATTATATTGGAAGAAAAGATGCTCAGAAAAACACTGTATCTCGCGCAAGGACGCAAAGGCGCCAAGGCGACGGGAAGAAGCCCGTCATCCCGAGCGAATGCGAGGGATCTAAGAAAGATATCTCCCGTTGGTCGAAATGACAACAGTCCTTTTTTCCGCGCTAGACGTCCCTTCGACTAAGCTCAGGACGGGCTTGGCGCGATAAAGTTTTTTGTAGTCGTTCTTGGTTAACATTAAAAAGGGAACAACGATGAACGTGATCAGTTTATTGGTCGGATGGTTTATAATGGCGCCGGTGTTCTTGAACGTTTTGGCCGATTCCGTTCTCGCTCAAGAGCTGAAGCGGCTTCGCTACGGCACGACGATCAGCACCGTCAATCTACCGGTCTGGGTCGCCAAGGAAAGCCGTCTATTCGCCAAATATGGGCTCGACCCGGAAGTGATTATGATTCAGGCTGGCGCTCTGACGACGCTGGCGATTATCAGCGGCGAGTTGCAGTTCTCCGGCGCCGGAGCCGCCTCTGTTCTTGCGGCGCGGATCAAGGGCGGCGATATCGCTCTCGTGGCATGTCCGGCGGATTCTGATCTTGTCTATCTCATGGCTCGGCCGGAGATAAAAAGGGCCGCCGAGCTGAAAGGAAAATCGAGCGCCGTGACCCGTCTGGGTTCGACGACTCATTTCTATCTGCGCTCGGCGCTCAAACACGCCGGTCTCAATCCAGAAAAAGATGTCACGATCCTGCAGCTCGGTACCGAATACGCGGCGGCGTTGGAAACCGGAAGGATTGCCGCCGCGGCACTGCCCTTCGACCTCGCGCTGCCCTATTTGCAGAAAGGCTGGCCATTGCTGCTGGATTTATCCAAAACCGATTTCGTCTATCCCGCCTCCTGTGTGGTGAGCAGCCGGGCCTATGTGAAGGAGAACCCGGATACCGTGGATCGATTTCTCAAAGCCTATATTGAAGCAATCCATTTGATGAAAAAGGATCACGGCGCTGGCGAAAGAGCCTATATCAAATGGCTCAAACCGAAAGACCCGCTACTCGCCAAGAAAGCGGTGGAAGCATACGCGACGTTGTTCAAGCCGATTCCGCGCGTCACCGATGGCGGCATCAAGGCGGTCCTGGAGGAACTCGCATTATCGACACCCGTGCCGAAGGAGCTCATCGATCGTCCGGATTATTTTCGCGATAACGGGCCGTTGGAAAAACTGGTTGCCAGCGGCTGGATCGACAAGCTCAAAAAATAGTAATCGGATTCTATTCACCGCAGAGACGCAGAGTTCGGATTATTTCTTAAACAAGAACTATTTTAGTCTGCGCGCTCCGCGCCTCTGCGGTGAAATTCTAGAGATTCGTATCCCTGTGTCGAGAAGACAGACCCTGGACGCGATTCCACGCCTCGACCAGACCGCCGGGTAGAAACAGCACGACTAATATGAATAGAACTCCGAAGATGATGAGGTGGAACTCTACCCATCGTATAGCCAGCACCTCTTTTAAGATCACATAAAACAGCGCGCCGAGCACCGGCCCGTGCACCGTTCCGACGCCGCCGATGAATGACATGAGCACGGCGTCGAAAGTCCAGGCTGGAGAAAAAGTATGCTGCGGATAGTAACTCACATGGTAGTAAGCGAAGGCTCCGCCAGCGAGTCCGGCGAACGCCGTGGAGAGGGCCAAGGCGAGCAGCTTATGACGCAACGCTCCGACACCGGAAGCTTCCGCCGCGGCTTCGTCCTCGCGCACCGCGCGTATGCCGAGTCCCACACGGGAAGGCACCAATCCGGCTACCACGGCGATACAGACAACTGCCAGGGCGAGGGTAAGGTAATAGCGCGGCAAAATGTCGTACGAGGCCAGCTCGGCGGTGGAGATCGTGGAAATCTGCGGCAGCAAGTTACCGATAGTGATGCGGAGAATCTCCGCCAATCCGAGAGTGCCGATGGCGAAGTAGGCACCGCGCAGACGGAATGCCGGACCACCGATCAAGCATCCGAATGCCGTAGCCACCAAAGCGCCCGCCAAAAGCGACAGAATTAACGGCATCCCGCTGACCCAGAGCAAACGTGTGACCAACGCTCCCAGTCCAAAGAACGCAGCGTGGCCGAGGTTGATCTGGCCGGCGTAGCCGCCGAGCAGATTCCAACTCTGCGCCAAAACGACAGCGAGAAAAATCTGCACGCCGAGATTGAGCAAATCATTGCGCGCAGTAAATAGCGGAAACGCAGCGAATCCTACCGCGAGCGCGATTCCCGCCAAGATCAATTTCATGCGCGCGCTCCGAATAGCCCCTGGGGGCGCACCAAAAGCACGATCAGAAACAGAATCAGCCCGACCACTTCGCGGTACGGTCCGCCGAGAAACACCACGCTCATCGCTTCGGCGAGGCCGAGCAAGATGCCGCCCGCGAAACTGCCGAAGAGCGATCCGAGGCCCGCCAACACGACGACGATGAGCGCTTTGAGCGTCCATTCGATGCCGATTGAAGGGCTGATCGAATAGGAGATGCTTACCAGTCCGCCCGCGACACCCGCCAGCGCGGTGCCAAGGGCGAAAGCGAGTAGATAAGTTTGACCGACCGGAACACCCATGAGCGCGGCGGCCTCCCAGTCTTCGGCGGTGGCGCGAATAGCGCGACCCCAGCGCGCCTTGGCAAGAAACAGGTGAAGTCCGGTCAGAATTGCGAAGGCGAGCACCAAACTACTCAAGCGCAACAGCGGAATAGCAGACCCGCCGACGCGAACCACCGCGCCGGCGTAGGCAGTCGTGACCGCGCGCTCGTCCGCGGTCCAAAATCGGATGGCGAGGGCGTGCAGAACCAGCGTGAGACCGAAGCCGATCAACAAAGAATTCTTGATGCGCAACTCTTCATGGGCTTTTACGACGAATTGAAACAAGGCCCAGTAAAGCAACAAACCGAGCACGAACATCGCCGGCGCAACGCCGAGAAGCGAGAGAAACGGGTCGACGCGCCAAAGCGTGAAAAGCCAAAAGGTGCCGTAGCCACCGAGCATGAGCAGTTCGCCGTGGGCGACGTTCAGAACTCGAAGCACTCCAAACGTTAATGAAAGCCCCGCGGCGGCCAAGCCATACAGACCGCCGACCAGCAGCCCCAGAATAAGCTGCTGCGTGAGAATCATTACCGTTCCGAAAGGAATTTGTCCGGCGCAGTGCTATACATATACAAGTGGCTTGCGCTCGCGAACACACTTTTCGTCATTCCCGCGGAAGCGAGAATCCAGTGCCTCAGTTCGAGGATCTCTAAAGAATCGCTTCCCACAAGTCCACCCAATCGGGATTTTGTTTCTCGATCAGCGTCGGATTGAGTTCTGCAATAATGGTTGCCACACTATCTCCTCGCGTGCGCTTGGTCCTTATCCGAATGCGATCTCGAACGGCCTTGAGACTTTTCCGCCGAACCCACCGCCGCCCCGCCTCGAAGCGATAACCCAGAAACTCAAAGCCCTGTCCCTCTTGCCGACAATCCCCTACCTGGGTCTTCTCAGCATTAAGACTCAGGCCGTTTGTCTCTACCCAGGCTTTCACCTCGGCCAGCGCCGCTTGTGCTTGCTCAGCACTGCGGCACAACACCACAAAGTCATCGGCCTCACGGGCGCACGATTCCCGTTTTCACGGGAATGACGACGGCCACGGTCCGCACATCCCCGGTCGTCTCCTCATTCACCGGAGTTGAAATCATGCGGCATCTCATCGCGCCAGCGGTCCCAGGTAAGCCGCGCGGACGTGATCATCATCGAGCAGTTTCCGGCCTTCCCCTGCGCCGACGATCTTGCCGCTTTCAATGATGTAGGCGCGCTGGGCCAACGTTAGGACCAAGTGCACGTTCTGCTCGACAATCAACAAGCTCATGCCGTCGCGACTGAGCCCGGCAAGAACCGATAAGATCGTTTCGACAATTTTCGGCGCCAGGCCGAGCGACGGCTCGTCGAGCATTAGCAAGCGGGGCAAACCCATAA
>DATBLC010000350.1:0-10155 GCA_036555515.1 Binatia bacterium
TTTGAGTAACGGCCTGACCGACGATCAACTGAAAGTTCTCTTCCACCGCGATCTGGCAATTGTAGCCCTGCACGAACCCATCGCTCGCTTTCATGATGCGCGATTGGGGATCGGTAAAGTTATATTGCTTTTTGTCCCTTCAACGCCAAACGCAAAACCTGCTCAAACAGCCCTTCCACAGCTGGTCGAGGCGATCGAGGAGCAGGCGGGGCAAAAGCCCGGGGAAGTTTTGGCCGACAGCGGGTACTGTTCTGAAGATAATTTTAAGTATTTGGCACGCCGGCACATCGATGGCTATGTGGCTACCGGGAGACAAAAGCACGGATACGATGGGACTGCTTGTAAGCGAGGGCCTTTGCCGAAGGGAGCCAATGCGGTCGAGCGGATGAAGCGCAAGCTTCAGACCCAGGTTGGGCGAAGGATTTACGCGATGCGCAAGGCGATTGTGGAGCCGGTATTCGGGCAGATCAAGCAGGTGCGAGGATTCCGGCAATTTCTGTTGCGCGGGCTTGAGAAGGCTCAGATGGAGTGGGCGTTGATTTGCCTGACCCATAATATTCTGAACCTGCATCGGATTATCTGCTACTAAGCGTGATGGGGCCAGAAAACCCTAACCATGAACTGGAAACAGATTGCTCGCAGCGAAAAATTTCATCGTTATGTCGTTTCAGATCAAGTCTTTAACAACCAGTATCATAGAGTCAGCTTTCCACAACGGAAATTGACTCTTCCATCAATTATTTCTCGGACAGGCTCCTAGAAAAATCGCAACGGGCATCAAAAGTAAGCCGAAACCCGAAATTGAATTCGCCCAGCTCAGGCCGCTGTACCCACGAGGCCGCCCGCCCCGCTGCTCACGAGCCCAAATGCTGCACTGCTCATCGCCAGCAGTCAACGACGCCCGCTTACAGCATCGCGCGACGGCTTGCCAGCCGCATCATTCAGACGAGCTTTACGCCACCCAACTCAATCTCGGATGTCTTGTAGAAACCACTCAGTCGGGATCTCTCGGCCAACGCCTTGCTGCTTTGCTTTTTCGTAAATCAGGTTAGCAACCGCCGCGAATTGAATTCCGCTACCGGGGACGTTGTCAAAAAACGTGATCTGTGAATCGTTTGTGCGGGATGGACTTCTCCCTGCTACGAGGTCGGCAAGCGTAGGATACATCTCCGGATTATCAGAGTAAAGGTATTGGAAATCGGAAAGTTTAGCCTTCGAAAGACGTCTATATTCTTCCTCGATCTTCGGCATCATATAACGCTGCGCGCGGTGGTCGAGGTGACGAATTAACACGTCGAAACTCTTGTGAATACCATGCTCTAATTCGCTTGGTAGCACGGTGCTTACATGCAACCCTGCCCGAAGATATTGTTTTTTGATCACCGGCAAAACCGAGTCTGTGCAGGCGGCAAGGATGTCTGCGGACTCAACAACTCGCTCCGGATCGTTATGTGCCTGAACTTCGACGCCCGTTTGTTTTGCAATTTCGCGAGCAAACTTCTCTCTGTTCTGCGGCGTTGGGCTATACACGTTAATCTTCTTTATCCCCCGGATGGCGCAAAAACCGAGCGCATGACTTCTGGCCATCCCGCCCGATCCGAGAATTCCAAGTGTCGACGCTTCCCGTCGTGCCAGATACTTCGCTGCAAGGCATGCCGTACCAGCGACACGAGCGTGTTGTACAAAGCCGTCGTTGAGAATGGCCAGCGGCTCGCCGTTAGCTGTGCTGTAAAGTTGGATGAGGCCGCAAAAAAGGCCCGGCCGCACGCAAAACTTCTCCTCAGTGTGGATGTCACCGCGATCCACCCAATAGAGCAAATCCGATTTGGTTCTAATGGCGAAGACCGGAGGGTCAGCTAGAGCACCCTCCATTGAACCCCAGCGATAAAATTTGCCTTCCGGGTGAGTTGTATTCGCGTACACGTCAATCCTTGGTCGATAAACCGCTTCACCAGCCGCTAATTGGCGGTATCCAGAGTCTAGAGCGTCAATACACTCGGCCATTGATAAGAGCTTCTCCTCCTCATAATTGTTTATTAGCAGCACAGCTCCTCCTTCGTCCCCTGTTATTTTCAACGCCAGTGACACATTGTCAGTTGAAGCAAGCTATTAAAAACTTCTCCCCTTCTAGCTCATCAACGGCTTTCCAGCGAACCATTGGTCACGTCGAGCAGCTCTCAATTTTCGGCCGGTATAACCGAGAAATTGAATAGATCTGAGACGAGCGACAAAGATTAGCAGCGCCCTTCGACTAGGCAATACCACTAGCAGGATCTGATCCTTCGATGAGCATATGAACACCGACTTGGTTCAGTTTCGGCGAGGTTGATCACCTCTCGTTTATCGCGCAGTAAAGCGTCTTAGGCACTACAATCTTAAACACACATTTTGTTAATCATCGACCCGCGTCTGATGATCATGCTGCGATGCGCTCCCATTTGTTCACCCCGACCTCCCATCCTTTGCTCTGTGACAAATCGAGTCGATTGCCCTCTGGATCGGTGAAACGAAATTCTGCGAATGGGCGGTCGTCAGGCCGTTTTTGTATCCGGACGACACTTCTCAGCTCGTCCATCGCAACGGCTAAATCGCTAACCAAGAAACCAAGATGGTTGATGCCGAACTTCATCTCGTGACCTACCGCGGTCGCATCATAAAACGGGTGGATTGCCAAATTCGTAAATCCGTCACCGACAAACCGGTTGAGCCTTCCCGCCTGCCGATACGCCAAGCCGCTGGTCAATTCCTCAAAGCCGAAGATTTTGAAATAAAATTCCCGCATGCCCTCAGGATCCATCGCATTGTAGGCGATGTGGCGGATCCCAGGGTGCTTGCGCTCTCCCTTAACTCCGAACGGCCGTTCTGAAAGGCTTACAGGATTCCCATCCGGATCATGGATTCGCAGGACGCCATGATGGATGTCATCGGATTCAGGAATCACCGGTCTTCGAGGAAACATTTGGAGGTATTTATTCTTGATCTCTTCGATGCTGTGTACCTGGATACCGATATGATTCAGGCCAATGTCCATTCGAGGCTCGCACAACGCCGGTCTTTTTTTAAAGAATGTGAGATTAAAAAAACCGTCCGTTATCGAAATATCACCTTCTTTGGAGTGGCCGAGTTCTTCAGTTTTGAAAAACCGATTGTAGAACGTGGCTAGTTTTTCGGGATTCTCTGAAATATATGCAATGTACTTGATGATGGCAGACATTTTACACTCCTTACGATCCGAACGGCTGAAGATTTTTCAGACTATAGCTCCTGCGCCCACACCGCGCTCCCATTTTCCGGATGCTACCTCCCAACCTTTACTCTGGGAAAGGTCAACCGCATTCCGCTCAGGGTCCTTGAATCGGAGCTCCGCGTAAGGGCGATCCGCAGGACGGGGAGCGATTTTAACCGCACGGCTCATCTGGTTGACCACAGTCTCTATATTCGGCACCAGAAAACCGATGTGATTGAAGCCGGGACGAGGATCTTGGCCGCAACCGGGAGGAAAAGGATGCATCGCGAAATTCGTCTCACCATCGCCGGCAAATCGATTCGGCTCTCCCCGATTTAGGAATTCAAGACTGGTTGGCAGCTCCTGGAGTCCGAGGACTTGGGTATAAGACTGGAGCGTCATGTCTGGGTCGGGAGTGGCGAAGGCGACGTGACGAATGCGGGGAAAGCGGCGGCACTCCCCTTCGACGCCGAAGCCATTTTCCGAAAGGGTTACCGGAATACCATTCGGATCGGTGATTCGGAGTTCCCCGTAACAAGGCCCGCCTAGCTCTTCGGTAACTTCCCTCGTCGGGCAAAACTCTTTCGCCCGGGTTTTTACTGCTTCAAGATCATCTACCTCAAAACCCAAGTGATGGAGACCAGGCTCAACTTTTTCCCTGTGTTCGTCGTGGATGCGAAAAAGCGTCACATTATAAAACGAGTCGGTGAGCGAGATATCTCCTTGGCTCGACCTCGCGAGCTCCTCCATGCCGAGATATTCTTTGTAGAACCCGGCGAGGTTCTCCGGATCTTTGGTCATCAAGGCAATATAGCGAATCTTAGCCATCGCTTTGTCTTCCTTTTCTAGGCTTACTTCTTCCCCAAAGCCCGGCCGAGATAACGTTCATCGAACAATTCTTCCGGCGAGTTTTTAATTTCCAAGACTTTCAACAGTGCTGCAACCTGGTCCCTTTTTAATGCCACTTCGAAATCATCTGCGACATATTCCAGAGCCTTTCTTTGCGTCGTAGGGTCACCGCGCAGGCCATACGCCTTCCCGATCTGAACCGCTTTGTCCTTGTCTTCACGAATCAGACGGATGGCTCTGTCGAGCGCGCGCAGCATTGCTGAGACTTTTTCGGGGCTAGACCCCGCGAATTTTTTCGTCGCCGCAAGTACGGTAAAAGGAAACTCCGGAAGTACTTTGCCGATTTCCAGCAACACCGGGAACCCCTCGCCTTCTACATTCACCCGTTCGCCGGAAGAAAGCGGCGCTGCATCGATCTTTTTTGTTTGCAATGCGGCAATGCGCACTGCCGTTCCGCCCACCGAAAGCAGTTTATAGTCGCGATTGCGAATCATTCCTTTCCTTCGTAGAGACTCGACGACCGCGAATTCAGAGAAAGAGCCGGCGCCCGTGCTTCCAACCACTTTTCCTTTCAAGTCTTCGAGACCGCTCATTCCCTTTGCTCCCATCAGCGTGTAGTCCGGCTTTCCCAACTGCGAGCCGACGACAACCGCTGGCGCTCCACTGGCAATGCCGCGCATTATCGCCACAGCCCCCGAAACGACCATATCAGCTTCGCCGCTTGACAAGAGCGCCATCATAATGGGACCGCCACTTGCGATAGTAATGATGCGAACGTCCAATCCTTCGTCTTTAAAAAAACCCGCCTTTTGTGCGATCGCGGGTGGGAGCTGGGTGTTCCAGCTGACTGAGACCAGACCAAGCGTAATCCCTCTGAATTCGGCTGATTGCGCTGAAGGCAAGGCGATCAAAGAAAATATCGCCGCTATACCGAAGAAGAGATGTCTTATAGAGAACCGCGTGGTCTTTCGCTGCATACGTTCATTCTCCCGTTTGAAAATTCCTGATTTAGCGTTGAATTTCATCCGGCTGGTCCTTAGAGCCGGATCTTCGATCTGACTAATACGAGCCGCGCTACCGGCCAGACTGACCAGTGCCGGAACAGACACGAGCGATGGCCGCCGCTTTGTACCCAGCGTCAAAAGCAGTCGAAACTACTGTCACGGCAACGCTATCGCGTTGTTTTCCAGCATCGATTCCGGCACGTTGCGTGCTCTGATCGCGCTCGCCACATTGGGGTGATCCCAGATCAACAGCCGTCCCTCATCGTAGATCCGCTGGCCGTCGATGGTCGTCGTGTGATTGAAGCAAGCAACATCGATCGGGGCGTTGGATCGCCCCACATGAAAATGCACAATGGTTGGGCTGCAATGTGAATAGCTGTACCATTCGGCCGGGTTCTCTGTGCGCGCGATCGGCACGATCGTCATCGGATTAACACCGGCATGCCAAGAGTCGATAAAGCCGTCGGTTCGCTTCACGGCCGCAGTCATCGCGCCTTCGTCGTCACCGCCTCTTACATAGACGACTCGACCCTCTTTCAGCTCTAGTGCCAGTGGGGTCGTTTTGCTCATTTGCTTGAAACCCGCTAAATGGTCGGCCACGATAATACCCTCGGTCGCGATCGCCATCACCGGGCTGTGCACGCCTCCAGGGAAGTTACGACGCGCGCGGCCGCCTTCTTCTTCCACGAAGTATGCTTGAGCCACGGCACTATCCTTGGAGCCGAAAATCCCCCGCACGTCCGTCCCCGCAGGACTGGTAATGCGCCAGCTTTTGCCTGGTGTTGAGATGGAATCGATGGTTACAGCTGCAGCTCTTTGTACTAAATACGGGAAGGCAGCCCACGGTGAGGACATCAGCGTCACCGTGCGCGCCCGGTTCGGTACGCGTACGCGTGCTTCTCCCGGAAAATGTGGCTGCAATACCTCGCGTTTCAACGATGGATAATGAGAAAACAACACGTCGGCTTTTGCGTAGGCGTTAAGCACTTCAGCAGGAATATCCTCGGCGCGATCTTTGGGTATCTTCGGCCCCCACACCGTTTCCACGCGGGCGCCGCGGTCGCGAGCCCACTGGCCAACAGAGTCTGCTACCTGCTTATCGACCGCGTCTTCTTCGCTCACCACGTAAACCGTTTGGCCGCTCTGCACTCCGCCGCAATCGACAACGCAGTTCTGAACTCCGGATTCAAATTCTGTAGTCATTTCATTTCCCTCTTTCCTAGTCCGTCCCCCAGAATTTTCGCAATTTTCCCCTTGCTCAGTGCTCAGGTTTTCCGCGATTCTTTGTCCCGGCGCTCGCGCTACGCGCTCATCTTGTCCCACTGTCCAACGCCAACTTCCCACCCCTTGGATTGAGAGAGATCCAGCCGGTTGCCCTCGGGATCCGTGATTCGATACTCGGCATACGGCCGCTCATCGGGCCTCTTTTGGATCGTCAGGACAGTACTTAAATCCTCCATCGTCGCCTTGAGATCGCTGACCAGAAAACCGAGATGATTAATGCCGAACTTCCCCTCGTGGCCAACAGTACCGGCATTGTAAAATGGATGAATGGCTAGGTTTGTGAAACCGTCGCCGACAAAGCGATTGAGTTTGCCGTTCTTGCGATAGGTGAAGCTGCTCAACACTTCCTTGAAGCCAAATACCTCGCTGTAGAACTCTCGCATGCTTTCGGGATCCAATGCGTTATAAGCAATGTGCCGGATTCCCGGCACCTTCCGCTCGTCGTTGACGCCGAAGGAGGATTCAGAAAGACTCACTGGATTGCCATCCGGGTCGTGGATCCTCACAACTCCGTGGTGAATGTCGCCGGATTCGGGAACCACCGGGCTTCTGGGATACAGCTTAAGATATTTGTTCTTCGTCTCCTCGATACTCTCCACTTGAACACCGATATGATTTAACCCCGGCTCCATCCTCGGCTCGCAGAGGGCGGGGCGCTTTTTAAAGAACGTCAGGTTCAGAAATCCGTCCGTGATCGAGATATCGCCGGCCGCAGAACGGCCCAATTCTTGGGTCTGCAGATAGCGCTGATAAAATTTCGCAAGTTTTTCAGGATCTTCACAAAGGTAAGCGACGTACTTTAGTACAGCCATGCTCGTCTATTCCCTTTCGCTATTGACATTTTTGCAGATGAACGTCGGCAGTAATCATGTAAATAAACAACCTGCTCTGTTTGCCTCAAGAAAGTCCGTCGTTGCTCGCATATTAAAAGTCATTCTGTTTTAGACTTTTATGCAACAGCTGCCCGCTTGTTCGTGGAAAAAACAAGCTGCTCCGACCGCACTACGTCTATATTAAAGTTATATGCAGGTGAGAGAAATTGGCTTAGGGCAAACGTCTGGCCCTCGGCTCGGCTCGCGTGAATGCAATCCTCGGGAACTGTAACGAAATAATTTCGAATGTGAAATCCAATTACTGCATGATAGACACAGTTGTTTGACCCAATTCCTGTGACAATGATTCGATCTCGGCAACTTTGAAGATCTAGCTTTCGGAGCTCGTCTTCCATTGTCGTCTTGTAAAAACAGTCGTGCGAAAACTTCTGCACCACGATTTCGTTAGGCAACGGTTTTAATTCACTGACAAAATCGACCGCAGGGGTATCCACAAGCAACGAATACTCCTTGCCGAAAACCGTAAATTCAGGATGATCTTTGGGACGCACCGACTGGACGTGGATGACCTTGCTATTAGCTTCTCGAAAACGATCCAACAAGGCGCGAATTCGTTGAATCACAGGCTTGAGAGTCGGCCCATGCCTCTCGCAACCTTCTCGTTGCATGTCGACGATGACCAAACCGCTATGTTCCGGAGAAAGAATCACTTGATTTTCAACACTCATGAGGACCTCCGAGCTAAATTGTTTGACGAAATTTATCTATTTTTTGCTGAGGGCCTGATTTAAATAGCTATCGTCAAAATATCTTTCGGTCGGCTCTGAACCATCGACGATTTTTAAAAGTGCGGAAATATTGGATTTAGTCAGACGCAGGTCAAGATCGTCCGCATAATAGTCCAACGCTTTTCTTTCAACAGCAAGATCTCCGCGCATGCCTTGCGCCTTCCCGATCGTAATTGCTTTGTCCCTATTATTTCGGATGAATTCCATTCCCTTCGAGAGCGCTCTGAGAAATCCGGCAACCTTGTCTGGATTGGATGCCGTGAATTCTCGGGTCGACGATACAACGGTAGACGGAAACTCGGCGAGAGAATCTCTCGTGTCCAGTAATACGGGAAGTCCCTCCTTTTCGGCCTGAACACGCTGGCCTGGAGTCAGAGGTACGGCGTGAACTTTTCCCGCACGAAGAGCTGCCATGCGTGCGGCGGTCCCCCCCTCGATATTCAGTAGAGTGTAGTCGCGGTCTTTTGCTAAACCATTTCTTCGGAGTGATTCTACGACGGCAAACTCTCCGAGGCCGCCAATCCCGGTAATTCCTATGATCTTACCCTGAAGATCGTTGACTGATTTTAAGCCTTTAGCTCCGATAAGTGCATAGCCCATCCTGCTGAGATGTCCGCCGACGATCACCACGGGAGCACCCCGGGCGATACCGCGAAGAATGGCAACGCCACCGGCGATCACGAGTTGAGCCTGTCCACTCATCAAAAGGGCCATCATGATCGGGCCGCTGCTGGCAAGTGTTACGGGACGCACTTCCAGACCCTCTTGAGCAAAATAGCCAAGACCTCGCGCAACAGCAGTCGGCAATCCGGTATTCCAGCTGGTCGAAACTAGGGCTACGGTTAGAACAGGATGCTCCGCGGCGTTAATACGACCCGAAATCAGCAGTATGACGACAAGAACTAACGCTAGGACCACTTTTTTCATGAAGCCCCGCTTGGAAAAACCAGCTGTTTCTTAACTACTATCGTATGTTCTTTACTGTCAACAGCAGTCATCGGTCGTAATCTGTATGTGATCAAGGATTTCCATAAAAGCGCGCCGCGTTGTCGTACAGGATTTTTTGTTTCTGCGTGTCCGACAAATCCGTGCGTTTCAGAATAACGCTGGCCGCATCGTGACGCCCTTCGCCATGAGGAATATCTGACGCGTACAGGAACTGATTCTCGCCAAATAGCTCCATCTCTATGGGCAGAAGCCGATCCTCGGATTCCGGGGCGAGAAAGATCCTGCCGGATTTGACGTAATCCTGAATTGCCTGCTGCGGAAAAGGATGGACGCCCGGCAAGAATTTGCTGCGGTTCAGAGGAAGATAGTGGTCCATCCGCGGAACCATGTAGAGAAGCCACTCGGAACCGAACTCGAGAAAAGCGACTTTCATGTCGGGATAGCGGTCGAGCATACCGTGACCTACCAAAGCCACGAACGCCAGATGCACCGGAAGGCACATGCCCATGATATGGGCGTCAAAGACGCTTTGGGTTAACTGTTCATAGGGCGTAAAACTCATCCCCATGTGCACGCAGACCGGGAGACGGCTGCGGGCTACCGCTTCCCACACTGGCGTGAAATAGCAATCTGAAAGAAGCCGCTCTCCCACCGTGCCAAAAACCAAAACCGCGCTTGCGCCCAACGCTACCATCTCTGTCACGGCTTCGCATCCTTCGCGTGCGTCTCGCAGCGGAAGCAAGCCGGCCCATTTGAGCCTTTCAGGACTCCGCCTGCACTGCCGCGCGATGTAGCGGTTGTAACTCCGAAATAACGCCGCTTCGAACCCCGGATCAACGGTCATTTGTGCGTAATGCGGCGTTGGAAAAATCACCTGGATATCAATTCCTTTTCGATCCATGTCGCGGAGGCGCGCCTCCGGGTCGGACATATCCAAACTCGAAGGTGGAAGCTCTGTGGTGTCGAGCTTGGCCCCATACTCTGACATTACGGCTTCGGGTGTCTTTGAGGGATGAGCACCGAGACCAAAAGCGTGTGGCGACACGCGACCGTCCACAAACCACGCGGTCCGTACACGCCCCAGGTCTGAGGCGTCGTCGAGCCGAATGGGACGGGGGCGGCGCACCGCGTAGGCTTCCGGCAGGTCGCGCCACATAACCGGGCTTAAAAGCACATGGGCATCGACATCAAAAAGGCGATGATTTTGAAGCATGGCGTACCTC
>DATBLC010000351.1:0-6707 GCA_036555515.1 Binatia bacterium
TTCAACTGCAGGATCTCGCCGCGCACGTCGACGGTGATTTTCTTCGACAAGTCGCCGTTGGCCACCGCGATGGTCACGTCGGCAATGTTGCGCACCTGGGCGGTCAAGTTGCCGGCCATGATGTTGACGCTTTCGGTCAGATCCTTCCATACGCCCCTCACGTCGCGCACCTCTGCCTGGCCGCCGAGCTTGCCGTCGGTGCCGACCTCGCGCGCCACGCGCGTCACCTCCGCGGCAAAACCGTTCAACTGATCGACCATCGTGTTGATCGTATCCTTGAGCTGGAGGATTTCGCCGCGCACGTCGACGGTGATTTTCTTCGACAAGTCGCCGTTGGCCACCGCGATGGTCACGTCGGCAATGTTGCGCACCTGAGCCGTCAGGTTCCCGGCCATCATGTTGACGCTATCGGTCAGATCCTTCCATACGCCGCTCACGTCGCGCACCTGCGCCTGGCCGCCGAGATTACCTTCGGTGCCAACCTCGCGCGCCACGCGCGTGACCTCGGCGGCGAAGCTGCGCAGCTGATCGATCATCGTGTTGATGGCGTCTTTCAACTGCAGGATTTCGCCGCGCACGTCGACGGTGATTTTCTTCGACAAGTCGCCGTTGGCCACCGCGATGGTCACGTCGGCAATGTTGCGCACCTGAGCCGTCAGGTTGCCGGCCATGGCGTTGACGCTATCGGTCAAGTCCTTCCACGTCCCGGCGACTCCCCGCACCGCCGCCTGACCACCGAGTTTACCCTCCGTGCCAACTTCGCGCGCCACGCGGGTAACTTCCGCGGCAAAAGTATCGAGCTGCTGCACCATTCCATTGACCATTTTGGCGATGCGCAAGAACTCGCCACGCAGGGGTTGGCCTTCAGCTTCCAATGCCACGGTTTGTGTGAGGTTGCCCTCGGCCACCGCGCCGATGACGCGCGCCATCTCCGTAGTCGGGCGGACCAGGTTATCGATAAGATCATTGATGGCATTGATGCGGCGCTTCCAAGCGCCGCCCCCTGAGGGGATGGCCGCTCGCTGCGATAGCTTGCCTTCCTCGCCGACAACGCGGCTTACCCGCTCAAATTCCTCCGAGCTGTCCGCTATCATTTCGATGATGTCGTTCAGCGTATCGGCAATTTTGCCATTAAGGCCAGTCCATCCTGCCGGCAGGCGAACGGAAAAATCTCCTTTTTTGACGGACATCAGGACTTGCAAGAGTCGCTTGGTATCCAGCCTGTCCGCAGCTGCTTCTGACAACTTTTTGGTTGGCATAATCAATTTATTTAAGAAGCGAACTTCAATTTAGTCCTGACCCGTATGGGCACTTTCTATACTTTAGGCGTCGAAAGTAAAGTGGGGGATAAAAGGCTGTGCCCCACCCGGCTCGCCTCTGCTCCTTATGTGCAAATACTCGCTGTGATTTGGCGTCGGTCTAATAGGAATTTCCACAGAAAAGGACAAGCGGCAAAACTTAAACTCTTGTGCGGTCACGGCTGAGCCGCATAGTGCATGCCATCCGCGGGGAGCGAACTAAACCCTTGATCTTAAAGAAAAGTTGCAAACAGGCCCAATGAGACAGAAAAAAATAAGGATAAATCCTTCATATTTGTAGGAATTTTCGATACAGAAAAATGCCCGCGAACAACGGCCTCTAGACCGTTGGGCTCATATCCGGGCAACGCGGGAACATCACGCGGAAATAGTGCTTTGTTCAGTTTCGCCTTGTTCAGCTGTTTTTTTTCTTATCGGCATGTGAATTCTAAAGGTCGTGCCTGCCCCTCTCTCGCTCTCAACCTCGATGGCCCCGCCGTGGGCTTTTATAATCCGGTCACAAATCGGCAAGCCCAAACCCAAACCTCGCCGCTTCTTCGCGGTAAAAAACGGCTGAAAAATCTTCGGCAGACTCTCAGCGTCAATGCCGAAACCGGTATCCGCCACCGTAACCGTTACGTGTTCGGAACCGTTGAGGTGCGCCCCCACCGTTAACGTGCCGCCTCCTGGCATCGCATCCAGCGAATTCAAACAGAGATTCACGAGCACCTGCTGTAACTGCCTTGGGTCGGCGTACAGCCCGGGCAAATCCTCTGCCGCATCCTCTCTAACTTTTACGTTCTGCTTTTGCAGACGGTTGGAGAGCTTCTCCAACGTTTTGGCAATTAGCTCTTTGACATCGATTAGAATAAAGTCCTCGCTCCGCGGACGGGCAAATTCCAATAGATCCCGCACGAGCATTTCACATCGTTTGGCCTCTTCGATCATGATCTGTAAAGACCGATAACTGGGGTGGGATGGGTCTGTCTTGCCCAGCAGATCTTGAGCGAAGCCAAGAACGATGCCCAACGGGTTGTTGAACTCATGGGCCATGGAGGCCGCTAACTCGCCCACGGAGACGAGGCGCCCCGAGGCCAGAAGCTGCCGCTCCAGTTCTTGGGCCTGCTGGCGTAACCGCTCCTCGCTTAGACTCAGCTCCTCCTCCGCTCGCTTACGCTCGATAAACTGCCCGATTTCGCTGCCAATGGTTTCGGTCATCGCCAGGAGATCCATATCGGGTTCAAGTATCCGAGGACTGAAAAAAACCATCACGCCGACAATCCTGCTGCCCATTTGGATAGGAAATCCGAACGCCCCGTGGAGGTTCTCCTCGGCGGCGATGGACGCTCCGGGGAAATTGGTATCTGTCGTAACATCACGAATCCAGGCGGGCTCATGACTTTTCCATATCCGCCCCGGAAGCCCGACGCCTGGAGAGAAGCTGAACTGGCGGCAGGTCGCTTCAAACGCCGCGAAGCTCTCCGTGTCCCCGTGCCAAAACTCGGCACAACGTAAGACCTGATGGTCCCCATCCACATTCCATAGTGCACCGCATTCCCATTTTAGTCCTTCACCGACGGTGCGGAGAACTTCCCTGGCGGCCTCTCGCAGGGTCTCAGACTCTGCCAAGATGCGCGTGACCGCGTGCTCTATGGTGAGACGCTGCTCAGCGCGCTTACGATTGGTAATATCCCGGTCACATTCTAACACCAGGCGACGCCCGTTACGGTCCGTAATGACTCGAATGCGGCTCTCAACCATAAGCCGCTGGCCAAAGCGCGTGCTGTGCTGAATTTCCCCCTGCCACTCGCCGGTCTCGGCGAGCTTTGCCAGAAAGTCCCGGTCGGTCTCTGGAAATACGGTAGACAACAGCTCATAGCTCACATGTCCGATTGCGTCACTGCGAGGATAGCGGTAAAGCTCCTCGGCGCCCCGATTCCAGTACACGATTGCGCCGCCAATCTCCCAGGCGAAGATCGCCTCGTTTGCGAGATCTAAGAGGTCAGCCTGGCGCTGGAGAAACTCTTCTTTTTCGCGCAGTGCTGCTTCATTTCGGTCTCGTTCAGCGGAGCGCTCGCGCAGCAGCTGAGCCGCGTAGTCCATGTCTCGCCCTAAGGAATCCAGTTCCGCGATCGGCGATTGAACAGCAGCCGCGGCGCCCAACTCCTCGCCTCGTGCCAAGGCTGCCGCCGAATAGGAGATTGATTTTATCGGGTCGCTGATTCGTTTGCTTGACTTTAGTGCGAGGAAGATTGCGGTTAGCAAGAATGCAATGCCGCCTACTGACACTGTCCAGAGCGAACCGCGCACCACGGCGCTCGCTTCCGAAGCGGGGAGGGTCAGCGCGACGACCCAGCCCGACGATAGCGATCGAGTGAATGCCGCATAAGAGGGTATGCCTTCCAGATCGTTGCCGTCGAGGAGTCCCTCCACATCGCCAAAGCCGGCCTTCTCCATCAGATCTCCCGCCGGTTTGCCGACAAACTGTTCCGGTGAACGCGTGCGGGCGACGATAATTTTTTTCCGGTCGAAGATTGCGCCAACCCAATCTGCTGGAAGTTTCTGCTGCGCCAAAATGGCGGCGAAGGCCTGTGGTCCAACGACCGCCGTCAGGACATATCTCAGCTTATTTTGCCGCAACACCGGTACGTAAAGGCTCACGTTCGCTTCGTCGGCAATAAGCGCAGAGAAATTTCCAACGGCCGGGGTTCCGCTTCGCACGGCAGCGGTAAAAGTTTCTCGATCGATGACACTCGGCAGCGAGGTGCCGCCTGGCTTTGCCATATTGAAGAGTTGGCGACCCGAGGGATCGATGAGGATTATCGCCTTCCAGTTGTCCTGGTGTTGCAGAATTCGAGTGCAGATCCGATAAAAATCGCTTAAATTGCCAGAATCCAGATGCTCGGAGGTCGCCAGCGCCTTGAGGGTAATGATGGAGGAATCAAACTCGCGGTCAACAGCAAGAGTTAACGCCCGCACGGTTTCCAGGAGTCCCTGCTCCAATGTCGCTCTTTCCTGCCGGGCGAGGATGACGATCATCCCGACGGAAAAAATGAGCAATGGAGCGAGGGCGGTAAGAACGAGTCTGATGAGATGAAATCTCAGCGATGCGGGGGGCTGACGTACTCGTGACCACAGAGAGACTAGGAATGCCATAGTGACAGCTTCAGTCGGATACTCTTCACCCAGGAGGCGCCAAGACCAAAGCGCCCTCACGCTCTGATGGTATCGTAAAGAGTTCGTCTGTCAACGATGGACTCCATCGTTTCGCAGTTGGGCGTGCGACAACGGAACCGTTTTCGTCGGCGGGCGGGACGACGCACATCGGCTTCTAGTCCTAAAATCGCCGACGATTGGCGTGCGGCTTAATTTGGAATTAGGATAAGAGTCTTTTAACAGTTTGGAGCAACTCTTGGAGATCGACGGGCTTGGCAAAAAAGGCTGACGCTCCTTTTTGCAACGCCTGCCGGTAACTATCGGGCGTAGGATAGGCTGTGATCATTATGACTTTTATATCGGGCAACTGTTGTTTCAACTCGCCCAGAAGAGCCAGTCCGGTTGTTTGGCCCAATCTTATGTCGAGCAGTGCCAGGTCAAAAGCTCCAAGTCTCGCGACCTTGAGCGCCGACTCTCCGCTCAACGCCGTGTATACATTATAGCCTCTGTCGGTGAGAACCGTTTCCAAGAGCGCTGTGAAGTTTTGTTCGTCGTCGACGACTAAAATTGAGGAGCCTATGCCGGTGCCCGTAGAGGTCGTCTCTACGTTGTCCATCGTTGCCATTGCTTTGTCCGACCGGGGCGGTGCCATTCTTTAGCTCAAACCCGCATGGCTCCGTCAGACATGATTAACCCTTACAGACAGAAGATGTCTTCCTTACGGGTTCATGTGGGGGTAGAACGGAGCCGAAATTGGTGCTTCAGGCCTATGACAAGCAGGAATCGTGCCATTTTCAGTATTTTTTCTTTGGTGGTGAATTCAAAGGATTTGCTATGTGACGCTCTCTAAAGCGAAACTGTTTTAGGGGGATTTCTCTGCCAAAGTTTCGGTTTTTTTCTTCTTGCTCGATGAACTTTCACGCTACGTCCGCAGCGGATGACAGATGGGATGAAAACGCCCCTGGGTTTTGGCTTTGGGAATCGACTGAGAGAGAGAATGTCACAAGTTTAACCCTTTCTCACGCTAATGCCAGCTCTGAGAGATCGGTTGAAAGTTGCGCATAAGATCCCACAGGATTCTAGCCAACATGAGGTTCGCTTCTCTTTCGTCCCGCACAGAACAATGCGTCCCCGCGGCAATTCCCGCCATAAGATCGTCCAGAGTCGGCTCCAAAGTTTCTTCGCTCATCGTAGTCAACCTCCTCGGATGTAAACAGCAATGGCCGTGCCACAAAGCTAAACTGCTTGATTCTAACGGTGGTATTGTCATCGTAGGACTTGAACGTAAAGTTGCTTGTGAGGCCTTCCACCTACGAGGCTGAAGGTTCAATCGAACTGGTGTGAAAAAATGGCTTGCTAAGGCCGCGATCACGCGATCGATATCAAATCTCGAGAAATAGGTTGCGGCAATTGAAGCGATTGCTCGTAGCATTCGGGGTGGAGATACCAGAGCGTGGCGGCGATGCTGCTCAGAACAGAGTTCCTGTCTTTCGGAGTAAAAAATGCCTACGACCTCTTCTCAGGGCCAAACTCTGCGTCACAGTGACGTCTGGTTTAGAATGCGACCGAAAAGGCCATGATCGCGCCCGAACGAAAAAACCGAGCCGAGGATATTTTGCCGTGGACGATCTTTTTTTGCACGCTCTTCCTTCTATAAACGACGGCCACGTCGCCAACGCAGCCAGCCGATATCCAGCGCACGATCTGCTTTGATAACCGGGGGCGCCAATCGCTATCCCGCTGCCCGCCGCTCTTCCTCAATCAGCTTCATGGTCTTGGCCCACAATGCGTTGTCCGCCTTCACAGTCTCAAAGATTCGCGCAAAAGTATCCTGTTCGAGTCCCTGTCTCTGGAAGGCCTTTTCTATCTTGATAAGAGCCTCGTGCTGAGCTTTGCTCTTTTCCTGCCGATCGCGCACATGGTCTAGAGAATTCTCGTACGCCAAACGGATCTTTTGGAATTCCACGTAGGTCTTGGCGAACGCCTTGAGCTCTTCATCGCTGATCTTCGCCGGCTGGCTGGGCTGTCGATCGCGTGCTTTCTCCTGGCCACCGACCACTTCCGCAAACGCTGAGCCAATCCATCCGGCAATCACAGCAAACACGAAGCATGTCGCAGCAAACGTCTTCATTGGAAACCTCCTTTGCGGATGCTGCTATGATCAAAGATTGCGCCGAGCTATTTTTTCTCTTTTTTCCCCGGTGCATCGAACTGCTTGGCTTTCATTCTGCGAAGCAGCTCTTCGTACGATGA
>DATBLC010000352.1:0-39856 GCA_036555515.1 Binatia bacterium
GCGGGATTCATCGTTGTGAACAACGATGAATCCCGCGCTGTCACGAGCTTTAACGTTGCATCCAAGCACCACTGAACGATGTCTGCTTAGAGGCAGACGGCGTCTCCGCCACAGGCGGATCAGCCTTCGGCTGAGACTTTGCTACGGAAGGGTTCGCCTCGCGCTTCCTGCTGAAGCGCAACTGTTCAACCTTTTGCAGAGGCTGAATTTCGGATACCTTGAACCTTAAACACTGAACCTTGACCGACGCTAGCCCCCCGCGCGGGTAGCGGTCCATCTACCGTTGCTGGATTCGCCGTCTATCGAGCCGCCTCTCACCTGACCGGAGTATTTGATGCCGCCGGCAGTGAAATTGATACGGTCGCCATTTAGCTTGCCGTCGGTGATTGGCGTGGTCGTAGCGCCGGCTCTGATGGCACCGGAAACTGTCTGGTAAGTTTGCTTGAGGGTGAGGTCGCCTTGGGGAAGTTTCCATGTGCCATCGACCTTTGCCGGCACGATCCAGAGGTACGCTGTGCAGTAGGAGGCGCAGCCATCTTTAACACTCGCAGTTTCATCGGCCTTCCAATCGCCCATCGTGAATGAATTGGACACAATGCGGGTGCCCGGTTTCATGTCGAGAATTTTCGGGCGCAGCTTGAGATTGATGTCCGGCAGCAGGAACATGGTAATCACCTGCGCCTGGGAGAAATCGCTCTCGAACAGGTCGGCTTTGACGAAACTGGCTTTATCGCTGACGCCGGCTTTAGCCGCGTTGCGCTTGGACAGCTCGACCATGTCAGCGTTGTATTCGATGCCGAGGGCGCGGGCCCCCCGCTTCGCCGCGGTGATCACCGTGCGCCCATCGCCGGAGCCGAGATCGATGACATAGTCCTGGGGCGTGACTTTGGCCATATCGAGCATCTTATCGACCAATGCCTGCGGCGTCGGCACCCAGATAACGTCTTTGCCCTCCTGACCGACGTGCGGCTGGTATTCGTCTTTTGCCGTTTGCGCCTGGGCAAAGCTGCTAGCGCCAATTAAGGCCAGGCACAAAGACAACAACGAAAAACGGGTCGAAAATGATTTTCTCATGGAAATTCTCCGTTGAAAAACAATCATCGGCATATCGTTTTTTACTCCAAGAACGGCGCGATTTCTAGCCCGGATCTTGCGCGCCGTTGCGGGTTCAAGATTCCGCGCCGTCAGTCCTTAGTTTTCGAGTGGAAAGCCAATCAAGGAACGCGAAACTCTTTAGTCGGCCGCAGGTGACGCGTCCATGACGTATTTCACCAGGAACGGCCAGACCTGGGTCGCGTCGGCTTGAATCTCGGCATAGACGCCGTTCTTAACGGCCTTACGCCAGGATTCGTTTTCCGAGTATGTGCAGCCGGAAAGATGGCCGAAGTAGGGGCGGTCCGGACAGATTCTGATGCCGTATGTAAAGCGGCGCGCCGGCAGCTTTGAATTGAGGCGCTCGTTGATGATTTCAATCAACGGCGCGACGTTTTGCACGTTGTTGCGCGGTACGCCGCCGCCGATGGTGAAGATGCCGAACCGTTGGGCTTTGGTCACTAGCCTGAGCAGTTCTTTACTATCGCGTTCCAAGTCCATGAGGATCGGCTTTTTGCCGCGCCGCTCGCGTTTCATGTTGTGGATGTAAATGTCATTGCCCAGTTCCGAATCGACGAAAGCCGGCACGAATACCGGCACGCCGCGCAAGTAAGCCGACTTCAAGATGCCCCGGTCATTGGGATAATTCTCGGCCAAGTACCTGCCGATGAGCCGGTTCAGAATCGTGGGGCTGAGGGGTTGTGTGCCGTCAATAGTTTCCACGACCTTGCCGATCACTTCCTCGACCGTATCGAGATTGGTTTCGGGCTCCAGCGTATCGGTCACCCGGTTTAGCTTTCGGCGCGCCAACTCGGTATCGTCATATTTCGGATCGTACTTGTAATGTTTGAGTCCAATGGATGACACGAGTCCGTGGGCCATGAGCGCGCCGGTGGACGAGATCGCATGGATCAATCCGCTCTCGATCATGTCGCAGATGATGAGGTCCATTTTCCCCACTGTCATGGCGCCGCTGATGGTCAGAAATCGAAGACAATTCTTGTCACCCGCCATAGTTTCGAGCGCCTTGGCGCCCCTGGCAACCTGCGCGGCGATGCCGCCGTAGGGCGCAAGTTCGGCTATGAGCGGTCGAACGGACCGCGGCTTGCCATCGATCCACTCCTCCAGGGCGCGGTAAATTACCGGCATGACGTAACGCGGGTCGGAAAAAATCGCATCGGGAAAGTAGCCGTCCCTGATCTGGCCGGGCCGCGCCATGTCGAAGGGATTAATAAACACCGCGCGCTTCGGTTTCTTGTAAATCGCTTCCGCATCGCGCTCGGAAAATGCGCCGACGACGATAGCATTCTCGCCGGCGCGCCGCCCGGCATAATCGGCCGGCAGAAGAATCTTCGCGCACCAGTTTTTCGCGACGAACTTTTTTAACAACCGCCCCAGCGGCGAACTCGCCCGTCCATCATAAATGATAATGGGCTTTTTCGGCGCGCCGATCATCTGGCGGATCGTGTGCGCGACCTCGCCGAGCATGCGGGCGCCGAAAGCGCAATATCTCATGGCATCGACGATAGCCCCGACGGTGGCGGATTGTTTCAGGTCGAGCGATTTAAGTTCTTCGAATTGCAAGAAAAAGGACGCCTGTTCCTCGGATATCTTGTACTTCGTAACACGGCCATACTTGCGCGTCAATTTAGCGCAGACGATGCAGTTCAAAGTTCAAGGTTTTTGGACAGCCCACTGCGACTTTGGATTCGACGTTGAACATTGAACCTTGAACCGCCAAGACCGTAGACAATTTTTTTTAGATGTCATAGTAAGAGAGCAGTTCAACCGAAAGCGAGGGTGGACCTATGAGTACAGCCGCTTCAGCTTACACGCCAGAGACGGTTCTTGCCGGCGAGAAAATCATCTCCGCGGATTCCCATATCATGGAGCCGGAAGATCTGTGGGTAAAGAACCTTCCGCAACCGTTGAAGAGTAAGTACCCCGCTTATCCCAAACGCAACTCGCCGGGTGAGAAGGCGGGCGGTTGGGATCCCAAGGCGCGCATCGATGAGATGGAAGTTGACGGTGTTAGCGCCGAAGTGCTTTATCCTACTCTCGGGTTGCGCCTATTTGCCATTGAAGAGCCGGAACTCCAGGAAGCCTGTTTTCAAATCGCCAACGACTGGATGATCGATTATTGTCGGGTGACACCGGGGCGTCTGATCGGTATTCCGATGATCGCGCTTTACAACGTCAAGAATGCCGTCAAGGAGCTGGAGCGGTGTAAAGAGGCCGGGCTCGTCGGCTGTTTAATCTGGCAGGTGCCGCCGGCGCATTTGCCGTTCACCAGCGATTACTATGACCCGTTCTGGGAAGCAGCGGCTAACCTGAACATGCCGGTGAATCTGCACATCCTCACCGGGTTCAATTACAGCCGCTGGGAACGCAAGGGACTCGATACTTATAAGACCGCGGTCAACGATAAATTAAATGATGCCGCGAACACCTTGTTCGATCTGGTGTTCACCGGCGTGCTGGCGCGCTTTCCTAACCTGAAAATAGTCTACGTCGAAAATGAATGCGCGTGGCTGCCGTTCTACATGCACGAGTGGGACAAGTACTATGTTCGGTTCAAGAACAAAGTGCCGCTGCCGTTTATGAAGAAGCTGCCGGGTGAATATGTTGCGGAGCAGGTCTACGCGACTTTCTTCAGCGATCCGGCCGGCGGACTGCTGATGAGCCGCTACGGCCAGGACACTTTCATGTGGTCGAACGACTACCCGCACGCGGCTTCCACCTGGCCGCATTCACGCCAGGTCATCGCGGAAGAGCTCGGCCATCTTCCCAAGGAGATCCTGCGAAAGGTCGTGCGCGAGAACGTGATTAAACTGTATGATCTGAAAATCGACGGGATCAACAACTGACCGATACCCAATTCGATTTGCACCGAGCGTCAAGAGGGCCACTCATCCCGAGTGGCCCTCTTTTGTGACATAATCCTTGAAAACTTTCGCAGGTTGGGCAAATTTTCTGGTGCCCTGATCCTAAATTCGCGAATTCACAAAACAATACTGTCTCACCACGAAGCACACGAAGGGTTCGGATGCGCCAGAGGGCGCATCAGCCTCAATTTGCGTGGCTGATATTTATACCCTTAAACTTCGTGCTCTTCGTGACCTCCTTTGAAAATATCGGTGGAGGGCCTCGGTCAGTTTAAGCAGAGCCCCTTCAGCTTTGCGTCATTCCAGCATGGAGTGCTGGAACCCAGGTTGACATGGATGTTTCCGGAGGCATCCTTGCGAACCTGGATACCGGCAATCCATGCCGGCATGACGATGATCTGCATTTTCATGTTCCGTGGGCGAGCGCAAGCTCATGGATCACTTCGTGGTGAGTCCGCTCTTCTTTTCTTTCTTTGCCGTCAACTTTCCTTTTGCGAACCATGGGCCCATTGTGATTAATATCTCAGCATAAGCCTCGTCAGCGGAGGTATGCTATGCCGATCATCGACGCCGATACTCACGTCGACGAAACTGAAGCGACTTGGGAATACCTGCGAGAGTTTGAGCAAGACTTTAAACCAATCACTCAATATCCGAGTCGCGTCGATCCCAAGCGCGCGCCGACCCGCTACTGGCTGATCGATGGCCACCGCCAGATGCGCTTTACACGCGACGATACAAATACTCGCACCACGGTGGAAACGCGCGAACTTTTGAACGTGCAGGCGCGCCTGCGCGATATGGACGAGATGGGCACGGAAGTGCAGGTGCTTTATCCCACGTTGTTCTTAATGGAAGCTACAGAGCGACCCGAGGTATCTACCGCGCTCAGGCGCAGTTACAACCGCTGGCTCGCCGAGCGCTGCGCGGAATCCCGCGGGCGTTTGCGTTGGGTTTGCTTGCCGCCGCTGATGAACTTGGCAGAGACGATCAAGGAGCTCCAGTTTGCCAAAGACCATGGCGCGTGCGGCATTCTTAAGAAGGGCGATCTGGAGGCCGGCAAATGGCTCGCCGATCCGTATTTTTTCCCGTTATACGAAGAAGCCGACCGCTTGGACCTGCCGATCTGCGTGCACATTGGCTCTGGCACGCCGGACTTCGTGCCGGCCCGTGAATTTTCCCTGGGATCGTTCATGCGCTCGCAGTTGCCCGCCGTGCACGCCTTTCACACGATCATCCGCCATCAGTTGCCGCAGAAGTTTCCCAGGCTGCGCTTCGGCATCATCGAGGCCGGTTGCTCATGGATCCCCTTCGTCGCGTGGGAATTGAAACGGCGCATGGAAAAGGCCGCCGACGGCGCTGGGACATTCAGTCAGTTTGCGCGCTACAGCCTGTCCGCAGAATTGCTCAAGTCCAATCGCATGTATGTGACCTGCCAAGTCGACGAGGACTTACCCTATGTTTTAAAAGTCGCGGGCGAAGACAGTCTGATGATCGGCTCGGACTACACGCACCGGGACTCATCGATGGAGTATGAATTCCCGCGTTTGTTAAAAGAACGAGCCGACAAAGGCGAAATTTCTCCAACAGCGATGCAAAAGATTCTCTACGATAACGCGAAAATGTTTTACGGTTTGTGAACGTAATCCGCGTTTACGAGCTTTGCGCTTGGAACCAACGGCGGAATCGAAGAAAGGAGACCGGCCATGAGCCAATATTCAGTTATCGATGCCGACGGGCATATCATCGAAAATAACGACGAGGTGAGGCGCCGCATGGAACCGCCCTACGATCGGTGGAGCGGGGCGATCTCGCATACCGAGCCATGGGATACCAGGCTCTTCGGCACACTGCCCGAAGGCCGTTTCCCGGAGGCTCCGACGGCGGAGGATTGGCTGAAGATCATGGATCAGCACAACATCGATGTTTCCTATCTGTTTCCTACGCACATGCTAAGCGCTTCTACCGTCAAAGATCCACGCCTGGCGATTCGGCTCTGCCGCGCCTACAACGACTATGTTTACGACGAATACACCAAGACCTCTCAGCGGCTGAAACCGCTGGCGCTGATATCCAACCAGGAGCCGGTCGAGGGCGCCCGGGAGCTCAATCGCGCGGTCACTCAGTTCGGCTATCCCGGCGGCTTCCTGGCCACCACCGGCCTTCGATTTCCACTCGGCCACCGCTACTACGATCCGATCTACGCGGAGGCCGACCGTCTTGGCTGCGTCATCGCCGTACATGGCGCGCGCAACCACCCGCACGAACTGGCGGCGGGATTGTTTGAAACCTTCAGCGAAGTGCATCTGGTTGGTTTTGCCGTCGGGGTTCTGGCGCAATTCAGCAACATCATCAACGAAGGAGTTCCCGACCGTTTTCCCAATCTGCGCTTGGCCTTTTTGGAAATCGGCTGCACCTGGCTGCCCTATTGGCTGGACCGCATGGATGAGCACTGGAAAAAGCGCGGCGCGGTGGAGTCGCCGAATCTCAAACGCCTGCCGAGCGAGTGCGTCAGAGAGCGGCCGGTGTTTTTCAGCATCGAATCGGGCGAGACGCTGCTGCCTGAAACGATCAAGTTTCTAGGAGACAGCCATTTCGTGTATGCAACCGACATCCCGCATTGGGATTGCGAGTTCCCGGAAAACCTCGAAGCGATTGAACAACGCGGCGATCTTTCCGCGGAGGTAAAGAAAAAAATTCTATACAGCAACGCCAAAGCTCTTTATAGCTGCTAAACGCGCGAACGAAACGCAGAGTTGGAATACTCCATTACTCCAGTAATCCAGGCCCAAAGAGATGACAATGCCGGAGCAAGCGATTAAGGATAGGACCGCCATCGTCGGCATCGGCTGGACTCCGTTCACGCGCCGTTCGGGAGTGAGAACGCTGACGCTTGCTGCCCAGGCGAGCCTCATGGCGATCAACGACGCCGGGCTGCAAGTCCAGGATATCGACGGAATGGTTTCCTATTTTCATAAGCGGCCGGAAACCCAGGAAGTGCGCGACCTGGCGCGCGCCCTGGGTCTCAAAAAATGCAACTTCCAATTTTTCAGCGACGGCGGCGGCGGCTGGAACTGCGGCGCGGTTCTGGCCGGCGCGATGCTCGTACACGCAGGCGTGTGCAAGAATGTGCTGGTGTTCAAGGCCCAGAATCGTTACAGCGAGGGCCGCGCCGCCCGTGCCGAGCGCGCCCATGACGTGAGCGGTGCCGATCAGTTCACCGTGCCGTTCGGCGCGCACCATGCCGCCGCTTCCTTCGGTCCCCACGCCACCGCCCACATGGCGCGCTACGGCACGACGTCTCTGGACTTCGCCCATCTCGCCGTCACCGAGCGCAGCCATGCCATGCTCAACAAGAAGGCGATGATGCGCAAACCGATGACGATCGCGGAGCACCAAAGCTCGCGCTGGATCATATATCCCTTTCGCCTGCTTGATTGCTGCCAGGAGACCGACGGCGCGGTGGCCTTAGTGATTACCTCGGCCGAGCGCGCTCGCGATGGCAAACACGCGCCGGTTTATATTATGGCGGGCATCGGCGGATCGGGTCAGACAGCGGGCCTGTGGGAAACTAACGGCGTGAACGCATCGCCGCTGCTTTACGAGGGCGCGGGCATTACTCCGCGGGATGTCAGCATCGCCGAGATCTACGATCCGTTCACATTCATGTGCATGGTCCATATCGAAGACTTCGGTCTGGTCAAGAAGGGCGAGATCGGCCCATGGGTCACCGCGGGCCACAATCATCTAGACGGCGCCCTGCCGGTGAACACTCACGGCGGCCTCTTGTCGGAAGGACATATAGCCGGACTCAATCATTTCATCGAAGCAGTGCAGCAATTGCGCCCCGAAGGCGTCGTCGACGACCTATGTGAAGGGGCGCATACCTATGATCGCGCCACGTGCCGCCAGGTGCGTAGTCCTGAGGTCGCGCTGGTCTGCGGCGAGGGCGGCGGCAGCGCCATGCTATTGAGAAAGGCTTGATCATGAATGCATACGCCAAACCGCTGCCGCAACCGGATATCGACACGCAGCCCTTCTGGGACGCGTGCAAAGGGCATGAGCTACGCGCCCAGCGCTGTAATGCCTGTGGTGAATTTCGCTGGCCGCCGCAAGCCTTTTGTCCCCAGTGCTATGCTTGGGATTTCGCGTGGACAAAGCTCAGCGGCACCGGCAGGGTGGATTCTTTCGTGGTCGTGCACTACGCGGCTGTCACGCCATTTCAGCCGGACTTGCCTTACGTGATCGCGCATATCGCCATCGATGGCACAAACGAGCGGGTGCGGCTGGTGAGCAATGTGATCGGTTGCCCGTGGCAAGAGGTGCGGGTCGGCATGCCGGTCGACGTGTTCTTCGACGACGTTACGGCGGAAGTAACGCTGGCGAAGTTTCGCCCGCTGTAAAATACATGGAGTGTTGGAGTACTGGAGTACTGGAGTGATGAGAACTCCCACAACCCATTATTCCAAGATTCCACTTATTCCAGTGATGCTTTCTTCATAGGAGGTTTTCATGCCCGGGGCGCTTCACGATGTTCGCGTACTGGATTTCACGCATGCGCTTAACGGTCCCTTCTGCACGATGCTGCTCGGGCACCTCGGCGCCGAGATCATCAAAATCGAACCCCCTGGCGGCGACAACTTTCGCCGTATCTGGATGGCGCCCGGCAGCAAAATCGATGGCTACGAGTTTCTCTGGATAAACGTCAACAAGAAAAGCGTCGTGCTCAATCTCAAAAGCAAAACTGGAATCGATCTGGTGCGCGGGCTCATCGTCCATTCCGATGTGCTGGTGGAAAATTTTCAAAAGGGGACAATGGAGCGCTTCGGTTTGGATTACGAATCGATCAAATCTATCAATCCCCGGCTGATCTATGCATGTTCGCGCGGTTACGGCGAGTGGGGCCCCTATGCAGACTACGGGAACACGGCCGCCACCAACAATAGTATCGCCGGGTGGACGCACACGGCGTGGCAAGAAAGCGGCACCGAAGGAAAGCGGGCACTGGGCATCGGTGACGAGGCCGCAGGCATCAGCATGGCGCTCGGCATTCTAGCCGCGCTGCACGCGCGCCAGTCGACCGGGGAAGGCCAGAAAGTTGAAGTCTCGATGCAAGAGGCGGTCCTCGGTTTCATGATCAGTTCGCTGCACGAGTATTTTACCGGCAATAAGGTCGGCGGCCAGCCCACCCGGGTGGCCGACGGCTATTTTACGTTACGCATGCCGGAAATCAGCGATGCCGAATGGATGCGACTGGCGCAGGTGATCGGCCGGGAAGATCTCGCTCATGACGCGCGCTTCGCCACCGCGCCGGCGCGCAAAAACCACCGCCGTGAAATCGAGGAAATTGTCACCACCTGGGCGCGGCAGAAAACGCGTCGGGAAGTATGGGAGGGGCTCCGCGATTTGGGTTATTTCGGCGCGCCGGTCTTGTCTATCGGCGAAGTGCTCGAGGATCCGCACATCAAAGCGCGCCAGGCGTTCATCGAACGCTCGCATCCAAGTGCCGGCCCAACCAAGCTGCTGGCGCCGTGGATTCATCTTTCTGAGACGCCCACGGCGATCCACGACGATGCGCCCGCCCTCGGCCAGCACACCGACGAGGTGCTCAGCGGGGTTTTGGGCTTGCGCAAGGCAGAGCTTAGCGATCTACGAGCGCGGGGCATCGTCAAGTGAAACTTGCATAGAAGCTGAGCAGTCGTTCCATCGTTCAAAAAGTCCAACCGTTCCAGACGTTTTGAACGCCTAGAACGATTCGAATCCAACTACCCGGAGGTTCCGTCTTGATTTACACTTTTCGCTGCACTTGTGTCGCCATGAAGATCGAACGCAAAACGGCGGCGACGCTCGCCTTTGGAATTATTTTCGGCCTGCTATTCGAATGCGTTACCAGTTTGACAATCGCTTACGCGCAAGGCGCCGGCTGGAAAGAGCGCTGGGACAAGGTTCTCAGCGGGGCGAAGAAAGAAGGGTCAGTGGTGGTCTGGGGTCCCCGCGGCGATCTCATCCGCAACGCCATCGGCGGGGGTTTCAAGAAAGCTTTCCCCGATCTTGACATCGAGTATTTGGCCGGCGGTGGCAGCGAGTTGGCCGCCAAGGCGCGCGCCGAGCGGGCTGGCGGGCTCTATAGCGTCGATATCGTGCTCAGCGGTAGCACGACAGCGATCTGGTATTTCAAACCGATGGGCGCCCTGGAGCCCATCGAACCGGCGCTGATCTTGCCGGAGGTGACCGACGCTAAGCAGTGGCGCGATGGCCGCCTGGAATTCTCGGATGAATCGACGCGACTCAATCTGGTATTTATTACCCACGCCCAGTTTCCTTTGATCTACTATCCGCCGCAGGTGAAGCCGGACGAGATCGACGAAATCTATGACCTGCTCGAAGCGAAATGGAAGGGCAAGATCGTCATGAGCGACCCGTTGCCTTCAGGTCCGGGCAACTCGGTCATGCGCCTGATCTGGGAGAATTTCGGCCCCGAGAAGGCGACCGAATACTATAAAGGATTCCGCGCGCAATTGGCCGCCGTGGACCGGGACCCGCGCCGGCTCATCGAGTGGGTGGCTCAAGGACGGTATGCCATAGGCGTCGGCGCCAATAGCTCCATTGTCGAGCAGCTACAAAAGCGCGGGCTTGTTGTCGGCGTCATGCCCCACTTCAAAGATATCGGCACTCACGTCGGCGCGAGCAGCGGCACGATCATGCTTATGAACAAAGCGCCTCATCCGGCCGCGGCTACGGTTTTTATCAACTGGCTCTTGAGCCGGGACGGACAGACCCGTTGGACCAAAGCCGTGAACGATCTTAGCCGCCGCCTCGATGTTCCCTCGGATAGCGTGCCTTCCTATCGGATAATCAAACCCGGTGTGAAGTACTGGCGCGGTTATTTGGAAAAAAATGTTCCCCGTTCAGAAGAAGAGGAAAAGATCCTGAAAGAGCTGTTCAGCAAATAGCGGGGAGAGATTTTATCCAGGGATAGTAGCGATAATGGTTTGGCTAGGTGCGTTGCAGAACGGGAGCGGAATACGACCGGAATAGGTCGTCGATGGTTATGATCGTCAGCTCGTGCTCTATTGTCTGACAGACCAACATTCGGTCGAACGGATCACGGTGAATAGGTGGAAGCGTGGCAAGCCGCTGAACACTGGCTTCATCCAAGGGCAGGTTTGCGATCCGATGTCGTTCGCGTTATGCGGGCAGATATCGTTCCGGCGCTTCAGGCACTGGTAGCTTGCCTAGTTGGTATTTAAGGATGCTTTCCCATAATGATACGACACTCAGGTAGACTTCATGGCTCGGCTCACGAATCATGTCGCGCCAGCCCGCCGGCAATCGGGCGTCCCCGCTGATGAACCAAAGGAAAATGTGGGTATCGAGGAGGAATCTCATTTCCCCTCGAAAGATTTGAGAATCTCCTCGGGTAAGGGTGCATCAAAGTCGTCCGGGCGACGGGAGGATAAAACGTGTCTGACTAAACCGCGGAGCCGCACGTAAGGTGTAGCTATGGGCCTGCTCGGCCGTTTCTTCCAGGGTGGATGGTCGATCTCGCCACTAACAGCCGGCGGAAATCTGTTGTGTGCGCCCTGATTCGTGCTATGGTCCAGCCACTATGATGTTCAATTCTACGACGAAAGGATGTCGTCCGAGAGGTGGGGGAGTTTATTTCATCCTTCCGCCTTCATCCCTCATCCTTTTATTACGGAGGCACTATGCCCGGCGCCCTAGATGATATTCGCGTTATCGATTTCACCCACGCGTTGAATGGACCGTTCTGCACCATGATGCTCGGCCACATGGGCGCGGAGATCATAAAAGTCGAGCCGCCCGCCGGCGACGGCTTTCGCCGATCATGGATGCCGCCCGATGCAAAGATAGATGGCTACGAGTTTTTATGGATCAACGCCAACAAAAAGAGTGTGGTGCTCAATTTGAAAACCGCGCGGGGCGTCGAGCTGGCGCGCGAGCTGATTGCCCGCGCTGACATAGTGGTGGAAAACTACCACACCGGAACGATGGAGAAATTCGGTCTCGGCTACGACGATCTCAAGAAAGTTAATCCGCGGCTCATCTACGCCTGCTCGCGCGGCTTCGGTGAATCGGGGCCGTACAAAGACTACGGCAGCACCGCGCACACGAATAACAGCATGACCGGTTGGACCCACACCGGGTGGAACTACAGCGGCGCGCCGGGAACCAAAGCGATCGGCATCGGCGACGAGGCCGCCGGCGTCAGCATGGTGTGCGGAATTTTAGCAGCTCTCCACGCCCGTGAGCGGACCGGCGAAGGGCAAAGAATCGTCGTCTCGATGCAAGAAGCGCTGCTCGGATTCATGATCAGCGAGTTTCACGAGCATTTTATCGGCATCGAAATCGGCAATAAGCCCGTACCGGCGGCCGACGGCTATTTTACTTTGCGAATACCGGAGCTCAGCGACAGCGGCTGGGTGAAGCTGGCAAAGCTGATGGAGCGCGACGATTTGCTCGAAGACGCCCGCTTCGCCAGCGCGCCGGCGCGCCGCCACCATCGATCCGAGCTGTACGATCTCATCTGCGCATGGATCCGCGGCAAAACGCGCGAGGAGCTATGGAACGGGCTGCGCCACATCGACTATTTCGGCGCGCCGGTATTGTCGATGGGCGAGGTGATCGAAGATCCGCATATCAAAGAACGAAACGCATTCATCGATCGCAACCATTCCACTGCCGGACCCGTTAAATTGCTGGCGCCGTGGATTCATATGTCCAAGACGCCGGCCAGCATCCGCACCGACTCCCCCGCGCTCGGCCAACACACCGAAGAAGTTCTGAGCGGAATATTGGGTTTAAACGCTGCGGAACTGATGGAACTTCGATCTGAGGGCATAGTGAAATAGCGCGCTCCGCAACAACCGGTTTGCGGGCTGCTCAAAAAGATCCAGAGGCGAGGCGCGCGAAATATCGACGAGCGGAGGCGTACAGAACGAGTACGTTGGAGCGAGGCGATTGAGCGCAACGAAGCATTGGGTCTTTTTCAGCAGCCTGCCAAAGCTTTGATCAGCCGCTCCGCCGATGCCTTGCCCCGAGGAAAGGGCGCGACGATGACGCGCGTGCAGCCGGCGGTGAAATAACTATCGAGGGTGCACCGTATGTCATTACCGTTGCCGGCGGCGATGAAAGAGGTCGCTAGGGGTTCGCTCACCTGTTCTTGAGCGCGTTCGCTTTCGCCTCGCGCCACTAGATCTTTTAGAGCAAGGAGTTCGTCGCGGTGTTCGAGACGCTGGGTTTCGATCATGCGGTCCGGGTTGCTCCGAAAGCGTTGCATGAAGGTGGCGCGCGCATGATCGAGAGCCGTTGAGCGATCGTCATGGGCGCAGCAAGTTGCAATGGCCGTCAATTCCAGCCGATTCGGATCGCGGCCGGCTTTGCGGGCCGCGTCGCGAAACTGCGGCGCCGAGAAGTTGGCGATGTAATAGGGCGACACGACGTTGGTCAGCAAGCCATCGGCCACCTCGCCGGCCAAAGCCACCATGCGCGCCCGGGTGGCGCCGATGTAGATCGGCAAATCAGGCCGCGGCGAGGAAAGCCCCAGCTTACTGTTGACGCCGGAGAAGATACGGCCTTCATGGGTGAATGGCTTACCGGTGAGCGCTTTGCGGATGAATTGGACATATTCCCGCAGCCGGGCCAACGGAGCTTGCAGCGGAATACCGTGTGCCAAATCGTTCCAGGGATGATGGCCGACGCTCAAACCCAGGCGCGCGCGTCCCTGCGAAAGCTCGTCAAGGGTCGCGGCCGCCATCGCGATCTGAAACGCGGAGCGGGTATAAACGTTGACGATCGCTGTGCCAATGCCGATGGACTTGGTGATCGTCGCTATGGCCGCGAGCATGGCAACTGAATCCCGGCCGATGTCTTCGTTGAGCCACATGCTCTCGAAGCCGGCCGCCTCCGCCTGCCGCGCCAGATCCAGGACATCCCGCGCGGACAACTCGCTGCCGGTTCCCTCGTCTTTGAAGTCGATGCCGATCGGGCGCTTTGTGTTCATAAGCACGTCCGTTGCCGCTGGACCGCTCCGATCACCTCATAAATTCCTTCTGGAAAAAATCGCCCCATTCGTCGCTTTTGTCCTGGATGGTTTCCGGACTTAGATAGTTGGCTTTTTTGATTCTTCCGCCGCCGGGCTTCAGGTCCGCTTGCAGCGCGGGCATCTCCGGATGGGACGGCAGATAATTCGAAAGTTGCACGACTTTCTGGCCTCTTTTCGAAAGCAGAAAGTCGAGGAACAACATTGCCGCGTGAGGACGAGGGGCGTGGCTCGCCAGGCCCACGGTATTGATCGTGGCAGTTACCGGTTCGAGCGGCTGCCACTCCACCGGCGCGCCTGCTTGCTTGCTGATGTACGCGTGATGATTGAAAATCTGGATGGCCAAGGGGTATTCGCCGGCGATTACCAGGTCGAGTATCTGGCGCGCGCTGGCGGTGCTCTTGGCGATGTTTTGCTGCTTTAACTTTTGCAGATAAGCTTTGCCTTTTTCTTCTCCCATCGTGAGTAGAATGTTGCCGATGAACTGCGGCGCGCCGGAGCCTCTGCTGGTAGACCACATCATCTGGCCTTTCCAGCGGGGGTGCAGCAGGTCTTCGTAGGTTTTTGGCACGTCAGCGGCTTTGACACTGCGAGTATTGTAACCGAGAGTCATGAAATAAACGTTCGTAGTGCCCCAAAAACCCTTGGCGTCTTTGAGCTCGGCCGGGTACTCGGCCAAGTGGGGCGAAAAAAAACGTTGCATGTAGCCGGCCTGTTTTACCATGGTCGTCGCGGCGCTGCCGCTGATGAGATCCACGTCATAGCGCTTGGCTTGGTATTCAGCCAAGACCCTCTGGGCGATGCGCTCCGAATTGCCGCGGAAGAATTCGACCTGGAGAAACGGATATTCTTTTTCAAAGGCCTGCTTTAGCGGCCGCACCACCTGATCGACGATGAGGCCGGTGTAGAACATTACCTTGCCTTCTTTTTTTGCCCCTTCGATCAGAACTTTTTCGCGGTTGGCGGATTTGAGCAGCGCTATCTCCTCCACGCTGGCAGCCCATGCTCCGCCGTGGACTGTACCGAGGCAGTTCATGACAACGCCTGTCGCCAGCATTCTGACAATCATCCGGGGCATTTTATGCTTTGTCATGTTCACCGTTCCTCCTGGAAAAGTTCGAGATTGCTCGACGTCTTGCCGCGTCCTGACGCTCTTTTCGAGTTTCGCTAAAACGCTATTCCGTGGCGCGTTGCTTTGTCAAGCCAAAGAGAAAGGCTTGACTTTCTATCTCGGCACTCGCTATGCCAAAAAGAAAGTAGAGGCGCTATGCTCGGCAGCCTCCCGGAGGATGAGAACCATGAAAGTAATCGATTGCGACGCTCACGTCGAAGAGTGCGTTGAGACCTGGCAGTATCTCGATCCGGAGTTTTATCTTCTCCGCCCGATACCGGTTACGTTTCCCGAGGACACCTGTTTCGGCTCGCATAACGCCGCCTGGGTCATCGACTACAAGTTGCGGTTTTTTGCCGCCAATCCCACGACCATGAAGCGGGCCGGCGAAAAAGACGTGCCGATACCGGTCCAAGAAATGCGCGACGTCAAGCAGCGGCTGTCCTGCATGGACGAGATGGGCGTCGACACGCAGGTGGTGTTTCCTTCCATCTGGCTCGGCTGCCTGGCGGAAAACGTCGAACTCGAAGCGGCGCTGGCGCGCAGCTACAATCAGTTCATGGCGATGCGTTGCTCGGAATCTGGCGGCCGCATCGGCTATGTCGCTATTATCACCTGGCGGCGACCGGATCTGGCAGTACAGGAAATTCGCCGGGTGAAATCTTTGGGATCGGCGGTGGGAATTTACGCGCGCGGCATTGAGTGGGACCGCCCGCTGACGCACCCCGATCATTGGCCGATCTATGAAGAGGCGGAGCGGCAGGATCTGCCGATCACCGTGCATGTCGGCAACGGCTCGAGTCCGATGATCCGCGAAATGTTCCAGGGGGTGCCGCGCCCAACCTACGCAGACTCGCGGCCCCATGTGCATCCGCTTGGCAAAGGCATCGTCAGCGGGCCCTATGTGCTTTACGCTTTCCAGCAAATTCTCGGTTCCACACTGCTCGACGACTTTCCCAGACTGCGCGTTGGATTTTTTGAAGCCGGATCAGAATGGACGGTCCGGCTCATTAAAGGCCTGCGGTCGAGCAAGGGCGCCAAGCTCGACCAGTGGCTTGCCGAAAGAGTTTTCGTCTCCTGCGCCATCGACGACGATATTCCTTACATTACGAGCAAAGCCGGCGACGACTTCCTGGTCACGGCAACCGATTTTCCCCATGGCGATGCTTTTCGCCAAGACCAGTTGGCCAAAGGATTGAGAGCGCGGGACGACTTGAGTGACCAGATCATCGAAAAAATTCTCTCCTCTAATCCCCGGCGCCTGTACCGCTTATGAGATCGAGCGCAACGAAGCAATGGGTCTTTTTCAGCACCTACCGCTAATACAATTCTCCCTCGCTTCTCTTCTCTTCCCGAGGGCGCCAACGCAAGAGATAAGATTCCGCGCGGTTGATCGCCTCGTTGCAGATTACGACCACGAGCGCGAGAATCAATATGCCGCCGAGCGCGCCCGTGGTCGAGAAAAGCGACGTGTTGTAATTAATCAGGTAACCCAAGCCCTTGCTGGCGGCGATAAATTCTCCGACCACGGCGGCGACGATGGCGTAAGGAAGGCCGATCTTTAAGCCCGTAGCGATCCACGGCACGATGGCCGGCAGGGTGACTTTCATGAGAATTTGGCGCTCAGTGGCGCCCATGATGCGCAGAACGTTTTTAAGCTCCGCATCCACGCCCTTGACCCCGGCAAAAGTATTGAAGAAGGTCAGAAAGAACACCACGCTGATGACGAGAATGACCTTCGAGGTCGGACCGATGCCGAACCAGATAATGAACAACGGCGCCAGGGCGATGCGCGGGATGCCGTTAAAAGCGACAACGAAAGGGTCCAGAATGTCCGCCAGGGTTTCTCTGCGCCCCAGGACAAAGCCGAGTCCGATGCCGAAGACGGAGCCGATAAAGAAGCCGGTAAAGGTCTCGTAGAGGGTGATCGAGAGATGGCTGAAGATTGAGCCGTCGGCGAACACTTCGTAAATATACATGAAAACCTTCGATGGGCTCGATACCCAAAAAGGATCGATCAATCGCCCCGAGCTTAACTCCCATAGCGCGAGCAAAAAGAGGCCGAAAATCAGCCGGTAAAGGAAAAGTCGGCCGCGGCTGATCATTTGGCCAGGAACTCGTTAGTCACGAGATCCGCGTAAGACATGCGTTTTTTGAGCAGTCCCGCCTGTTCGAGAATGTCCTGAGTAGTCTGAAAGCTCCGCTCGCTGGTGCGGCCGTCCGGGTTCAGCGCAGACAGCACCGCGGTCGCCCCCGCCAGCAATAGTTCGGGCGGCGTCTTCGCCATGAATGGCTTGAGAGCATCGGCGACCTGTTCCGGCGGACTCTGCAGCGCCCAGCGGTTTGCTTTGGTCAGCGCGCGCACCATGCGGCGCACCAGATCGGGATCTTTGGCGACGGTCTCGGGACGAGCGATGAGATTTTCCATGAGGAATTCAGGGATCGAGGGATCCTCGCCTTTGGCATTGTTAATGAACATGATCGCGAATCCCCGGCTGATGGCGGTCTCGGGCACCGGCGGCGCGGTCAAGGCGACGTCAACCTTGCGATTCTCCAGGGCGGCGAGCCAGGTGGGCCCGGCGCCAATGGGGACGATTTTTACGTCTTGCTGCGGGTTGTAGCCCGCCTTGCGGATGACAAACGCTGCAAGGTGTGCGGTCAGCGCGCCGGGATTGGTGACGCCCACGCTTAGCCCCTTGAGCGTTTTTAACTTCTCCGCCAGCGGCATCGACTCAGTGACGCCCTTAGCCTTCGCTGTTTCTCTGTGCATCGCCCAGTTGATAAAAACCTTATTGAGCGCGCTCATGACCATCAAGAGTCGTTTGCCCTCTTGCTGCGCAAGAATCACGTTGTCGCCGGTAGTAAAACTGAATTCGACGTCGCCAGCGATGAGCGCCCGAATGTCGGGTCCGCCGCCTCCCGTGGAGGTGATGTCCAGTTCCAGCTTCTCTTCCGCGAAGAACCCCTTGCTCTGGGCGATGTAGACCGGCGTCATGGTATGGGCCACGACGGGAATCGTCATTTTCACTTTTCTCGGCGCCTGCGCGCTCGCGGACGGCGCAGTGCCAAAGCACCAAAGCGCTGCGCAAACGATGGTCATGAGTTGTTTCATGGGGAAGTCTCCTTTCTACGCTTCTGCCAACTTCACTTCGGGGCGCAATTCTCTCCATAGTTTTTCATAGACCGCGCGAAACTGCTCGCTTTCGTGAATCTTGAACACATCTCTCGGACGCGCGATGTTGACTTGCTCGATGGACTTGATCCTGCCGGGCCGGGAGCTCATCAGCACCACACGGTCGGCCAGCGTGATAGCTTCGATCAAGTCATGGGTGATGAAGATAATCGTTTTTTTTGTTGCCGACCAAAGCCTTAAAAGTTCATCCTGCAAGACGATGCGAGTCTGCGCGTCAAGCGGGCCGAAAGGCTCGTCCATGAGGATCAATTCCGGGTCGTAGATGAGCGTGCGGATGATATTGGCGCGCTGGCGCATGCCGCCGGACAGCTCATGGGGATAGTGGTCTTCAAACCCGCGCAAACCAACGCGCTCGATCAACTCTTCCGCCCGGCGCCGCCGGGCGCTTTTGTCGACGCCTCTAATTTCCAGTGCGATCTCGACGTTTTCGACCAGCGTGCGCCAGGGGAATAGATTGTCTTTTTGGGTGACGTAACCGATTTGCGTGCAAATGCCGTCGATGGGCGCGCCGCGAAAAACAATGCGTCCGACGCTCGACCGTAGCAGGCCCACGATCAGGTTCAAAAGTGTCGACTTGCCGCAGCCCGACGGACCGACGATGGTGACGAACTCGCCCTCACCGATGCTGAGATCCACGGAGTCGAGGGCCAAGACCCGTTTACCCCGAACCTGATACTCCTTGCGGACGCCCTCAATAGAGAGTAGCGGCACTCTTATTTAAGCCCTTCGAGGCCGGCCTTGGCGACTTGCTCGTCTTGATCTGAAGTAACGCCGCTTACGCCGATGGCCCCGGATATCTTGCCGCCGATTGCGATGGGCAATCCCCCGGTAATGGGCGTGGCTAGAGGTATACCCAAGAACGAAGGTCGCCCCTTGTTGACAGTCTCTTCCATGGCCCGCGTCGGACGGCGAAACATCGCCGCGCTGCGCGCCTTCTCGATGGCGATTAGCGGGCTTGCGCTCTGTGTGTCGTCCATGCGCTCGTAGTAAACAAGCGCGCCGTGGTTGTCGACGATGGCAATGGCGACGTTCCAATTGTTCTTTTGCGCCTCCGCGAGCGCTGCCGCGGCAAGCTTTTTGGCGTCGGCGAGGGTGATGTCGGGGCCGTAGGAGGGACGCTGCTGCGCCGAGACCAGCGACGTGAAGAAAATAACAACCAGAACGAGTGAGCCTCGGACGACGGTTTCTAATACTCGCATAGAACCTCCTTGGGTCACGGGACAGACCGAAAAGGGCAAACCGAGACGGACCATAATCTAAGTGCATTGCGCCCGTCAAGGACGAAGGGGGAGGTCGAGCCTTACGGGCTAACAAAACGCGGGTGTGAGCTTGACGGGCAACGTTTCAAGCGGTATGGCAGTCGCTGGCTCCTATCAACGATTTCGATATTTTCGGAGGAACGCATGGACCATGGGTTTTCCACACGGGGGATTCGTTTTAGGCGGCCGGTTCCGTTGTTCGCTCTTTTCTTGGTTCTCGTCGGTCCGTTTCCCGGATTGTCTCAATCTTCACTAAAAATTCCGTTTCCCTACGGTCCGATGGGCCTCAACAGCATGCCGTGGATTGTCGCCAAGGAGGCCAACATTTTTGAAAAAAACGGTCTCAACGTTGACATGATTTTTGTCGGTGTTTCTACGGTTATGATTCAATCCATGCTTTCAGGATCGGCCAATATCGGAGGCCTTGGCGGCCCCGCTGTCATTTCCAACGTGCTGAGAGGAGGGGACATTATCCAGATCGCCGCGACAGTGCCTTATTTCACGCAGTCTTTGATGGTTCCGCCGCAGATTACAGAACTTGGCGGCCTGAGAGGGAAGAAAGTGGGGATCACTAGGTTCGGAGCGGTTACTGACCTTGCGCTTCGCGCTATTTTGGAGCGGAACAATATCAAGGACGTCACGATCCTGCAGATGGGCGGACTGGCAGAAACCATGGCAGGGTTGTCTAGAGGGTCGGTGGATGGCTCCATGGTTTCGCCGCCGCATACTTTCAGTCTGCTAAAGCAGGGGTTTCGCGAACTCGTCTCGCCCAAAGATCTCAGAAAATTGGGCGTCGGATTTTTGACCAATGGGATGGTGGCGAGAAGATCTTATGCCGCCAGCAATCGTGATGTCGTCGTGCGCATGATCAAAGCCACCGTAGAGGGAACAAAGCTGATGACAGCAAACGAAGCTTTGACAAAAAAGGTAATCTCCAAATACCTCCATGTCGACGACCCAGAGCTATTGCATCAGAGTTACCTTTACGTAGTCGAGAACTTTGCCCGGGATCCCGCCGTTCCGGAGGGCGCTATGCAATGGATGGCGCAACAGCTCGCGCAGTTGAATCTGGTCGACGCCAAGTCGCTTCAGAACACTCGCACCTCCGCTTTTTTCGACAACAGCTACGTCGAAGAGCTGAAGCGGTCAGGGTTCCTGGAGAATCTCTGGAAATAGCCTTAAGGACTTTCGCTGATCTACGGTATCCAACGACCCGTTTTGAATGCCTGGACATCAAGGCTTAAGATTGCGGGCTCCAGCTCTCTTCGCTGCTATAGATCTAGCCCGGATTGCGCAGTTGGATTTTCTAGCGGCGCAGGGCGAAACTCTTCCGCAGCAAAGTCTCAGCCGAAGGCTGATCCGCCTGTGGCGGAGATGCCGTCTGCCTCTAAGCAGCTATCGATGAGCGGTGCTGTGGTGGCGCGTGCAGGCTGATTGCAACTAAGTGGCAGAGTGCAAAAGGGTTTGATATTTCACAGTCGGACGCCTTCGCTGCTCCAGGGATCCACCCTGCGCTTGTGGATCTATCGTTTAACTGCGGAATCCGGGTTTAACGCACGCGCGGCGTTACCGCCGAGCACTAACTCGCGCTCTGCCGTCGATAGATGAAGTTCCTTGATTTTCGCCACCGGCTCGAAGTCGCCCATGGCCATCGGGTAATCCGTGCCGATGACAACTCGGTCAGCCCCCGCGACTTGAACCAGATACTGCAGCGCCGCCACGGAGTGGACAATAGAATCAAAGTAGAGTTTTTTAAGATATTCGGAAGGTTTTCGCGGCAGCTGTTTTCTTAATTCAGATCGCAGTCCATAGGAATGGTCGAGGCGCCAGATATTGAACGCAAGCAACCCGCCGCCGTGGGATAAACACAACCTGAGGTTGGGATACTTCTCGAACATTCCCTTGAGAATCATGCGCTCGACCATCATGGTTGTGCGAAAGGTGAATTGCAGGACGTTACCGAGAATCGGCGATAGCGGATCATCGGCGTCGAGTCCGCCTTCGAGGGGATGGACGAACAAGAGCATATCCAATTCCTGCGCCGCGTCGAAAAACGGCTCGAACATGGAATCGTCGAGCGGTTTGTCACCGACGGAGTTGCCGATCTCCAACCCTTTGAGCCCCATGGATTTTGCTTCCCGCGCGATGGCGATCGAGTCGGCTACACTTTGCAATGGCACGCTGCCGAAACCGACAAAGCGGTCAGGATGCTTCTTGACTATTTCTTGAATCGCTTCGTTCTGCTTGCGCGAGAAATGAGCCGCGACGGCCGCATCCTCCCAGTAAAACAGCAAAATCGGCGACGGCGAGATCGCCTGCAGATCAATGCTCATTTGATCCAGCGCTCTAATCCGCGCCACCGGATCGTAGGCGCCCGCGCCCAGTCCCGGGCGAAATCCGATCTGAGAAGTAACGGACAACTTGCCGTTATCGAGAACAATCTTTGGCGCCCGATTTTCGTACTTGCCGGGATTTTGCAGCGCCTCGATGGGGAAGAAATGAGAGTGAAGATCGATATTCATGATTTTCGTGCCTCGCGATTCTGGCAGCGTGGCTTGTGTCGATCAACTCTATACACTATCGGGGGCGCCCGCTACCAGTGCTTTTTCCTGTAATCTCCTGGCGCCGTTGTCGCCGCGACGATTGTGTCGGACTTTTAATGAACAGACTGCGGGGGAGTCTTGACAGCACAGGCCAGTGATCTGTTAGAAGACATGGCTGAATCAGAACGGGTTTGCGCGGATGAGGACGAATTGCTGAAAGCGACCCTCACCCCTTCCGCAAACGGGAAAGGGCGATGCGGAGAGTGATTAGGAATAATACGCGATTGCGACTAGTGCGCGCGAGATTAGGAGAATCGAATGTCCGATCATTATGATGTCATCGTTGCCGGCGGCGGTTCCGCTGGTTGTGTCATTGCATCGCGCCTTTCTGAAGATCCGAAGAGAACAGTCTTGTTGATCGAAGCGGGGCCTGATCCGCAGCCGATTCCGGAAACCGTCCTCGACGCCGATAAGGCGACCAACGTCTTGCTCGAAAGCCCTTACATTCTCATGTATCCGACCAGGCGCAATTTTGACGGCAGCGAGTTTTATTCGCTCGCCGGTAGAATCATGGGCGGCGGCTCGTCGGTCAACATGATGTCGATTCCGCGCCCGATCAAGGCCGATCTCGATGCTTGGGCCGCGCAGGGCAATCCCGAGTGGTCGTGGGAGAATGTCCTACCGGTGCTGCAGCGCATGGAAACGGATCACGACTTTCCTAATAGTTCCATTCACGGCGACTCCGGTCCGATCTATGTCGGGCGCAAACATATCTTTGACACGCAACTCGGCGCGCAAGAGCAAGCATTGTTAGAGGCGGTGACGCGGCTCGGCCTTCCTAAGTTCGCTGACCAAAATGAGCCCAACCCCTACGGCATCGCGCCGACGGCGCGCAATATCAAGGACGGCAAGCGACAATCCTCGGCGGTAGCTTATCTTGGACTGGCGCGGCAGCGGCCCAACTTGACGATCATCGGTGACGCGCAGGTGATAGCGCTAATTCTCAAAGGGAAAAAAGTCGAGGGCGTGCATTACCGCAAACAGGGCGATGAACACGCGGTCTCGGCAAGCAAGATCGTGCTCAGCGCGGGCGTATACCATTCGCCGCAAATTCTGATGCTTTCCGGCATCGGCCCGCGCGCCGAATTGGAGCGCCACGGAATTTCAGTCGTTCATGGCCTGGAAGGCGTCGGGGAAAATTATCAGGATCACCCGGTGGTGACCATGACGTTTAAAGGGAAGACCAGCGGCCAACAGCTTCAAGAGCGCGGCCGCTCGACCCTCAAGATGTATTTCAAAAGCGACCCGGCGCGCGAGTATCTCGATTTCCATATCATTCTGCGTGAAATCACCACCGTGTCAGGCATCGGCGACATGATTTCATTTTCCTGTCATTTGTTGGAGCAAGCCAACCGGGGACGCCTGACGCTCCAGAGCGCGAAAGCAAGCGACTTGCCGGTCATCGATCCACGGATGCTGGAACACCCAAAGGACATTCAGGCAATGTTGTCGGCGATGAAATTCGTTGAGCGACTCGCGAATACCGCGCCAATGGATAGATTCTGCGGCGAGTTGTTTTTGCCGAGTCCGGACGAAGATTGGAGCAGGTTCGCGCGTTCCAGTTACACGAGTTATTTCCACGGTGTCGGCACCTGCAAGATGGGGCCGGCATCGGACCGGCTGGCGGTGGTGGACCAGCACTTGCGCGTGCACGGCATTGAAAATCTCTGGGTCGGTGACGCGTCAATCATGCCGACGGTGGCGCATGCCAACACCAATCTGACCAGCATGATGATCGGCGAGCGGGCGGCGGTTTTCATCAGCGCGCACACCTAGATTCCAATGCCGCCTGCCAACGATGAATCAGACTCTCACCACGTAGGCGCGAAGGACACCAAGGGTTCGGATGCGCCAGAGGACGCATCAGCCTCAATTTGCGTGGCTGATATTTATCCTCTTAAACTTCGTGACCTTCGTGCCTCCTTCGAAAATTTGGCTGGGTAGGCGACTATTGCCATCAGATTTGTGTGAGTTACGTGATCATTATATAGGCTCGTCGTCCCGGCATGGACTGCCGGGACCCAGGTTGACATGGATGTGTCCGGACGCATCCTGGGGGCCTGGATGCCGGCAATCCATGCCGGCATTACGGAGGCTGCTGATGGCCAAAATGTCGTCGGCCATTGGCGTTGGCGTAGAGGGTGCATCTCTTTTTTTCATGCTCTGCAGGCGAGCGTAAGATCATGAATCACTTCGTGGTAAATGCTCTTTTCAGTTCCGGTTCCATCTTCGGTTGCGGTGTCGCGACTCTGTGCAAGCGGTCGAGATGCAAAGACGCGCCTTGACAGCTATCGGTGTTTCAACTAGAGCTCCGGGTAGCAATCGTTGTCGTGGGAAGGTGAGTCGATGCGCGTAATGATGGGCGATGGGTGCGCCGTCATTCTCGGTTTAATTCTGGTTTTCGGCGGCGCGGCTCAAGCGGTTGACGCCAAGCGGTCCCTGGAATGGGACAAAGCTGTTGAGGCGGCGAAGAAGGAAGGCAAGATCGTTCTTGCGATACCACCGGCAAGCGAGTTGCGCAAAGAGATGGAAACGATGTTGCGGCAAAAATTCGGCCTTGAAGCCGAGTTGGTGCCGGCGTCGGGGCCAAAGAACGCAAGCCGCATCGCCGCGGAGCAGAAGGCCGGAGTGCGCTATTTCGATGCGATCATCTGTGGCACCGGCACCGCGGCAGGCCTGACCCATGACGGTATGCTCGAACCCCTGGAGTCATTCTGGATTCTCTCCGAGGTCAAAGATGCCAAACAGTGGTGGGGCGGCCATATCTGGGAAGACAACGTCAGCACGCATAAATTCCTCTATTCATTTCTCGCCGATGTCAGCACTCACGGTGTGTGGTACAACACCAGCTTGGCCAAGCCGGAAGAGTTGCGCGCTTTCGACGACTATCTCAATCCGAAATGGAAAGGCAAGATCGGCTTCAGCGACCCGCGCGTGCCGAGCTCCGGCCAATCCATCTGGTCGTTTATGTGGGAGCTCAAAGGCGAGGAATTTCTGAAAAAGTTGGTGCAGCAGGAGTTGTTCATAACCCGTGACCTGCGCCAACTCGCCGACGCGCTGGGCAAAGGCAAAGTTGCGATTGCTTTCGGCTTGGGGCGAAGTCAGACCGATCCTTTCGTTAGCGCCGGTTTGCCACTCAAACCGGTGCCGGCGCCGAAGGAGGGTTTGCCGGCGAGCAATAGCTTCGGCGTAGTCGGCATCGTAAGAAATCCACCTCATCCCAATGCCACCAGGGTCTTCATTAACTGGTTTTTGAGCCGGGAAGGTCAAGATTGGTACGGCAGGATTATGGAGAATGGATCGCGACGCCTGGATGTCGATACCAAATGGCTGAAAGAAATCGGCGTCACCGCGGCCAAGGACGTTCTCACGGTGCAAGATTATCATCGGCTGAGAAATCACCTCGAAGACAAGTATGCCAAAGTTAGAGTTCCGGCGGGCAGGTTTGCCGAGACGATTCTGAAATAAGCGAACGGTTTGGCTGAATTTCCGGAGATAAAATGAAAGTTTCAAAAAGTTTTTTTGCGGCTGTTCTGACGGCGACCTTTGGTTTGTCGCCGGTTACGGTTTCCCGGTCGGCGTCGGTGGAGGAAATCGCCCTTTATAACAAGCCCGACCGCCAAAAGATGCTCGTCGAGGGGGCGAAAAAAGAGCGCAAGGTGTCGTGGTACACATCGTTGATCGTCGATCAAGTCGTGCGGCCGGTCAAGGAAGCATTCGAAAAAGAATATCCATTTCTCCAGATCGAATACTTTCGCGGTAATTCGGAACGCATCGTGCAAAAGATGTTCAGCGAATACCAGGCGAAGAAGTACGATGTGGACATCGTTGACGGCACGGTGACCGCACCCATGGTAAAGAAGGCAGGTTACTTACAACGGTTTTATTCACCGCATCTCGCGGAATATCCGGCGGAACTGAAAGACCCGCAGGGCTATTGGGCGGTCAGCAATGTTTATTACTTCGCTCTCGGCTACAACACCAGCATGGTCAAGCCCAACGATGTTCCAAAAAGCTACGAAGACCTGCTGAACCCGCGTTGGAAAGGGCAGATGATGTGGTCCACGAGCCGCGGCTCGGGGGCGCCGATGATGATCGGCAACCTTTTCCAGAGCATGGGCCAAGAGGCGGCTGGAGCGTACTTGCAAAAATTAAAGGGCCAGAATGTCGCCAAAAGCACCGCCAGTAACCGGCAACTCCTGGATCTCGTGATCGCCGGCGAGTATCCTATCGCATTACACATCTTCAACCATCACGCTCATATCAGTAAGTCCAAGGGAGCGCCCGTGGATTGGTATGCGCTGGAGCCAGCCTCGGCGACGATCAATACGATTTCGCCGGTCACGAGATCGCCCCATCCGCATGCGACGATGCTGCTGATCGATTTCATTTTGTCGGACAAAGGGCAAAAGGTTTTTCAAGCCGTCAACTATTTGCCGTCTCATCCGAAGGTTCCCGCGAAGCAGGTTGATCTGAAGCCCGGCGGCGGGCGGTTCAAGAGGGCGCTCTATTTCACCCCCGATTCGCAATTGAATGAAGGTAACGCGTGGGTGGAGTATTTCGAGAAGAATTTTCTGAAGTAAACGGCGTGGCGAAATCACCGCCGCATTGCGCGGGGCCATTTTTGCGGGCTTTTTACCTTGACAATAACCGGCTACTCGGACTAGCTTCGCCTAAGTACCTCTAACCCCATGGAGTATCAGTCCAGGCGCACCAGCGCCGATATCACTGATGGCACGATTTCTGAAATAGACTCCGGTGGGACCCTTGGCTAAGCAGCAATCATCACAAGCTTATGATCTCCGGTTGAAAGCGGCTCAAACGCGCGCCCTGCGGCCCCTTATGGCGTTGAGCGGCATCTCCGTCGAGACCTGGGTATTGATCGTAGTGGCCACAGTGACGGCCTATTTGGTCCTGCCACCGCTCGTCTCGGTCATCCAGACAAGTCTTTTCACGGTAAAGCTCACGGGAGAGTTGGACGAGTTTACTTTCCGCTATTATGAAGAGCTGCTGCGCGAGCTGAAGGTGATCGGCCCGTTTCTCAACACGCTTTATTTTTCCGTCGGCAGCGCATTGCTGGCGACCGCGCTGGGCGGCGCGGTCGCGTGGATCGTTACCCGCACCGATGCGCCGCTGCGGGGACTTGGCTACTTTTCCGCCTTTGCCTCCTTCGGCACACCGTTTATTCTTTACACCATCGGCTGGCTGCTGTTGCTCGGCAAAGCCGGACCGATTAATTATTGGCTAAAGACGCTGTTCAATCAAACCACGCCGGTGTTGAACGTCTACTCCATGTGGGGGATGACCTTCGTCGAGGCCGTGCTCTGGTCACCCTTCGTTTTCCTCATGGTCGCGGCATCGTTCCGTTCGATGGACCCGTCTTTAGAAGAAGCGTCGGCGGTCTGTGGCGCCCGCCTGTCGCAGACGCTCCGGCGTGTTTCGCTGCGTTTGATGCTGCCGGCTTTTTTCTCGGTGCTGCTGCTGATTTTTATTCGCGCCTTCGAGTCCTTCGAGATTCCTGCGCTGGTGGGCCTGCCCGGCGACATCCGCGTGCTGACGACGTCAATTTATCTCGACGCGCAAAAATTGCCGCCGCAGTATGGCAGCGCCGGTGCTTTCTCTGTGCTATTGATGCTGGTGGTGGCAGGGACGCTGTATCTCTACTTTCGCGTCACCCGCGAAGGGGACCGGTTTCATACGGTCACCGGAAAAGGCTACCGGCCCGCGCTTATTCGTCTCGGCCGCTGGCGTTACGTTGCCGGCGCCGGATTACTGCTCTATTTTTTCGTGCTTCTGGTCTTGCCGTTTTTGATCATCTTGTGGGCATCGTTATTGCCCTTCTATATGCAACCGTCATTGGAGGGGATTGCGAAGTTCACGCTGAAAAATTACATCACCGCCATCCACTTTCCCAAAATCACCGATTCGATCCAGAACAGTGTCCTGCTCGGACTTGGCAGCGCCACGTTTGTGATGGTGCTCACGACGCTGGCGTCGTGGATTCTAGTGCGAACGAAACTGCGCGGCCGCTGGCTGCTCGATCTTTTAACCACGCTACCGCTGCTGTTTCCCGGCATCGTGATGGGCCTGGCGATTCTCAGGTTTTATCTCTTCGTTCCCATTCCGGTATACGGAACACTATGGATACTCTTGATAGCCTTTGCTACCCGCTACATTCCCTACGGCATCCGCTACACGCATTCAGGCCTTCTGCAGCTGCACAAGGAATTGGAGGAAGCTTCCTACGTTTCCGGGGCGTCATGGTTTAACTCCATGCGCCGGATTATTCTGCCGCTGATTACGCCGTCGTTTCTGGGCGGCTGGATATTCGTTTTTTTACTGTCCGCGAAAGAGCTATCGATGTCCGTGCTTTTGGTCAGTCCGCAAACGCCGGTAGTATCGGTCGCCATTTTCGAACTCTGGGAAAACGCTCAGGTCGGTGAGCTGGCGGCCTTCGGCGTAATCTGGACGGTGATTCTGGTCACCGTTGCGATTCTCTACTATGTCCTCGCGCGCCGCTACGGTATCCAGCAAAGCTAGCCGTCATTCCGGGCAAGCTGGCGATTTAGCTTCAGCCTCAGGCTGATCAGCCTTTGGCTGAAGCGCGACCCGGAATCCGGGAAAATCAACTGCCTCTGGATGCCCGCTTTCGCGGGCATGATGGTGAGAAGGCCGCCGAGTTTTTTGCGAACTTCTGAGACAGCACGCTAACGGTTTGAGCTCAAGTTATCATCTGTTTCCGCGATATGCCGACTGACGATGCTAAAGTTGCCGAGTTAATCGCCGCCGCATCTGTAGACACCGTCAGCGATGTCCTAGCGCTCCTGCGCGCGCTGGACAGCGAACTGGCCAATGAAGATGGGCTCAAATGGTTCAACTTGCTCTATATTGCAGTGACGGACGGAGTGCGTGAGCGGTCAGGCGCAATGCAATGGGAGAATTCCAAGTGGCTGGAGCGGCTGGACGTCTTATTCGGCAAACTATATTTTGCCGCGCTTCAGGAATGGCTCGCCGGCCGGCGCCGCGCGGCGAGAGCATGGGCGCCACTGCTGGAATTACGATACAGGCGAGGCATCATGCGGGTTCAATTCGCCCTGGCTGGGATCAATGCGCACATCAATCACGACTTGCCCATCGCCTTGGTACAAACCGGCAAAGAACTTCGCCTTGCGCCAAAACGCGGCAGCCGCGAATATCGAGACTTCGACAAGGTTAACGCGATTATCGAGGCTTCCCAGGAGCAAGCGAAAAAGTTCATAGCGACGGGAATTGTTGGCCTCATTGACGAAGATCTGGGCCGGCACGATGATCGCATCGCGAACTTCTCCGTGCGCAAGGCGCGCGAAACCGCCTGGTCGAACGCAGAGATTTTATGGCGCCTGAACCGCGCGCCGGCGCTGCGCGACGATTTTCTCATCAATCTGGATCGCCTTGTGGCCCTCACCGGCCGGGGTCTGTTGGTTCCGATATGAGCCGCTCAACCGGTTAAACAAGACGAGGATAGTCGCGGGATGAAGCGACTGATACCGTAACGTGGGCTTTAACTGACAATAAATTACCGCCGGCGCCCGAAACGATCGTGAAAAGACTCCCGTTTTCCTCTGGAGTTTGTAAAATTTCCCTAGACTTACCGCTGGTGCTTCGTTAACCCGTATCCTTATATATATGTCTGGCGCGTGAATGCCGGCTGCCACGACCAGTTGAGGTTTAATGCGACGTTTCGAGAATTCTCGAAACGTCGAAGTGTCAGCGCGGAGGGGGAAATGGCGATCACGATTCACGTCTACGAATGACCACGGTCCCTATACGGCTACGCCCACGTTCCACGATCACGAATCACGATTCTGCACCCTTTGCCTTTATTCCCTCAACATTGTTAATGTTTCGCTGAAGCGGGATGTTGGAGCGGTGGTAGACATCCGGCTCGCACGCCCAGCGTATCCCCTCCCGGGCTTTCGATTGGCCGGTGGCCGGAAAATGGACCGAGGGATCAATCACGACGCTCTTTAAGTGAGAATTGCAACGGGGAAAGGGTGGAAAAAGTAGAATGTCCCTTTTTTCTTCCGGTCAAATTGAAGGGGTTCTATGACAACGATGTGTAACGGTAGTTGTCGAGGTGTGAACAAATGAAAGCACGAGGTAGACGAAAAGATCCTGAAATAGTCATCCGAGCAGGAAAGCCGGCCGCTGTCATCTTGAGCATCGAGGAGTATCGAAGACTCCTCGAGCGAGTAGAAGATGCCGAGGATCTCAACATGCTCAAGGCGATGAGAAAGCGGCCACTAAAATTCCGCAGCTTTGAAGATTTCCTCAAGGACTCGGCGCGTGTATGAAGTCCTGATCGAGCGGACCGCCGCTAAAATCTCTGCCCACCGCCATTTTTAAACGTATCGTTCCGCGTATCAGAGCACTTGCCGGAATGCCACGACCATCCGGTTGCCATAAACTAGCCGGTTCCAAGAACGACTGGCGGATTCGAATTGGGGATTATCGAGTCGTGTTGTATGAAATTGATGACGCGAACACGATCACGCTCCCCCCCTTCCCGAAATCCGTAAAATCGAGTAAGCTGCTGAGGTCTTTTGCGATTCCGGCTCCGAGTTAGACGAAATGTCGCCTTTTCTTCCCTTGAAAGCTAAAAGCGGACTTCACCCCATTTAATTCACCGAGGTTTGCTGGATCGAAGCCGACTTCAAGGCCAAGGTCGAAAGCGAGTTTAACAAGATGATTGCGAAGGCCGCGCAGCCGTGACGAAGGCAGTTTTCCACCCGGATTACCCAGCTTTCCTCGCCGCGTTGAAGGAGCGCATTCTTCACGCCCGCACCACCGCCGCCCGCGCCGTCAACCGCGCGCGCAGCGCTCCCGTCCCGGAGATAATCATGGCCAAGAAATGCGCCGCCAAGATCACCAAAACCGTCGAAGCCCTCAGTCACGACGCAGCCAAGCGCAAAAATATCCCTACGGCCGAGTGCCAGTTCGTTCTTCAAAAAGAGGAAGAAAAACCCAAGACGATAAAGTATCCGCGCAATGCCGATCTCGATCGGGGGGATTGAGCGACTGGAACGACAGGAACCGGCCCCAGGGCGGAAGAGATCGTAACCTCATATGTCACGAGCGTATTGTAATCTTTCGGCCGTGAGCATAAAGGAGGCCGATGGCTGACATGGATCTGATTATAAAGACTCCCGACCCCTTAAATTTTTCTTAGATTTTTCCATGCCCTCCTGTGCCCTTGCCCTCCCGCCGACAAATCGCGTAAAATCTTTTCAACTGTCGTGGCTATCGAAGAAATCATAAAAGAACATCGGGACGAAATCCTGCGAATCGCCGCTCGACATGGCGCCTACAACGTGCGGGTATTCGGGTCGGTTGCGCGGGGTGACGCGGGACCTCAAAGTGATATTGACCTGTTGGTCGATGTTGGGTCTCGTACCTCGTCGTGGTTTCCCACCGGACTCATTGATGATCTAGAGCAATTGTTAGGCCGTAAAGTCGATGTGCTCACCGACGGTGGGATCAGCCCGTATCTTCGCCAACAAATCTATCGCGAGGCCGTTCCTTTGTGAAGGACGACCGAGTTTATCTCTGGCACATCCGCGACTGTATCGACCGCATTCTCGACTACACGAGGGACGGCAAGGGAGCGTTTCTTACCGATACCAAAACCCAAGACGCTGTTATACGAAACCTGGAGATTATTGGAGAGGCGGTCAAGAATATTTCGGCAGATCTGAAAAGCGTTTATCCGGATATTCCCTGGCAGAGAATCGCGGGGATGCGAGACCGCGTGATTCACGAATATTTCGGCGTCAATCTCGAGATTGTCTGGGAAAGAGTCGAACAAGACGTTCCGGAACTCAAGCGAAGGGTAGAAGTAATTCTTAACGCGCTTGAGAAAAAAGCGTAACTATAGGTATCAGCCCATTTCGACGTTTTGAGAATTCCAAAGAACGTGCTCGTGATTCGTGATCGTGAAGCGTGAGCCTATCCGGGATTCAACGCTTTGAACGGAGTTGGAAAAGTCCGTTGGTCCTGAGTAGGCCAAGGGGCCGTATCGAAGGGCTGGAACGTTTTGAATGGGTTTTAGTTTAGACATTTTGAACGGCCGCGATGGCAAGATCTGGGAACAGAGACCTGAACGTGGTTTCAGGATCTCGCGACGGCAAGTACCTAAGTCAAGGTTTGACTCGGTATTACCAAGAGATTTATATGCCTGCGATCAAGGAAGCCGGTTTCGAACCTGTGCGTGCAGATGAGCTCTTCACTACTGGCAGTGTAGTTGAGCAAATTTGGGAGCAAATCGAGAAAGCGAAACTGCTTCTGGCAGATCTCTCGGGCAAGAACCCCAACGTCTTCTACGAACTAGGGTTGGCGCATGCCGCAAAGAAACCGGTTGTGTTCACAGCTTCACTTGTCGATGACGTGCCATTTGATGTAAGTTCGAAAGATGAAAATCGAGCTCCGTCGCACTGTGTTCGACGAGCAGATGCGCACCGAGAAGCGGCGTAGCGCCGGCACGGCCATCGAGAGTCAAGTAACGGGCAGTCTAAAACCCTGGCGCGAAGTGGTGAATCCCCACAAGGATGTCGCGAGCGGAAGATACCAACAAGCGGAGTTTGCCGCGGATCTCTGGCAAGTTCATTTGGGCGAAGGAACGGACGAGTATCGCGAGCCGGTGGAATTTTTCCGGCGCACTTTCCTAACGGCGAGCTTACAGCAGCTTTTGGTCGGCGCAGTCAGACGGCTTTCGGATGCCGGAGGCGATCCGGTCGTTACAGCTTCAGACCAACTTCGATGGCGGCAAGACGCACTCGATGCTGGCGCTTTACCATCTTTTTTCTGGCACTCCGCCGAGCGAACTGCTCGGTATTGATGCGGTGCTGAACGATGCGGGTGTGACGAAACTCCCCAAGGTGAAACGCGTCGTACTGGTGGGAAACAAAATCTCGCCGGGCAATCCCGTGACGAAAGCTGACGGCACTGTGGTGGGCACGGTCTGGGGCGAGCTTGCGTGGCAGCTTGGTTTTGCGGCGGGTGGAGTCAAAGAAGCGAAGAAGGCTTTTAACCGTATCCGCGCTGATGACGAGAAAGCGACAAGTCCCGGCGACGTGCTGCGCGAACTGTTCAAAGAGTATGGGCCTTGTTTGATACTGATCGACGAGTGGGTTGCCTACGCGCGCCAATTGCATGACCAAGTGATGCTTCGACCTCGCTCAGCACAGGCTTGCCGGCAGGGAGCTTCGGAACACAGTTCTCGTTCGCCCAGGTGCTAACTGAATCCGCGAAATTGGCGAAGAATTGCCTGTTGGTTTATCAGTTTGCCGGCTTCCGATACGTCTGGTTCTCCCCATACCCAGGCAGATGATACGGAAGTCGGCGGACGGCGCGGACGCGAAGCACTTGATCGGCTACGTAACGTGGTCGGCCGTCTGGAGTCTTCGTGGCGGCCGGCGAGCGCGGAAGAGGGATTTGAAATCGTGCGGCGGAGACTTTTCGAACCGCTGGTCGAACGGGAGCAGTTCGTCGCGCGCGATACCGTAGCCCGCGCCTTTCATGATCTCTATCGCACGCAGCAACAAGAGTTTCCGCCGGAGTGTTCTAAGAGCGATTACGAAACCCGTCTCAAGGCCGCTTATCCCATTCATCCTGAAGTGTTCGACCGGCTTTACGACGACTGGTCGACGCTGGTTAAGTTTCAACGCACACGCGGCGTGCTGCGATTGATGGCATCGGTGATCCATAGCCTGTGGGAAAAAGGCGACCGCAACCCGCCTATCTTGCCGTCGAATATTCCCATCGACGACCGCCGGGTCGAAAACGAGCTTACTCGCTATCTTTCAGACAACTGGGTGCCGGTCATAGAGAAAGACGTTGACGGGCCGAACTCGTTGCCGCTGCAGCTCGACGGTCAGGTGCCGAATCTTGGAAAGTTTCACGCGACGCGGCGGGTGGCGCGAACCGTCTATTTCGGCTCCGCTCCGACCATGACCGCTGCGCATCAGGGCCTCGAAGACCGGCGTGTGAAACTCGGCTGTGTCATGCCGGGAGAATCGCCACAGGTGTTTGGCGATGCGCTCCGGCGCCTCGCGGCGACGGCGACGTATCTTTATCAGGACGGGCCGCGCTATTGGTATTCGACGCAACCGACAGTAACGAAATTGGCCGACGATCGTGCCGAACAGCTCAAAGGAGATGCCGACAAGATCACCAAAGAAATCGCCGAACGCGTGCGAACAGATGTCAAAAAAACTGGAGACTTGAGCCGGGTCCATCCCTTGCCCCCATCCAGTCACGACGTGCCGGATGACTTGGACGCAAGATTGGTCGTGATCGGCACCGAACATCCGTATAGCCGGGAAGCGGGTAACGACGCTGAAGTCTTTGCCAAATCGATATTGGAGTCGCGCGGCAATTCTCCCAGGATCTACAAGAACTCACTGGTTTTTCTGGCAGTCGATAAGACTCGTTTGCAGGACCTCGACGAAGCAGTACGCCGCTACCTCGCGTGGGAGTCGATTCTAGACGAAAAGGGCAAACTCAATCTTTCGCCACATCAAGTAAAGCAGGCTGAACAACAGCGGGACGGCGCCAACAGCACCGTGACGGCACGCATACCGGAAGCCTATCAATGGCTGCTCGTTCCCACTCAGTCTACGCCTCAGTCTCTTGTCGAATGGCACAGTTTTCGCCTCACGGGGCAGGATGCGCTGGCGGTGCGGGCGAGCAAGAAACTAAAGAACGATGAGCTTCTGGTGACGAGCTTGGGATCAGCGCGTCTTCGGATGGACCTCGATAAAGTGCCACTGTGGCGCCTGCCTGCCGCGCCTGCCAGTGCGTCGCAAGCAGAAAGGGCACGGGACGCGGCACAGGCAGGCGGCGATCATGTGGCGATCCGCCAACTGGTAGAGGATTTTGGCCGCTATCTTTATTTGCCGAGGGTACGCGATCCCGAAGTGCTTTTGGGTGCTATCCGTGGCGGATTCAGTTTACTGACCTGGGAAAAGGACTCGTTTGCCTACGCTGAAAGCTATGACGAAGGAGCGGGGAGGTATACAGGTCTGCGAGGCGGGCCGCGCGTGTTCGCACCGGGAATTCTTTATCACGTAATCGTGCGTGTGAATCATAGACAGAAGACGTTCAAAAACGAGCGCGATTACGGGCGTATTTGGACGGGCTTGCACGTTATCGTAGGCAATTTGACGCTACCGTTTACGCCTATTGCCTTATGCCAAATCACGTTTTATGTTGAGCTCAACATAAATAATGTTATGTGAAGCTGCGCGTTATGTGAAGTTGAGATCGTTACTTCGCGGATTGTCTTTCATCTTCTGCCAATTGACTGCACATAATTCGGGGGCTTAGCCAAGTGCATTGAGCCACTGCAGGACGTCCGGCTTGTGCCCAGGCCGCCTTGTTGTTGATGGCGGGAGCGTCGGCCTTCTCGAGCATCTTGCGCTTCATGTCCATGTCGATCTCGAGGTAGATGTGCGTGGTGTTGATATCGACGTGGCCGAGCCAGTCGCTAACCATGTTGACATCGTTTCCCGACCGAAGCAGATGCATGGCAGTGGTATGGCGGATGGTGTGTGGGCTGACGGTTTTGGTCTTGATTGACGGGCAGCGATGCAGAGCGGCGGTGGCGTATTTGGCGGTAATATGGCTGATGCCGAAGCGAGTGATACCAACCCCATTGGCGTTAAGAAACAGGTGCTCGGTTACAAGCAGTTTGGGAGTGCGTTGGTTGAGGTAAGCCTGGACTGCGGCGACCGTTTCAGGCCACAGGGGACAAGCACGATGTTTTCTGCCTTTGCCCACAAGCTCGACTTGAGGGGTGCCAACCAACCGCAGATCGCAGAGTTTAAGCCCCACGATCTCACTGACTCGGGCTCCGGTATTGTAGAGCAACAAAAACAGTGCCCGGTCACGGATGGCCGTGCGCGAGTTGGTCTTTATCGAATCGAGGATGGCTTGCATTTCGTTTTCCTCCAGGTAGTCCAGCGATTTGTGCTCGGTGCGTTTTAAGGGGATAGTGCGGATCTTTTGGCACTGGGCTAACAGCTCGGGTTGTTCTCTGGCGATATATGCAAACAGGCTGTGGATGGCCGCCAGCCTGGCATTGCGGGTTCGGGCACAGCCGTGTCGCGCTTGTTGCACATAGTCCAAGAACCCGAGCACAATGTTCTCGGCTATATCTTCGACGGCGAGTGTGTCGAGCGGCTTTCGCACGGTATCGGCTGCATAACACAGGAGCAGCTTGATGGCGTCTCGGTAGGCCGCGATGGTATTGGCCGAGAGCCCTTTTTGCACGGGCAGATAATGGCTTAAAAACCGCTTCATGAAGTTGGCTAATAAATGAGTCATGATGGTTCTCCTTGGGTTTGGACCTGCTGCAAGTAGTGGTTACGGAACCGAGTGCTAACCTCATCGAACAACTCGGCCGTGGGATTGAGGTAGATATGAGTGGAAGCGATATCCACATGTCCCATATAAGTGGCCAACCACGCCAGCCGCGCGTTGACATCCGCTCCATCGCGGTACCAGGTCAATAATCTGTGAACGGCAAAGGTATGGCGCAGGTCATGGAGGCGTGGGCCGGTTCGCTGGTTGTGAGCGATGGCCGACTGCTTCAACAAGCGGTGGAAGGTCTGATGGACCGTACAGTGGTGCATGCGGCGCCCGCGCTGATTGACGAACAGCGGCGAGTCCGAGGAGCGGGATGCCATTGGTGCGCGGATTCGCACGTAGTCGTTAAGCGCCTGGCAAGCGCAAGCGCTTAGCGGGACCCAGCGGGCTTTGTGGAATTTGCCCTCGGCAATGTAAAGCCGCTTCTCGTCACTGTAGAAATCTTTAAGGTTTAAGGCCAACGCTTCACCGATTCGCATCCCCGTCGAGTACAAAAGTCCCAGCAGGGTACGGTAGGTTTGCGGCCGAAGGCTTTGCGGCGGCCCCAGCCGTAAGGCGTTGGAGAGTAAGGCAGCGATCTCGGTGTGGTTGTAGATGTAGGGCCGATGCGCCGCTTGCGGTGTAATCGTTCGGAGGGGTTCGGGCACATGGGTGAGAGGATCGGTCCGTGAGAGGTATTCACACAGCTGTCTGACGACGCACGAGCGGTTGGACTGAGCGCGCGGTGTAAGATGTGAAAGGGTGTGCTGATAGCTCTCCGTATCTGCTGACTAAGACGCGGCTGGCGGATTTTTTCTTTGACCAGAAAACGGTCGAAGTACCCCAGCAGCCGCGCCTGACTTTGATAGTCGGTGCCCGAGAGTTGGCGTAGGCTGATGAAGCTTTGGATCTGAGCTGCCAGGCAACTCTGAAGCTTCAATGCTTTCATGGCGCCACCTCCTGCGGCCACGGAAGGGCCACTTCTTTCAAGCTGTTGAAATCGACTTTGGTGTAAATAAAGGTCGTGCCGAGATGGCGGTGGCCGAGCACATCGGCAATCGCCTTAAGCGAATGACCCTGTTGGAGCATTCGGGTGGCAAAGCCGTGCCGAAAGGCATGCGCGCCCTTGCTCGAAAGCTCGATCCCCGCTTTACGCAGGTGGCGCTCAACAACGGCGGAAAGCGCGTTGGCATGTAGAAGCGCATGATAGGGCGCACGCGAGGTCAGAAAAACATGCGGGTCCGAAGAGCGAGGACGAGCGCTTTTTAGATATTCCAGCAGGCTTTCACCCACCTCTGTTGTCAGGGGCAATAGACTATCTTTGCCATGTTTGGAGGCCCGGAAAAGGATTTGATTGAGAGCCCAGTTGATATCTTCGAGTCGCAGCGCGCGAACTTGGCCGCCTCGCACCCCATAGGTATAGAGCAACTTTGTAATCGCGTAATCGCGCCGCCCCACGTTGGTGTTGCGGTCAATACTGCGTAGAACTTTGAGCGCCTGCTCATCGGTGAGTCCCCGCGGAACCGTGGCCAGCTTATAGGTGCGCAAGGTCGGCACAGCGCGGTCCAGTGGCCGTTGAACATAGCCCTGATACAAACAGAAGCGCAAGAACGTGCGCAACGCCGCTTGCATCGAGCGCCGTGCGGAGCGGCCCATTTTCTGAGCATAGGACAAAAAAAAGCACTCTACCGTCTCAGCGCTCAGTGCTAAACATCCTTGAGGCGTTGCCTGCGGACCCAGCCATTGGAGGAATTGACTGATGGAGCGAGATCGCAGCTCGATGGTTCCGGCTGCCGCGTGCTGGTAGTCGCGCATCCACTGAAGGTACGCATCGCGAAGGGGCTGATAGATCGGCGTGTTGGCTGACGGTTCGAAAAGATCCGCGGAGCAAAGGTACTCTATGAAACGACTTATGGAGAACTGCACGCGAGCGAGATGCTCGTGCAAGGGCCCTCGGTTTCGCGCTTGCAGAGGATATTGTCTGAGAAATCCTTTAACAGCTTGCAAGGATACAATCTTTAAACCGGAGCCGTTTCGCGCGCCAAGGTGCTCGTTAAGATGCGATACGTTCGACAGATGTGTGCGGACCGTCAATCGAGCAAATCCGTGTTCGAGTAGCCAGTCACAAAACCCATCGAGAAGTTCACCCAACGGGCCGCTTCGCAGCTTCTTGACCGTGCATGGAGAAGTAAATGCCAGTTCCAACGCCATAAAAATCTCCTTTCCTTGCCCTCGTTCATCGAGGGCAGTCAGAGTTGTTATGGCACGGAATTATGTGCAGTAAATATCAGTAGCCGTCCGGACAAATGGCGAAAATAGCAGGAAGTTTAGAAGTGCGGCGATCCCAACTTCACAAAACGCGCAGCTTCACATAACACGTCCATCTCCTTGTGGAAACAGGGTCCCAGCCGTTGTCGAGATTTATGCAGGGGCTGCAGCAATCCTACACGCAGTATTTCAACCGCAAACACCGAAAGTGGGTCATCTGGTTTCAGGGCCGCTATAAAGCTATCCTATGTCAAAAAGACGGACCGGAAAAGGGGACGCAAACCTTTTCTTGACGAAATTGATGGCTTTGATATAGCGTGTCGAGATGCCTCGACGAGCGCGCATAGCTTCGGGTGAGCTGGTTTGTCATACTCTGAATCGGGCGAACGGACGAGCCGAACTTTTTTCAGAACCGGAAGACTATTACGCGTTTGAACGAATCATGGTGGCCGCGATGGGCCGCTTTCCCATTCGGCTACTAGCTTACTGTTTGATGCCGAATCATTGGCACATGGTTCTCCGGCCAAGAAAAGGCAGTGAGGTGACGGCGTTTCTTCGATGGTTAACTCTCACTCATAGTCAGCGCTTACACGCTCATCGTCACACGACGGGCTACGGACACATCTATCAGGGGCGATTCAAAAGCTTTCCAATCGAACAAGATCAGTCGTTACTCAACGTGCTTCGGTACGTGGAGCGCAATGCCCTGCGAGCGAATCTTGTTGACCAGGCCCAGACTGGCGCTGGTGCAGCTTATGGCGAAAGGTCAATGGCGATCGAGAGTCGCTCCTGAGTACGTGGCCGCTCGAACGGCCCGAAAATTGGCTCAACTGGGTGAACGGAGCTCAAAATGATGCCGAGCTCGACGCTCTGAGGAGATGCGTAAACCGCGGTACGCCCTATGGTTCAGAAAACTGGACGACTCAGATTGCGGCTGCGCTCCGGTTGAAATATGCACTTCAACCCCGCGGCAGGCCTAGAAAGGTAACGAGTCTGACGA
>DATBLC010000353.1:0-6951 GCA_036555515.1 Binatia bacterium
GCCTTTCTGCTCGACGTGCGCGAGCCAGTGGAACTGGCGGTGGAGAACGTGCCGGGCGCGTTCAACATCCCGCTTGGGCAGCTCCGTGCGCGCCTCGGCGAGCTTCCCCGCGACCGCGAGATCCTTGTCATCTGCCGCTCCGCCCAGCGCGCCTACTACGCGACTCGCATCCTACTACAGAACGGATTCAAAGCGAAAATTATCTCCGGCGGAACGCTTTCACGCGCCATAGGCTCGCCAGTCGAATTGAGATGACAAATGGAATGGTCGCTTCTTCCAACATCGGCTCTAATTATAGCCTGCCTGCTTGCGCTCCTTGGCTTCCTAATGATCGGCGGCATCGTTTTCAGGTCTGGGCCCTTTGATTGATGGGCATGTCAAATCCTCGACGGAGTGGAGAACGACATGGAGCGATACGATGAAAGCAATAACAGTAGAGCCAAAGACACCGGGTAGCGCCCGGCAGGAGCAAACGGAGAGAACGGAGAAGAGTTTTAAATCTCTGTTTCCTCTGTTGCCTCCTGTGACAAATCACTGCGACAGAGTTTACCGCCTAGCTTCCGACCGGTTTGGGCCGCGACATGTTGGCGCGAGCTGAGCTTGTTTTGCGAGTACTTTCACGGCGACAGCGGAAATGAGATCGTAAGTTGGCGCTTGTCCGCTTGGTTTGAAATCTGCTATCTCAAGCCCAAGCCGCTGCGTATTTAAGATGAGGATAGGAGAAAGGAAACGGGCATGAAGAAAATAGTCCTGATACTGATCGTTTGCTTGAATGCATCGATGGCTTGGGCGGCCACCATCGCCACGGGGCCGAGCGACGGAAGCTATTTCCAGATCGCGCAGGACATCAAGAACGTGGCGGGGAAGGACGGGATCGATATACAGGTCATGCCCACCAAGGGTTCCGTTGAAAACATCGAGCTTCTGAGCGCCGGCAAAACGGATCTGGCGATCGTTCAGTTGGACGCGCTGCGGTTTGTCTCCGACGTGCTCAAACAAAAACAGGGTTTGGACCTCTTTGATAACATCAAAATCATTATGAATCTCTATCCCGAAGAAATACATGTTCTCACCAACAAGAAGGACATCCAATCCTTCTATCAGCTCGACGGAAAGCGCATTTCGGTGGGGACCGAGGGCGGTGGCACGGCGATTACCGCCGCGGTGCTGTTGACGTTCTATGATATCAAGGCGACGGTTTCTTTCGAGACTTTCGACGACGCCATGAAAAAGCTGGAGCAAGGCGCTCTCGATGCGGTCATGTTTGTCGGCGGAGCGCCGGTCCCCTTTATCGGCAAGTTGGACGGCAAAGTTCATTTGGTTCGCCTGCCGGCCAATTCGGCACTCGAGCAAATCTATGCGCGAACGCGGCTGGGAAAATCCCAGTACGGTTGGGCCGCGGCAGACACCGAAACCTACGCGGTGCCGGCCTCTCTTATGGGGCTGGACAAGCGGGACGCAAACTACGCGGCGCAGATGCAAAATTTGGTTCTGGCCATCCTAAACTCGTACGAACAGCTTAAGGCAACCGGCCATCCCAAGTGGAAAAACTCGATTATCCAATCCTATTTCCCGATGCGCGGTTACGAGCCGACTAATCAAATAATCCAGACTTTCAATTTTCTCGACAGCCGGGGATATAAAATAATCAAGAAGTAAACGCGCGTATGGTGCTTCGCTCCGTTCTCTCTGCAGCATCGAGGTTGGCCCGGGACAGCAGGCGACACCCGCGCCGCTCGGGTGTTTGGCCTATGCGACTATTCGCCGGATCGCTGCCGGTTGCGGCGCTTCTCGCCGTGTTTTCAATTTCCGACGGGCGTTGGCCGTACCAGGCAAAGCAGAGCCGGGGCCGACCCCGATCAACTTCCCAAGGGGCCACGATTTGCCGTGCGGCTGCGCGAGGTCGATTATCCCTGGTTCGAACAGCAACTCATAGCCGGAAGCACGTTGGCATTACTCCCTGGAGGAGTGCCGGCTCGTCAGCAACGCCAACGCGTTCCTTGGAGGGTTCCGAATGTGGGAGCTGGCGCCAGTCGCAAGCGTCACACTCCCCCGAGAGCCTCGTGGTGACCAGGCAAGGCAAGTGAAAGGATCACGTACATGAAGAAAACCAACCCATCGCTGACGGCACGGCCGGCATGGAAGGCGCTCGTTGCCCACCATAAAAAGATCCGGAATGTGCATCTGCGTCAGCTCTTTGCCGATGATCCCAAGCGCAGCGAGCGTCTGACGCTTGAGGCTGCGGGCGTCTTTCTCGATTACTCGAAGAACCGCATCACCGACGAAACCCTCAAGCTCCTCGTGAAATTGGCCGAGGAATGCGGCCTCCAGCAGCGCATCCATGCCATGTTCAGCGGAGAAAAGATCAACCTCACCGAAGATCGCGCGGTTTTGCACGTTGCTCTGCGCGCGCCGAGAGGCGCATCGATCATGGTGGACGGCAAGAACGTCGTTCCCGACGTGCACGAAGTCCTCGACAAGATGGCGGGCTTTGCCAACCGCGTCCGCAGCGGCGATTGGCAGGGCCACACCGGTAAGCGCATCAGGAACGTGGTCAACGTCGGCATCGGCGGCTCGGACCTCGGGCCTGTGATGGCCTACGAAGCGCTGCGCCATTACAGCGAGCGCTCGATGATCTTCCGCTTCGTCTCGAATGTCGACGGGATCGACCTCGTCGAAGCGACGCGCGACCTCGACCCGGCGGAGACGCTCTTCATTGTTTCGTCCAAGACCTTCACGACGCTGGAAACGATGACCAACGCGCAAAGCGCGCGCGACTGGTCACTCGCTGGGCTCGGCGGCGACGTCAAGGCCGTGGCAAAGCACTTCGTCGCGGTCTCGACGAATGGCGAGAAAGTGTCCGCCTTCGGCATCGACACGGCCAACATGTTCGGCTTTTGGGATTGGGTCGGCGGCCGGTACTCGATGGACTCCGCGATCGGCCTTTCGACGATGATCGCCGTCGGCCCGGACAACTTCCGCGCCATGCTCGACGGTTTTCACCAAATGGACGAACACTTCCGCATCGCGCCGTTCGAGCAGAACCTGCCGGTGCTGATGGGGCTGCTGTCGCTCTGGTACAGCGATTTCTTCGGCGCGCAGACGGCGGCGGTGCTGCCGTACGAGAACTACCTGAAACGCTTCCCGGCCTATCTTCAGCAGTTGACCATGGAGAGCAACGGCAAAAGCGTCACTCTGGAGGGCGGCCAGGTCACGTACGACACCGGCCCGATCTACTGGGGCGAACCCGGGACCAACGGGCAGCACTCCTTTTACCAGCTGATTCATCAAGGTACCCGGCTGATTCCGTGCGACTTCATCGCCTTTGCCCGCGCGCTCACGCCGCTAGGCCGGCATCACGACATGCTGCTGGCAAATGTGTTTGCCCAGGCCGAGGCGCTCGCCTTTGGCAAGACGGCCGAGCAGGTGAAAGCCGAAGGCACCGCAGCCGGGCTGGTGCCCCATCGCGTCTTCGAAGGCAACCGCCCGTCGAACACGATCCTGGCCGACCGGCTCACGCCGGAAGCGTTGGGCAGGTTGGTCGCCCTTTACGAACACAGCGTCTTCACCCAGGGCGTTATCTGGAGCATCAACCCCTTCGACCAATGGGGCGTTGAACTAGGCAAAGAACTGGCGCAGGCGATTATTCCCGAGCTCGAAAGCCCGGCGACTCCCGAACTCAAGCACGACAGTTCTACCAACAATCTGATCCGGCGCTACCGCAAGATGCGCGCGGACGCATGACGCTTGCATCATTCGGCCATCAACGTGCGAAGAAGGGGAAGCAGGGAACGTGAAGATCGGTTTGAACGGAGTGAGCGAAGCGAACGATTGAACGGAGCGCAGCGTTTGAACGGCTGGAACAATTTTTTTCGATAGCGAAAGGAGAACCAGATGCAACTCGGCATGATCGGACTGGGGAGAATGGGCGCAAATATGGTTCGGCGGCTCATGAAAGGAGGCCACCAGTGCGTGGTTTTCGATATGTCGCCGAAAGCCGTGCAGGGGTTAGTCGAGGAGAAAGCCGTCGGTTCCTCCTCGCCGGCGGACTTCGTGAAGAAATTGGCAAAGCCGCGGGTGGTCTGGTTGATGGTTCCGGCGGCGGTCACGGACAAGACCATCGCCGATCTGCTGCCCCACCTTGAAGCGGAGGACATTGTCATCGATGGCGGCAACTCCTACTACATCGACGACATCCGGCGCGCCAAGGAACTGGCGCCGAAGAAAATCCACTATGTCGATGTCGGCACCAGCGGCGGCATCTGGGGGCTGGAGCGCGGCTACTGCATGATGATCGGCGGCGAAAATGGCGTGGTGAAACACCTCGATCCGCTCTTCGCCACGCTGGCCCCCGGCATCGGCGAGATCGAGCGCACGCCGGGCCGCGACAAAGTCGGCGGCACGGCGGAGCAGGGCTATTTGCACTGCGGTCCCAACGGCGCCGGCCATTTCGTCAAGATGGTGCATAACGGCATCGAGTACGGCCTCATGGCTGCTTATGCCGAGGGGTTCGCTATCTTGCGCTCCGCCAATATCGGCAAACAGGAGCATGAGATCGACGCCGAGACCACGCCGCTGCGCGACCCTGAGCATTACCAATATGCCTTCAATCTGCGCGACATCGCCGAATTATGGCGGCGCGGCAGTGTCGTCGCCTCGTGGCTGCTCGACCTGCAAGCCATCGCCTTGCTTAAAGACCCCACGCTGGCAAACTTCGGCGGCCGGGTTTCCGATTCCGGCGAAGGGCGCTGGACCATCAAAGCCGCCATTGATGAAGCGGTGCCGGCCCATGTCCTGACGGCGGCGCTCTACGAACGCTTCAGCTCCCGCGGCGAGTCTGACTTCGCCGATAAATTGCTCTCGGCGATGCGTTTCGAATTCGGCGGCCATGTCGAAAAGGCCGAGAAATAGGGAGCAAGTAATGGAGGCTTCCCACTGCGACGCACTGGTCTTTTTCGGCGCCACCGGCGATCTGGCGTACAAAAAGATTTTCCCATCGCTGCAGGCGATGGTGAAGCGGGGAAACTTGAATGTGCCGGTCATCGGCGTGGCTAAAGCCGGCTGGAATCTCGATCAGCTCAAGGCGCGGGCGCGCGACAGCCTGGAGCGACAGGGCGGAATCGATGAGAACGCGTTCGACAAGCTGTGCGGCCTGCTGCGCTACGTCGACGGCGACTACAAAGAGCCGGCGACGTTCCAAGCGATTCGCAAGGAACTCGGTAACGCGCAACGGCCGGCGCACTACCTTGCCATCCCGCCTGTGTTGTTCGGCCAGGTGGTCGAGCAGCTAGGAAAGTCGGGCTGCGCCAAGGGCGCCCGGGTGATTGTCGAAAAGCCGTTCGGCACCGACCTCGCTTCAGCGCAGGCGCTCAACCGGATTTTGTTTAGCACCTTCGACGAGAAAACGATCTATCGCATCGACCATTACCTGGGCAAGCGGCCGGTTAACAACATGCTGTTCTTTCGCTTTGTAAATTCGCTCCTGGAGCCGTTCTGGAATCGCAACCATGTTGAAAACGTGCAGATCACCATGGCCGAGGACTTTGGCATTCAGGGTCGCGGCGCATTCTACGATGCCACCGGAACGATTCGCGATGTGATTCAGAATCATCTGTTTCAGGTTTTGGCCAACCTGGCGATGGAACCGCCGGTACGAACCGATAGCGAATCGATTCGCGATGAAAAGGTCAAGGTGCTCAAGGCGATACCGCCGCTGGAGGCCAAAGACGTCGTTCGCGGTCGGTTTCGCGGTTACAAAAGCGAACCGGGCGTGGCGGCAAATTCGCAGACAGAAACCTTCGCGGCGATGCGCCTGGAGATCAATTCCTCGCGTTGGCAAGGCGTGCCGTTCTACATTCGAGCCGGGAAAAATTTGCCGGTCACCTGCACGGAAGTCCTGGTTCGCTTGCGGCGATCGCCGACTGTCTATTCATCGTTGGCGGCGACATCAAACCATATCCGCTTCCGCATCAGTCCTGAAGTGATGTTGGCGTTCGGCATGTCCGTGATGGCCCCGGGAGATGAAATGGTCGCCGAACCCGCGGAAATAGTCGGCAGTCGGGCGGCACGCGGCGAGGAGAAGGACGCCTACGAGCGGGTGTTGGGCGACGCCATGGCCGGAGACGCAACACTCTTCGCGCGCCAGGATTACGTCGAGGAGGCCTGGCGGATCGTCGACTCGTATCTCAAGTCGGAGACGCCGGTTTACGATTATGAGCCGCAAATCTGGGGGCCTGCCAAGGCGGAACAAAGCATTCTGCCCGTCGGAGGCTGGCATAACCCGACGGTGAAGGGCTAGCAGCCGCCATGAAGATTGAGATTCTAGCCGATGCCGATGCGGTGGCGAATAAAGCTGCCGAGATCATCGCCGCGGCGGCACGAACCGCCGTCGCGGCGCGCGGCCGGTTCGTCGTGGCGGTTAGCGGCGGCCGTACCCCGTGGATCATGCTGCGTGCGTTGGCAGGCGAAGACGTCCCTTGGCAGGCCGTGCACGTGGTGCAAGTGGACGAGCGCGTCGCGCCGGCTGGCGATCCGGATCGAAACCTGACGCACTTGAATGAAAGCTTGCTTGAGCATGCGCCGCTGCGGCGCGAGCAGATCTACGCCATGCCGGTGGAAGCGGCGGAACTGGCAGGCGCAGCCGAACGCTATGCCGCGACTCTCCAGAAGATCGCCGGTTCGCCAGCGGTGCTTGACGTTGTCCACCTCGGCCTCGGCGCGGACGGCCATACGGCCTCACTCGTGCCCGGAGACTCGGTGCTCAATGTCACAGATTCAGATGTCGCGTTAACTGGTGACTATCAGGGAAGACGCCGGATGACCTTGACGTATCCGATCCTTAATCGTTGCCGGCGAATCCTATGGGTGGTGACGGGAAGCGACAAAGTCGATGCGCTCGCGCGTCTGCGCGACGCCGATGGGTCGATTCCGGCGGGACGAATTCAGCGGGAG
>DATBLC010000354.1:0-2762 GCA_036555515.1 Binatia bacterium
TCCGTAGCAAAGTCTCATCCGAAGGCTGATCCGCCTGTGGCGGAGATGCCGTCTGCCTCTAAGCAGAGATCGATCAGGGGTGCTGTGAGGGCCAGTTCAGCCTGATAACGACGAAACGCCAAAGTGCAAAATGACGCTGAAATTTCACAGTTGGACGGCTTCGCTACTCCAGGGTTCCACCTCGCTTGCCGTCTCCTCAGTCTAACTGCGGAATCCAGGTTGATCACTGGTGGATGCCGATTAACCTTCGTGCCCTAGAGTCGGAACTTTCTCGCGAAACTAGCCAGCTTTTCCTGCCGGCGGGTGCAAACCAAGGGTCGGGTCACTTTTTGGGTGGGCGGAGGAAGAGACTCAGGAAGGCCGAGGCGAACAGCAGGCAGATGAAGATGCTGAAGGAAAGAAAATAGCTTTGGGTGGAGTCGAAAAGGAAGCCGAAGAAGGGTGGCCCGCCGGCGCTGAACGCGTGGGTGAGCAACGAGCCCATGCCGCGGATTTTTCCCAGCGAGATGCGCCCGAAGTAGTTGGCCCAGATCATTTCTGCCAAGATAGAGGTTGCGCCCATGCCGATGCCGTATAGAAAAAAGCCGGCGTATAGAGAAAGAAGCCCCGGCGTGGAAAGGGCCAACAAGATACCCGCGGCTTGAATCAAAAACTTGGCCATGATGAGCCTGGCGATATTCGAGCGCTCGGCGAGGAGTCCCCAAGCCATCGGGGTGCTGAACTGCATGAAAGCTATGATGCTCATGACGAAGGCTGCCACCATCTCAGTGTGGCCTTGATCGCTGACGAAGGCGAAGACGTGAAGATTCAATCCGCTCACGCCGATATGGGCAACGCCGAAGGTAGTGACGATGAGCCAGAAAGCCGGAGTGCGTAGCGCTTCGCGACGGCTCCAGGCGACATCGGTGAATGCGCCTACATGCGCTCTTGCGGAACCGGCCTTTTTTGCCGGCGTCCCGCTGTCAAATTGATCGTGGGAGCCGTCGGGCAGGAGTCCCATGTCCTCCGGGCGCCGGCGCATAAAGAGCAGGGAAGGGCCGACGACCAAAGCCAGCGTGAGCAGGCCAAACACGACCCAAGCTGAGCGCCATCCCATCTGCACGATGAGCGATGCCGCCAGGAGCGGCATTCCGACTTTAGCCAGGCCATGTCCCATGCCGGCCAGGGCGAGGGCGCGGCCGCGCATGCGGACGAACCAGCGCGAGATGCTGACGTTCACTACCATCTGGCCCATGAGCGCGTCGCCGGGACTGATCAGGAGCCAGCGGAAAAACAGAAACTGCCAAAAATCCCTGGCCTGGCCGAGGAGCAGTAAGCCCGCCCCAGAAACCACGCCCCCCGCCGCCATGAGCCACCTTCCGCCGTGGCGGTCTATGAGGGGGCCGACCACCGGCGCCGCCAGCGCGCCGATGAGAATCTCGCCCGTGCGGATGAGCGAAAAGACACCCCGGGAAATTCCCAGGTCGTTTGAGAGGGGTTTAAGAAACACGGCCAGCGTGCTCGAGATCGAAAAGGCCGAGGCGATGTGGGCAAGAAAACCGACGGCGACGATCGTCCAGCCGTAGAAAAACTTCGACTCATGGGTTGCTTGCTCCGCGCGGCTAGAGGATCGCACGCTCTTTCTTGTATAAGGATCGGATCGAGACTACAAGGCGGTGCGATCCTCCATACCCATTTGGGCAACCATAAGACGGTCAATTGCGCCGTGATTTTTTTCGCCATAGAGCTGTGTTATTGGCTCAACCACGGGTAGGCAAGTGCCGGGCAATGCCGTTTGGGCATTTCCAGGACGGGTAGCGGCAAGCTGGAGGTGTTAACCTCGTCGTTTAAGGAGGAGTGATGACTAAAGGACAAACCGTGAAGGACTTGCGAAAACAAATTGCGCTGTCGTGCCGGATCTTGGGAAACCGGGGAGTAACCAGGGGCTCGTTTGGCCATGTCAGCGCGCGCATCCCGGGCAGCGATCGCATCCTGATAAAATCCAAGGGTCCGGACGAAGCCGCGTTGGAATTCGCGCGCGAGAAAGACATCATCACGATCGATCTGAAGGGGAAGGTGTTGGAAGCGCCGAAGGGATTGGATGCTCCCGCGGAAACGGAGATGCATCTGGCGGTTTACCGGGCGCGGCCCGAGGTCATGAGCGTGATCCATTCTCATCCGGACTGGGTGGTGGTACTCACCGCGTGCGAAAAACCGCTGCTGCCGATCTATGCGGCGTATAATCCTCCTGGACTGCGGCTGCTGTTGGAAGGAATTCCGGTCTATCCGCGCAGCGTCACCATCGTCAATGAAGAGCTCGGAGTAGACTTCATGAAGACGATGAGCGACAAGAAAATCTGTTTGCTGCGCGGCCACGGCATGACCACCGCCGGAGCCAGCGTGGAGGAATCAACGTTGATCTCCTTAAATGTCTTTGAACTGGCGCGGATGAACTACCTTGCCTATGCAATCGGAGAGCCGAAGCCGATTCCCCGCCAGGACATGGAGGAATATCAGCGCAGATGGGCAGCGGGTTTTCGCAGAAGGTTGACGGGGCCAAGTTCCACGGGGGAACATGCCGATTGGCGTTACCACAAAGAGCTTTTGAAGCGACAGGGCCTGGACCGATAGACGGCTGGTTGAAAACGATTTCTATAGCGGTCTCGAACTTAATTGGTTACGGTGCGCTTCAACGATTAATGTTATATGTTTGGACGAATCGGAAGAGATGCTCAGGCAGGCGGAGCAACGCGTCGCGCGATTTTCGTCCCGAAGAGGGTGTT
>DATBLC010000355.1:0-26908 GCA_036555515.1 Binatia bacterium
TGAGTAACCAAACAGCGACCGAGGGGTGAGACCTGGAGAGCGCGGGCACAGGAGCGCAAAGGTTGTTTCAGGCCCTGCCGGCGGGCATTTCCACCTATGGAGAGGACGGGGTGGTGGCCGGCAAGGCAGAGAACCATTGACCGCGATCGGAAGGGCTCGCCTCTCGGTCGCACACTAGCGACATTGTCTCTAAATAACGAACTCATCAGTAAGTCGCTACCTATCCATGGTGGCAGTTTTGGATAAAAGGAGAGATCAACAATGGACGGCCGACGAAATCCCAGAAGAAAACCCGGGCGGCAGCCGGTGACTGTCATCCTATCGCTGGTAGTCCTGATCGGCTTGGCCAGCCGCGGGGCTATTTTCGCCGCTGAGGGTTTCTATGAAGGAAAGACCATCCAATTCATTGTTTCAAGCGGCACCGGGGCAACAACTGACATCAGCGCGCGTCTCGTGGCCCGCTATTTGGGCAAACATATTCCAGGAAAACCTGGGATCGTCGTGCAGAATATGCCGGGGGGCGGTGGTCTCGTCGGCGCCAACTACTTGTATAACGTTGCCAAGCCGGATGGGCTTACCATTCTGGCAGTGAGCCGCGCCAATTATCTCGATCAAATGGTGGAACGGCCCGAGGTCAAGACCGATTTTCGCAAGTTGGCCTGGATCGGCAGTTTCAATAAAGCGCCGATGATGGCCGCATGCCGGAGCGACACGCCGTACAAAAGCATCAAGGCGATACAGGCGGCGAAAGTTCCGCCACGGTTTGGTACCTCCGGCACAGGCAGCATCAGTTACGTTTTCGCGAATCTTTTCGAAAGGATCCTCGACCTGAAGATCAAGCACGTCACTGGTTTTCGCTCAGGCCGCGATACCGACCTGGGAATGGAGCGAGGCGAAGTGGATTGCCGCGCCTCCTCGGACATCACGGTGATCCGCACGCCGTGGAATCAGTGGGTCAAGGACAATTACGTGACATTCGTTGTCCAGCAAGGGCCCGAAAAGAGTGAGTTGTTGCCGCCCACGCCCACGGTGTTCGAGTTGGCCCCGCCCGAGGCGAAGCCGAAGCTAAATCTCATGGGCATCATGCTCGCTTATACCGATTTTGACCGGCCCTACGCAGCTCCGCCCGGCGTCCCGCCGGAACGCTTGCAAATATTGCGCGATGGCTTCCAGAAAATGCTCAAGGACGCGGAATTTGCCGCCGAAGCGAAGAAATTGTTGGACTGGGAGGGGAAGACGTTTCTTACCGGAGAGCAACTGCAGAAGAAAATCGAAGTAACGGTCACTCAGCCTCCAGCTGTGATAAAACAGATCAAGGAGATTTTGCTGGAAAAATAGTAGGGAGACAGCTTCACATTTCAATGATCCCGACCCCATCCCGCTTCGCGACCTTCGTTCCGTATCGATGCGATAGCCGTCTGACTCTATCTATCACCCGGTCCGCAACTTCGCCTTCGGCGAGCAGCGGCCGGCCGCGCTGCGGCCGTGGTCTACCAAAACCCTGGTCGATAGGGTGGACGCGGATTTCTTTCAGCTTGTTTTTGCTGAACTTGCAGACCGCGAACATGTTTTCCCAGTAGGCGGGATCGCTGGGATGGCCTTTCTTGCCGCCGCTGGTGCGGGCGTCGAGAAAATCCGCAGGCGTCGCCCTCAAGTCCAGATCGAAGCGCTCATAGGCGTCGGCGGGAAAAAAGCCGACGGTCTCATTCTCGAAAACGAAATTGCCGACGCTGTAGAAAATAGCTTTGCCTTTGTAAATTTCTATCCCCATGGGAAAGTGCGAGCCATGGCCGACAAACACGTCAGCGCCTTCATCGATAGCCTGATGAGCGAAATTCGTAAAGAAGTCGGCGGTCTCTTCCAATTCCGCGCGGGTGCTCGCTGTCAGTAGGCTTGGCCCGCCGAATTCATGACAATGCGCGCTGACGACGAGCCAGTCCGATTGCCGGCGCGCCTCGCGTATCCATCTGAGATTGTCTTGCAGATCGCGCTCGTTGACCTTTGTTGTGATGGCGAACCCTTCGCCTGCCACGTAACGGTTACCTAACAAGCTTAACTCGGCGGACTTGGCGTCGGGGATTTCCTTGTCACTATAGAAATGTTTGCGCGCTCTCTCGTGGCTTTTTTCGAAGCCAAGCTCGCGGCTGACGCGTTTGAGTTGCTCGAAGGACGCGGCATCGACGCTGTAGGTCGTCTGAAAGCCGAGAGGGTTGATACCGGGTCGTCCGCGTAAATCCGGTCGTTGTTCCCCCGCCTGGTTCCATGGCCGGAAAGTCGCCGTGGCGGCGATCAAGCCGACGCGGCCATTGGGCGTGTCGAGATAGCCCGGGGCTCTTGCTTCGGCGAGGTTTTTGCCGGTGCCGGCGTGAACGATGCCCGCCTCATTTAAATGGCGAAGGTTCGCTAAAACTCCGTCTTCACCGTAATCGAAGGCATGGTTATTGGCGCAGGAGATCATATTGATGCCAAGCCATTTCAAGTCTTCCAGCAGGCTTGGTTCCGTAGTCATGAAGGTGCCCTGCGTGATACCTGGCGTGCCTTCGTCCCAGTTGTGGACGGTGCCTTCAAGATTGGCAAAGGCGGCATCGCAGCCGCTGAGAACCTCGCGCAACGCCAAAAATCGCTTTTCTCTGAACGGCGTCAGTTTGCGGGTGAGCATAGTGTCGCCCGCCAGGGCCAAAGTGAATTCTCCTTTTTCGGTTTCGTAGAGCATGAGGATTCTCCGGTTTCGTGAATTCGCTATGACGACGGGCGCCAACGCCAAGGCGAGGATTAGCACCGAGTCTGATTAACAGTCAACCAAATTTATGCCCTGCGATGCTGCCATTGGTTGCGATTTCAGTTTTTTCGAACCGCCGCATTACCTTGACAACCAGCGGGAATTCCACTACAAAATTTTAACTCCTTACGACATCCCTGGAGCCTGAATCATGCCCCCAAGATCGGCGGCGTGGTTTTTTAGCACCAGAAAATAAATGGATCATCCTTATTTTCCGCTCGTGGTTCTGTTTGCCCTGGCAGGCTTCGTCGTCCTGGCCTTGCTCTTCGTCGCGCAAAAGGTTGGGCCGAAGTCTATCAACCCCGTCAAGGCTGAGCCGTTCGAGTCCGGCAATCCGCCCAAAGGGGACGCTCGGATTCGCTTCTCGGTGCGGTTTTATCTGGTGGCAATGCTCTTTTTAATCTTCGATCTGGAAGTTGTCTTTCTCTATCCCTGGGCGATCTATTTTCGCCAACTGGGGCTGTTCGGCCTGATTCAAATGGCGATCTTTCTCGGTATTTTGACCGTTGGCTACCTTTATGTCTGGAAAAAAGGCGCCCTGGAGTGGGATTGATAGAACATGGCTGAAACCAGCTCTCAACTTGCTTACATTCGCGAAACGCTCGGCGCGAAGGTACTCGAGACCTTGCAAGCGCAGGGTGACGATGTGATGCTGCTCGACCGCAGTGATCTGAGAGAAACCCTTCGCATTTTAAAAACGGACCCAAGACTCGAATTCAACTTTCTCTCGGAAATCACGGCGGTGGACTATTGGAGGAAAAAAGAGCCGCGCTTCGAGGTCGTTTACCTATTGGTATCGCTGTTGCGGAAAACTAGACTGCGCGTCCGAGTGCCGGTGCCTGAAAGCGATGCTGTGGTGGAATCGCTGACATCGCTCTGGCCCGGCGCGAATTTTCTCGAACGGGAAGTGTGGGATCTGTTCGGCATTCGCTTCAGCGGCCATCCCGATCTCAGGCGCATTCTGCTCTACGATGAGTTTCAAGGCCACCCGCTGCGCAAGGACTATCCTGTCAACCTGTGTCAGCCGCGGGTGCCGGAGCGCCACGTCGAAGGGACTTTTGTCGACGAGCGCTCGCACAACAAACTCATGCGGCTGAAGCACACGCTGGGGCAAAAAAGCTAAACCGCATCGATTGCGTGGTCCGCGATGAAGTCGGAAAGTTTCGAACTGCCCTCGGAAATCATGGAGCTCCAGATGGGTCCGTCCCATCCGGCGACCCATGGCACCATCAAATTCAATCTCAAGCTGGAAGGGGAGAAGGTGCTTGCCTGCGACGTCGAAGTCGGCTACCTGCACCGCGGCTTCGATAAGAGCTGCGAACAAGCCACCTGGACGCAAGTCATCCCCTACACCGACCGCCTCAATTACGCGTCGCCGCTGATCAACAACGTCGGTTACGCGCTTGCCGTAGAAAAAATCATCGGCGCCAAAACGCCGCCACGCTGCCAGTACATCCGCGTGATCGTCAGCGAGCTGGCGCGCATCCATGATCATTTGACTTGCTGCGGCATGGCGGCTTCCGAACTGGGCGCCATTACCGTCGGCTTTTACATGATTGAAGCGCGCGAAATGATTACCCGTATCACCGAGTACCTGACCGGTGCGCGCCTGACCGTAACCTATGTCCGCATCGGCGGACTCAAGCATGATCTGCCGCAGGATTTTTCCGTGCGGGTACGGCAAAGCTTCCAGACGATCAGAAAGCTATTGGAAGATTGCGACCGCTTGCTTTCGCGCAACCGAATTTTCATCGACCGCATGTCCAACGTCGGCGTTATCTCCCGCGATACCGCCATCGGTTACTGTCTCACCGGTCCCATCCTGCGTGCCACGGGTATCAACTACGACGTGCGCAAGGCATTTCCATATCTGGTTTATGACCAATTCGACTTTGACGTACCATTGGGTAGCAAGGGCGATAACTACGACCGCTTTCTCTGCCGCACGCAGGAAATCGAACAGAGTATGCGCATCATCGAGCAGGCATTGGAAAAGCTCCCCCTCGGCCCAGTGTGGATCGATGATCCGCGCTTCGTCCTGCCGGAGAAAAAGAAGGTCTATAACAGTATCGAAGGGTTGATGCATCATTTCAAAATCATCATGGAAGGCATCCATGTGCCCGCCGGCGAAACCTACTTCGCCGTCGAAGGCGGCAACGGTGAGCTGGGATTCTATATTGTCAGCGACGGCGGCGGGCGGCCGTACCGTGTGCGCGTGCGCCCGCCTTGTTTCATCGCGATGGGCGCGTTCCACAAGATGATCGAAGGACACATGGTCGCGGACATCGTACCGACCTTTGGCATGGTTAATATGATCGGCGGCGAATGCGACCGCTAGCAAGCCGCTGAAAAAGACTCATATGCTTCGTTGCGCTCAATCGCCTCGCTTCAACGTACTCACTATGTACGCCTCCGCTCGTCGATTTTTCGCGCGCCTCGCCTCTGAGATCTTTTTGAGCGGCCTGCAAAGCGTTTCTTGCAACAATCCTAGACTGGGCTGGCAACGGAAAAGTAAGAACATCGAGTCATGGCTGTAGAATTTTCACCTGAGACGTACAGGAAGTTCGAAGAGACGGTGGCGCGCTATCCGAGGAAGGAAGCGGCCATGCTGCCGGTGCTTTATTTAGCGCAGCAGGAATTCGGCTACCTCGGTTCGGAGGCCATCGATTATGTCGCCAAGCTGATGGGCCAATCGCCGGCGCGGGTATACGGCGTGGTGAGCTTCTACACAATGTATGCCATGAAGCCCATCGGGCGCCACCATATTCAAGTCTGCCGCACCTTGCCATGCGCGCTTCGCGGTGCGGAAAAGATCACGAGCTTTCTCAAGAAAACGCTCGGAATCGACTGCGGGCAGACGACGCCCGATGGACGATTCGCGTTGTCCGAGGTGGAATGTCTGGCTTCCTGCGGCACGGCGCCGATGATGCAGGTGAACGACGATTACTACGAAAATCTGACGGAAGAAAAAGTGACGGAAATTCTTCAGCAGTTAAAATAGTGACCGAGGACCGCCGGCCAGCGTCGGTCGCCGGGCCGCTGTCTTTCCGCCGCGATTAAGATGGAAAAGGTTCTGCTGCGCAATGTCGAGGTTCCGGACTCTCATAGGCTCGCGACCTATCAGTCGCGTGGCGGTTATGCGCCGTGGCGGAAGGTCGTCCAGAGCATGCAGCCCGCCCAGGTGATCGATGAGGTGAAGGCCTCCGGCCTCCGGGGCCGCGGCGGCGCGGGTTTTCCGACCGGCATGAAGTGGAGCTTCGTGCCAAGGGAGAGTCCCAAGCCCAAGTACCTCGTGTGCAACGCCGACGAAAGCGAACCCGGGACTTTCAAGGACCGGCTGCTGATTGAAAGGGACCCCCACGCCATCGTCGAAGGCACCTTGATCGCGTCGTATGCCATCGTTTCACACACCGCGTTTATTTATATCCGCGGCGAAATGGCCTTCGCTGCGAAACAGTTGGAGCGCGCGGTCGAAGAAGCCTATCAAGCCGGTTATATCGGCAAGAATATTCTGGGCACGGGTTACGATTTCGACCTGATCGTGCACCGCGGCGCGGGAGCTTATATCTGCGGGGAGGAGACGGCGTTGCTTTCGTCGTTAGAAGGCGGACGGGGCTGGCCAAAGGTCAAGCCGCCGTTCCCGGCAACCCATGGGCTGTTCGGCTGTCCTACCGTTGTGAACAACGTCGAGACGCTGGCGGCGCTGCCCTGGATCCTCGAGCGTGGCGCCGCCGCCTATGCGGCCATGGGCACGGAGAAAAGCAAGGGCACGAAACTTTTTAGCGTCAGCGGCCACGTCGCCAGGCCCGGCGTTTACGAAGTGGCCATGGGATATCCGTTTAAAAAATTCCTCGAGGAAGATTGCGGCGGCGTGGCCGGTGGCAGGAAACTCAAGGGAGTGATACCCGGCGGCGCTTCCATGCCCGTGTTGCGCGCTGACGAGATTGACGGCGTCAATCTTGATTACGAGTCGGTGCAAGCGGCCGGCAGCCTGCTTGGTTCCGGCGGCGTCATCGTCATGGACGAGACCACTTGCATGGTGCGGGCGGCATGGAATATCGCGCGTTTTTTCGCGCACGAATCCTGCGGCCAGTGCAGTCCATGCCGGGAGGGGTGCCACTGGATGGAGAAAATATTTAGCCGCATCGAGCGAGGCGAGGGACAGAAGGGCGATCTGGATTTGATTCTCAACGTGAGCGGCAACATTATGGGCAATACGATCTGTCCGTTCGGCGACGCCGCGGCGATGCCGGCGGCAGCATTTATTCGAAAATACCGGGAGGAGTTCGAGGCGCATATCGCGCAAAAGCGCTGCACGGTGGCAAACTAGAATGGAGTATTGGAGTGGTGGATTAATGGAGTACTGGGTTAAGACCGCTGCAAAACTCCAACACTCCAGTACTCCATCACTGCGCCATTAGTTATGGATCCGATTAAGATCAATATTGACGGTCGGCAAGTCGCCACGGAAAAGGGCAAGACTGTGATTCAGGCGGCAGCCGAAGCAGGTATTGCGATACCGCATTACTGCTACCACCCCAAGCTTTCCATTGCCGGGAACTGCCGCATGTGTTTGATCGAGATCGAGAAGATGCCCAAACTGCAGATCGCCTGCAATACCCAGGCGGCCGAGGGCATGTCGGTGCTGACGCAAAGCCCGAAAGTTCTGGCGGTGCGCAAGGCCGTGCTCGAATTTTTATTGATCAATCATCCGGTGGACTGTCCGATCTGTGACCAAGCAGGGGAATGCTGGCTGCAAGATTACTATATGGAGCACGACCGCGAAGCGAGCCGCTTCGAACTGGGGAAAGTTCATGACCGGAAAAGGACGGTGTTCGGCCCGCATGTAATCTTTGACGGCGAGCGCTGCATCAAGTGCACGCGCTGCGTGCGTTTCTGCCAGGAGATTTCCAAGACCAACGAGCTGGCCGTGGTGAACCGCAGCGATCACTCGACAATTTCGTTATTCCCTGACGCCGTACTCGATAATCCCCTGTCCGCCAATGTCGTGGACATTTGTCCGGTGGGGGCGCTCACCGACCGCGATTTTCGTTTTAAGGTGCGGGTCTGGTACCTGGAAAAGACCCCGTCGATCTGCCCCGGTTGCAGCACCGGCTGCAACATCAGCGTCGAGACCTATCAAAACCGGATTTCGCGTTTCAAGCCGCGTATCAACGAGGCGGTCAACAGCCACTGGATTTGCGATGAAGGGCGCTATTGCTTTCATGATTTAACCGGCGGTGAACGCTTGACCACGCCGATGATTCGTCACGAAGGCGGCCTGGCGCCGGCCACCTGGGAGCAGGCGCTGCAAATGGTGTTCAACGGACTACGAGCCGCGGCGCCGCTTGCCGGGATTCTCTCCGGGCGAAATACCAACGAGGAAGCCTTTCTGTTCGCGAAGCTTTTGAAGATGTGGCGCGCCGATGCCGCGCTTGAAGTCGTCTACCAAGAACGTGAGCTTACGGCGACACAGAAGATTCTCATGAGCCCGGATCGCGCGCCGAACTTCCGCGGCGCCCGCGACATGGGTGTCGCTTCAAACGGCGGTTTCGATGCGCTCATGGGCCGGCTGATCGCCGGCCGCTTGCGGGCTGCTTATGTCGTGGGCGAGGACCTCCTCGCCGGCAACGTCGACACCGGGGCGACGCGCGAGGCGCTGCAGCAACTTTCCTTCCTGGTGGTGCAAGATATTCGCCTCACGGAAACGGCAAAACTCGCTCACGTTGTCTTACCGAGCACTCACTTCGGCGAGAAGGAAGGGACCTATACCAATCGCCAGGGGCGCGTGCAAAAGCTCAACGCGGCGGTGATCGCGCCCAAGGGTGCGCTGCAGGACAGCGAGATCTTCCTGCGATTGCTGGATTTGTCCGGTGAAAAACTTGACTGTTCCACGCCGGCGCAAATTTTCGGCGCTTTGGCCAAAGAAATTACGGCCTACCAGGGGCTCAGCTATGGCGCGCTTGGCGATCTCGGGGTGTTGTTGGGCGGGGGAGCGGCGCGGTCGGCATGATCATCGATATCGCCATCGTGGCCACGAAAGCGTTCCTGGTGCTTTTCATGGTTCTCAATCTCGCCGGGGTGCTCGGTTGGATCGAGCGCAAGGGCAGCGCCTTGATCCAGGACCGCATTGGCGCCAACCGGGCGTCGGTCTTCGGCTTTGCCGGCATGGGGTTGGTGAACACGCTCATCGCCGATCCGCTAAAATTCCTGACCAAAGAAGATTTCATTCCGCCCGCCGGCGACAAGTTTCTCCATACGCTCGCGCCCTGCATGGCCTTGTTTCCCGCGCTGGTCACTTTCGCCGTGATTCCCTTCGGTGACGTGCTGGTGCTCGGTGATCGGGTGATCAATCTGCAAGTCGCCGATATCAACGTCGGCATCCTATATGTTTTCGCATTCGCGTCGTTGGGCGTGTACGGCATCGTCATCGGCGCATGGGCCTCCAATAACAAGTTTTCCTTGCTCGGCGGCGTGCGCGGCGCAGCGCAGATGATCTCCTACGAAGTCGCCATGGGGCTTTCGGTCATCGGCGTACTCATGGTGTACGGTACGCTGGAGCTGCAAGAAATCGCTCGTGGCCAAGGCACCCTGATCGCCGAATTGTTGCCTGAGTCCTGGAGTGTAGTGAGGCTTGCGCTCGGCTGGCTGCCGGCCTGGGGCATTTTCCTCCAGCCCCTGGCGTTCCTGCTGTTCTTTGTCGCCGCGGTCGCCGAAACCAAGCGGGTGCCGTTCGATCTGCCCGAAGGCGAATCGGAAATCGTCGCGGGCTACCACGTCGAATATTCTGGCGGCAAGTTTCTCATGTTCTTCGCTAGCGAGTTTGCAGAAATCGTCACGGCATCGGCGTTGATCACCACGCTTTTCTTCGGCGCCTGGCAGGTGCCGTATTTACAACGCGAGGGATTTTACTTTCCCTGGGGCGGCAGTTGGCTTTTACCCCATCTCGCCGTGGTGCTGCTGCAGGTGGGCGCGTTCACGCTGAAAGTCATCTTCTTTTGCTGGCTGCAAATTCTTCTGCGCTGGAGCGTGCCGCGCTTTCGTTACGATCAAGTGATGCGCCTGGGGTGGAAGATGTTGCTGCCGGCGGCGCTGGCGAACGTACTGATCACGGCACTGGCGATTTTTTATTTCCAGGGGGCTCAGTAAACAGCATGCCAGCTTCGGAAATACTCTTTTTCATCCTCGCTGGACTGTTGGTGTTTTCCGCGTTGCTGGTCGTGCTCCAGCGCAACGTGGTCCATTGCGCCATAGCTCTGGTGTCAGCGCTTTTCTTAATCGCGATTCTATTCGTTACCTTGCATGCGCCGATGGTTGGCGTGCTCCAGATCCTGGTCTACGCCGGTGCCATCATGGTCTTGTTTCTCTTTGTCATCATGTTTTTGAATCCTACCTCCGTGGAAGCGAGGCGCGGCTTGTGGTGGAGCTTTGGCGCAATAATGGCGCTGCTGCTCATCGGCGCGCTGGCGGCCGTGACGACCAACGACAATCCACCGGCGGATCCGGTGGCAGCCACGGAGATGTTCGGCAGCCCGGAGAACCTGGCCCAGAGTCTATTTACCGAGTTCGTTCTGCCGTTCGAGATCGCCTCGGTGTTGCTGCTGGTGGCTATGGTCGGCGCGGTGGTTCTAGGCAAGCGGGAGCACTAATCGGAACACGCCGAAGTCGAAGCGCGGAATGCGGATCGTAAAGCGAAAAATAGCTGAAGAACCTGACATGGCGCGAGGTGCGTGCAGATATGGTGCCGCTTAGCTATTATCTCATCCTCAGCGCGGTGATCTTTACCATCGGCGTGCTCGGCGTTCTCATCCGGCGTAATTTGATCGTGATTTTAATGTCCATCGAGCTGATGCTCAATGCCGTCAATCTGACGTTCATCGCGTTCTCCCGTTTTCTCGGCTCGACCGGCGGCCAGGTTATGGTTTTCTTCGTCATGGCCGTGGCGGCGGCTGAAGCGGTCATCGGTTTGGCCATCATCATCGCGGTCTTTCGCCATCGCCAAACCCTCGATCCCCAGGCGATGCAACTGCTCAAATGGTAGCCGCGAGCGCGAACATGGCGACGCAGGACCTTCTGCGCTGGATTCCGCTGATTCCGCTCGGCGCGGCCGTTTTCAATATATTCATCGGCTCGAGGCTCGGCAAAACCAGTGCCGGCGTGCTGGCGTCGCTGGCCGTCGGCGCGTCTTTCGGCATTGCGTCTTATGTGTTTTGGCTGCTGCCCGCCAACGGAGTGTTCAGAGACGGGCTATATACCTGGATCGAATCGGGTGCCTTTCTAGTAACAGTGTCATTTCAGGTGGACGCCCTTACGGCGGTGATGCTGTTGATCGTAACCGGCGTCGGCTTTCTGATTCACGTCTACTCCCTCGGCTATATGGGTCATGACGAGGACATGGCGCGCTTCTTCGTTTATCTCAATTTGTTCATCTTCTTCATGCTGGTTCTGGTGATGGCCGATAACTTGCTCTTGCTGTTCGTCGGCTGGGAGGGCGTGGGGTTGTGCTCCTATCTGCTCATTGGTTTCTGGTACCGCGACCAGGCCAATACCATCGCTGGCAACAAAGCCTTCATCGTCAATCGCATCGGCGATTTCGGTTTCGTGCTGGGGATTTTGCTTTTGGTTACGGAACTGGGTCGCCAGGGAATCTGGACGTTGGATTTCACGGAGCTACAAACCAACGTCCGGCTTTTGCGCCCCGAGTCGATCGCGGCGATCACGGTGCTACTGTTCGTCGGCGCGACCGGCAAGTCAGCGCAAATTCCTCTGTTTGTCTGGCTGCCTGATGCGATGGCGGGTCCGACTCCGGTAAGCGCGCTGATCCATGCCGCCACCATGGTGACCGCTGGCGTGTATATGGCGGCGCGATTGCATTTTCTTTTTGCCCTGTCGCCGGCGACGCTGGCGTTAATCGCCTGGATAGGCGTTGCAACCGCGTTTTTCGCCGCGACCATTGCGATCACGCAAAACGACATCAAGAAAGTCTTGGCCTACTCCACCGTGAGCCAGCTCGGCTACATGTTTTTGGCCATCGGCCTCGGCGCGTACGCCGCGGCGATCTTCCATGTTTTTACCCATGCTTTTTTCAAAGCCTGTTTGTTTCTCGGTTCCGGCAGCGTCATTCATGCCCTAGGCGGCGAACAAGACATGCGAAAAATGGGCGGGCTCAGATCGCATATGCCGACGACCTATCGCACCTATGTCATCGCCACCCTGGCCATCGCCGGCGCGCCGTTGACCGCCGGCTTCTTCTCCAAGGATCTCATTCTGTGGAAGGCGTTCAGCCAGGGCGCGCTTGATCTCTGGGCGATTGCTTTTCTAACCGCGGGGATGACGGCTTTTTATATGTTCCGCCAACTGTTCATGGTTTTTCACGGCGAGTGCCGCGCCGGCGCTCATGCGCAAGCGCACCTCCACGAATCGCCGGCAACCATGACCGTACCGCTGGTCATTTTAGCCGTGGGATCGATTTTCGCCGGCTGGCTGGGCGCGCCGGAATATCTCTGGGGCAACAAGTGGGATCACTGGCTGGCGCCGGTCTTCGGCGCTCAGGAAGCACACCACGGATCGGTGGCTATGGAAATCTACGTGACCTTGGCGACACTTGCGCTTGCCGGCGCGGCGATTTATCTGGCCTACAGGCGCTACGGCCGCCCCGGCGTGAGAGCGGTGCAGGCCACTGAAACCACCGGCGGCATGTTCTATCGTCTGCTGCTTAATAAGTATTACATCGATGAGCTTTACGATCTTGCCATCGTGCGCCCATTCACCTTGCTCTCGGATTGGCTGGCGCGGGTATTCGACCCGCGCGTCATCGATGGCATCGCCAACGGCATCGCCCGGACGGCCCGCGGCGTGAGCGTGATCTGGCAGAGCGTGCAATCGGGCAATGTCCAGCATTACCTCGCCGGCTTTCTCATCGGGACGCTGGCGCTGTTGGGCTACTACATCGGTCAACCGTAATCATGCCGGGAATCGCCATCGGAGATTTGACTGTTTTGCTGCTTATACCGATCGTCGGGGCGGCGGTTTTATTGTTTGTGCCGCGCCGGCAGACCGGCGCGCTTTTTTTCTTTGCGCTGGCAGCGAGCGCCCTGGGCTTTTTCTGGTCGCTCAAGATTCTTGCCGGTTTCGACGGGGCCAAAGGCGAAATGCAGCTCATCGAGCGCATCGCCTGGATGCCAGCCTTCGGCATCGAATACTTGGTCGGCATTGACGGCATCAGTCTGTTCCTGGTTCTGCTCACCACTTTCCTGATGCCTCTCGCCGTGCTGGCGTCCTGGCCGGTCAAGGACAAGGTCAAGGAATACCTCGTCTTCATGCTGCTCTTGGAAACCGGCATGCTCGGCGCTTTCGTCGCCTTGGACCTGGTGCTCTTTTATGTCTTCTGGGAAGTGATGCTGGTGCCGATGTATTTTCTCATCGGCGTATGGGGCGGCGCGCGGCGCATCTATGCGGCGATTAAATTCGTCATCTTCACCATGGCCGGAAGTCTGCTGATGTTAGTCGCGATCATTTACCTCGCCACGCGCTACGCCCAGGAAACGCAGGCCGTGACTTTCGATCTTTTGCGGCTGTACGATTTCCGCTTGTCCGCCAATGAGCAGATGTGGCTGTTTCTCGCCTTCGCGCTGTCGTTCAGCATTAAAGTTCCGCTTTTTCCGCTGCACACCTGGCTGCCCGACGCCCACGTGGAAGCGCCGACGGCCGGTTCGGTGATCCTCGCCGGGATATTGCTCAAGCTCGGCACCTACGGTTTTCTGCGCTTCGCGCTGCCGCTTTTCCCCGACGCGGCGCTGGCCAGCGCGCCCTACTTCGTCGCGCTTTCCGTGATCGGCATCATTTATGGCGCGGCGGTGGCGATGATGCAAGCGGATATCAAAAAACTGGTCGCCTATTCCTCCGTCAGCCATCTCGGCTTCGTTATGTTGGGGCTCTTTGCATTGAATACGCAGGGCGTGCAAGGCGGCATTTATCAAATGCTCAACCACGGTCTGTCCACCGGTGCACTGTTTCTTCTCGTCGGCATGATCTACGAACGGCGCCACAGCCGGATGATCGATGATTTCGGCGGGCTGTGGCAGCAGGTGCCGGTTTTCTCTGGCCTGTTGATGCTGGTCACTCTTTCATCCATTGGGTTGCCGGGCCTGAACGGCTTCATCGGCGAATTTTTGATCCTGCTCGGCGCCTTCGCCGTCACTCCAGGTTGGACGGCGGTGGCGGCCACCGGTTTGGTCCTGGGCGCGGTTTATATGCTGTGGATGTTTCGGCGGGTCATTTTTGGGCCGCTGACGCGTCCGGAAAATCAGCGACTGCAAGATCTTAATGCCAGAGAGCTGCTAATTTTGGCACCCATTGTCGCGCTAATTGTTATCATGGGCGTGTATCCACAGCCTTTTCTGAGCCGCATGAAGCCGTCAATAGATTTTACGCTCAAGAAAATTCTTGCTGCACACTCGGCGCCGGCCGCCACCACTGCCGCTAACTTTGGAGAACCCGGGAGCAATGGACGTTAATCCCATACCGCTTCTGCCGGCGGCCCAGGTCCTGGTGACGGCGCTGGTCGTCATGGTACTCGATCTCTTTCTCAAAGAGAATGAAAAGGGATTGCTGGCGTGGATCAGCCTGATCGGACTCGCGCTGTGCAGCGGCGAGACGGTGTTTCTCTGGGGCAGCCATGAAGGCGCCTTCGGCGATAGCTATTACCTGGACAACTTTGCGCTGTTTTTTACGCAGATATTTCTCGGCGCGGCGGCGCTGACGATTCTCTCGTCGATACAATATGTGAGAGCGGCGAAGATTCACGAAGGGGAGTTTTACGCCCTGGTGCTTTTCGCCACTTTGGGAATGATTCTCATGGCCGCGGCCGACGATCTCATGGTTTTCTTTTTGGCGCTGGAAACCATGTCGGTTGCCGTCTATGTTCTGACCGGGATCGAGCGAGCCAGCAGCCGGTCGGCGGAAGCGGCGATGAAATATCTTCTCACCGGTGCGTTCGCCACTGGTTTTTTGCTTTACGGCATCGCCTTGATCTACGGCGCCACCGGTTCCACCAATCTGAACCAGATCTCCGCCTATTTGCTCGAGCCCGCGGCGGACTGGCCCAATTATCTCGTCGGTGGCGCTTTGCTTCTGCTCGCCGGCTTCGCGTTCAAAATCGGCGCCGTGCCGTTTCATTTTTGGGTACCCGATGTTTACGAGGGCGCGCCGACGCCGGTAACGGGACTTATGTCCGTGGGCGTGAAAGCGGCGGCTTTCGCGGCTTGGGCGCGCATCATGCTTCATGAGCTTTCACCTTTGGATAACGACTGGGTCTTCCCCGTGGCGCTTGTGGCGGTGGCCACGATGACGCTGGGCAACCTGCTCGCCATCGCGCAATCGAGCGTCAAACGGATGCTCGCTTATTCAAGCATCGCGCACGCCGGTTATCTTTTGATCGGCATTGTGGTGGGGGAAGAGTGGGGCGGCATGCCTTTGCTATTCTATCTGCTTGCTTACGCGGGCATGACGGCCGGCGCCTTCGCCGTCGTGACCGCCCTCAGCGAAGGCGACACGACGCGTGAAAATTACCGCGATTTCGCCGGCTTCGGCTTCAAACGCCCGTTTCTCGCGCTCGCCATGGCGCTTTTCATGTTATCGCTGGCGGGCTTTCCTCCTCTCGCCGGCTTCACGGGGAAGTTTTATATCTTCCGCTCCGCCGTGCTCGCCGGCCATACGCCGTTGGCGATTATCGGCGTGCTCAATAGCCTGTTGTCCGTGGTGTATTATCTGCGCGTGATAGTGGCGATGTACATGGAAGAAGGCGGTTCGGAAGGTAAATCCTTCGCTCAGTCGCCTTGCCTTTACGTCGCCGTGGCTCTGGCGGTGGCAGGAACGCTCTATCTGGGGATATTGCCCGCGCGGGCGCTGGAGTGGAGCCGCGCGGCGTTTTTCTCTCTGAACTAAAAATAGACGTTCCAATCGTTCCGATGGTTCCAGCCGTTCCACCGGTCACACAAGGGGACAGTCCCCTAATTTAAAACGATTGGAACAACTGGAACGATTGGAACCTGTACCCGGAGAAAAGCTACTGTGTCTTCGGGAAGAAGCCGATGGCGACCGGAACCTCGGCGGTTCCGGCGATCAGTTCTTCGTATTTTCCGCTCTTGATGTAAACCTGCGCCGAACCGCCGCCATCGAGGGCAAGGAGATCATGCGCCTGGAGCTGCCATTGCGGAGCGGAAAACAGCTCGAGGAGTTCGGCCCACGACAGACCGCCGAGTAGGGTGTCGGTCACGGCGATAAACAGCCGTTGGTCTTTGTCGATGCCGATCAGCGCGCGCCGGCCCGGCCGGCTCGGCACTCCGGTAGTTGCTTGTGCGTTGCCGCCTAGCAGCAGCAGCGGCCCCGATTGAATCGCTTCGTCGGCGTGGGCCGGCAGAAAATGGTCGCGGTGTGCAATGAACGGTTGGCGATCTTTCACCCCGAAAATCCCCGAATAAATTGCTGCCGGGGAGACGCGCGAATTGACGGTCTTAGCCGCGGTTTTCAAGAAGGCGAGCGGTCGTCCCTCAGGGTCATAATAGTTGGCATTGATGGCGGCGATTGCGCCGGTTTTTTGCGCGAGGATTTTGACATCCGCCAGCTTGAGATCATGGTCTGCGCCATAAATTACCCGGGGCGCGATCGAACCGGTTTCGAAGCGAAAAAGCTTGAGGTCGAGGACATATGCGGATTGCGCCCGCTCCAGAGCGAGCTTGCGGAGATCGATTCCTTTCTGAACGGTTTTCCAGGGTCCTACGCCGAGCACCGAAAGGGTCGGACTGCTTCTAAGTTTGACGGGCGCGTCCGCTGATTCGGCGTCAGCGAAGCCGCCGGCTAGCACGATTCCAACAATAATCGCAAGAATATGAGACATCACAACTTCCAATAACAGGATAGCAGAAGACCGCGTAAAAAAAAGCGCCGCCGGTGGTGCCACTGTATTGCTCCCTGGCGTGCATTAGTAAGCGTTCAATTTGTTCAAAACGTTTTGAACGGCTTAAACGGCTTGAACGTTTTGCACTCTTTGTTACTTCATTAAGGGAAGAAGGAGGACAGCGATGAAATACTGTCGATGGATACTGCTGAGTTTGATTCTAGCATTGCTAGGTTGCGGCGGCGACCAGAAGAGTTCTGATGAGCGGGCGAAGGAAGCGCAGAAGGCAATCCAAGAAGGCATGCAAAAGGAAAAACAGATGTACGAGGGGATGCAGAAAGGGGCCGAGGCTCTCGAGAAGAAGGTCGAAGAAAAAACCAAGTGACTCCCTGGCGCGCCTTATTGGCGCGGCGTGATTTCAAAAACCACCCGGTCCATATGCGGTGGGGAATCGCGCAGGGTTAGGATTTGGCGGCGCAGAGCTTCGTCGGTCACCTGCTTCGCCAGACAATAGAACTTCTCACCTCCGGAGCGGATTTCGACCGCGGGATTCTTTATCATGTTCTGGCACCAGTGTTTCCCTTCCACCCGGCTGGAAGAGGCGTAGAAGATTCCTTTGAAATAAAGAAAGCGCAGCGCCACCGTCCGCGGCAAACCACTCTTGCGTCCAACGGTCGTAAGACTCGCGACCAACGAAGAGCCATCTTTGAGTTCCATGGCGCGGAATATACGGCGGCGTGAGCGGCTAAACAAGCGCAGTGTATGACGCCGCGCTCCCGCAACGCTATGCTCCCGTTCCAGAAGTTCCAATGGTTTCAGTAGTTCCAGTGGTTACCCCCCGGCGCGACTTTGTCGCAATCCGCCAAACGCCTCGGTGTCATGCTGAGCAACGCGAAGCATCTCGCAATTTCAAGTGGTTACGAAATCGAGATTCTTGGGCGATCGCCTCAGAATGACTTTGCGACACGGTCTCCACGCGGGGGAGAGCAGAGATGGGGGCCGATCCGATCTGTAAATCGAAGGTGTACACGGCTCGACCGAACCGACATCGAATCGTCTCCAGACTAAAATTAATCGCCCGCGTGAGCGCAATCTTGACTCTTTCATTCCTGGCGGAATAAGCTTGGCGGCGCTGAGAAGTACGACCCAGGTTTCAGAGAAATTCGGAGGCTGATATGGCAGCTAACTCGGCGGCTAGAAAGAAGACCGGGATCCAAGCTTCAATGATCAAGTTCGGCCGCGGTATCGAAGCGGTGCGAGCATTGCCGAAAGCAAAAGGCAAGCGTCCGGCGGTGATTATCCTTCACGAGCGCTACGGTATCGATCAACATACCAAGGACCTTACGGTAAAGCTGGCCCAAGCCGGGTTTGTCGGCCTGGCGCCGGATCTTTTTCACCGCTTCACGGGCGACCGCAAAGCGGTCCTGCGGGGCGAGCAAAGAGTCGATCTCACCGACGACGGCGCCCTCGAAGATTTGAACGCCGCGGTGGAGTATCTGAAAAAACTCAAAAGCGTCGACACCGCGAAGATCGGCATTATCGGCGTGTGCCAGACGGGTCGGCAGCCGGTGCTGCTTGCGGCCAATCGGAACGACGTCGCGGGCGCCGTCGTGCTCTATGGCGCCGTCGGCGGTGGGGAATGGCAGGGCAACGACCTTAGACCCACGCCCATCGAAGAGCTGGTCGCCCGGATCACATGTCCCGTGTTGGGAGTCTTTGGCGAAGCGGATCATATTATTTCTATTGACGACGTCGTGCGCTTCCGCAATTGTTTGGAAAAAGCCAAGAAAAGCTTTCACATTCGCGTTTACCGCGATGCGCCGCACGGCTGGCTCAACGACACCATGCCTGGCCGATACCGCAAAGAAGCGGCGAAAGATGCCTGGAGCCTGATGATGGCGTTTCTCAAAAAATGCTTCGCGGGCGGCTGGGACAAAGACCGAATCGCCTCGGTTTTTGAAAACGACTACTCGACAAAGTATGATTTCTCCAAGAATGTTCGCATGGAATAGATCGAGGTATTGACGATGGACAAGAATATAATCAGAGCAGTTATTTTGCACTGTGCCGTTGCGCTTTGCGCGCTCGCCTTGCCGTTACCCATCCTCACCGCGTTCGGCGCTGAACGGGTAACCATCGCGACGCCGAGCCGGGGCCTTTTCGAATTTCCCGTCGTGGTTGCCATGCGCAAGGGCTTCTTCAAAGACGAAGGGGTCAACGTTGACAAGGTGCAGATGCAACCCGCCCTCGGCGTAAAAGCGCTCATGTCCGGCGACGTGGACTATCTGCTCGCGTGGGGATCGGCGCTGCGCGCCGCAGTAACCGGCGTTCCCATTAAAGCCGTCGTCGGCTTCGCCGATCGTCCGCTGCACGTCCTGATTGCCCGGCCGGAAATCAAGACGCCGAAGGATCTCAAGGGCAAGGTTATCGGCGTCGATTCGGTGGCGGGCACCGTGGACTATTTGTCGCGCGTCGCGGTGCGGCACTTCGGCATGGAGCCGGATAGGGATGTCACAATCATTGTCACGGGCGAAAGCCCGACGCGGCTGGTGGCGCTACGCGCGGGCTCCATCGACGCTACACCGATTGACGTCGCCTTCGCGGTCAAGGCGGAAGACGAAGGATTTCGCCGGCTCGTCTATTTGGGAGATCTCATCGAGCTGCCACTGTCCGGCATCGCCGTCATGGAAGCGAAGCTTCAAAGCCAACGCGCGCAGGTGAAGAGAGTCATACGCGCCGGCGTGCGCGGCTCGCGCTTCATGAAGCAGAACCGTGCCGAGACGATCCAGATGCTTTCCGACTATCTGAGCATTTCACCGGCGCAATCGGCGAAAGCCTACGACGCGTCGATCAATTCTTTCACCGACGACGGCATAATTTCCGATAAGGGCGTCCAGCTCGACGTGCAACTGACAAAAGAACGCCTCAAGATCACCAGAGATATTCCGTTGAGCCAACTGGTGGATTGGAGTCTGGTGCGGGAAATCAAAGCGGGCAATTAAGAGTTAGTGATCGTTTTAGCTCCAGATCCTTAACTCCGTCAGACCGTGTGGAGCCCTTCGACGAAGCTGCGAACGGCTAAATGCGTGATTTCTAATGTCTGACATCCGTTCGTGGTGAGCTAGCCTGCCCTGAGCGACGCCGAAGGGAACCATGAACGGAGTTTTCACACAGTCTGCCGTTAAGGATGACCACCTTGAGAGTGTCATTCTGGGCAGCGCGAAGAATCTTTCTGTCTACGATTTTGGGCTGCGCTGGTAGCGACACCGACGAGTCACCGCCCATTAAGACGGGCAGCTACGATAGAATCAACAGGATATAGGGAGGTTCAATGCTCATAGGCTCATGTCTCTGCGGCGGCGTCAAGTACGAAATCGACGGCGCGATTGAAAAAATCACGAACTGTCATTGCAGCTTGTGCCGAAAAATGTCGGGTTCCGCGTTTTCGAGCGGCGCGACGATTCCGGCCCGCTCGTTTCAGTATGTCGCCGGGCGAGAATTATTGAAGCAATGGGAATCTTCTCCCGGCTTCTTTCGGGAGTTTTGCGGGCGCTGCGGCTCACCGATTGTGAAGCGCAAGGCGAAGGATCCGAATAATCTTCGTCTTCGCGTCGGGACCCTGGACAGCGATCCTGGTGTGACGATGTCCAAGAATATGCATATGGAGTCCAAGGCGCCGTGGGTCGAGATCTGGGACGGAATTGAGCGGTCGGGATAATTCACGGTTTCATGATCCGTCTCCTAGCTGCCGGGCTTCACATTGCCCTGCTTGCGGCATGGTTTGTGGGCTGCGGCTCGGAAAGCTTCACCGAAGTCGAAAAGGCGCGTTCGCCATTGTTCCCTGGGTTCGAAAGCTACGCCTCCCGTGAAGAAGTGTTGCCAAAGTTGCCGCGCGAAGTCGAGATAAAGGTTGTTGAAGAAATATCGTTATCCAGGGGTAATGCAACGCCTCCCTATCGAGTCTATGCAGTGAGTCTTTCGCCTTTTGAGCACCTCGGGCAACCGGGAAAACTGATCCTCACATTCTACAACAACCGGCTGCTGCAGACGGCCTTTTATCCCGAAAGACTTGACGCTTACGTTAAGGCTTTGCGAGGAAGCGGTGTGGCTGTCGAATTTGCCGCTGAGCTGGCGAAGGACCATACCGTGATCTGGATCGGCAGAAACTTCGACAACAAAGAGTACGTGGGCTGGGCGGATAAGCGCTTGCGCGAACAGCAGCGGCGCTGGCTGGCCAACTATCAATAGGATCATCTCCGGCCTAATGAAACACATGAGTTCTTCGTGAAAATACCGCGGTCATTTTACCAGCAACCGACGCTTGATGTCGCCCGGCAATTGCTGGGCAAGTACCTCGTGCGCAAGCACGAGGACGGCACGACCATTGGCCGAATCGTAGAAACCGAAGCGTATGTCGGACCCGAAGACAAGGCCTGCCACGCATCCCGCGGGCGCACTGCGCGGACGCAGGTGATGTTCGGGCGCGCCGGCCACGCTTATGTATACTTGGTCTACGGTTTTCATCACATGCTCAACATCGTCACGGAAGCGGTGGATTTTCCGGCGGCGGTTTTGATCCGGGCCGTGGAGCCTATGGAAGGTATCGGTTTGATGGGCGCGCGACGAGGCACGAAAGAACGTCGAAATCTGGCGAGCGGTCCTGGCAAACTGTGCCAGGCCTTCGCGATCGACCGGACGCTCAACGGCGATGATGTTTGCGGCAAAGTTCTTTACTTGGAAGATCGCCTCGAATTGGCGCCGCAGTTTGTCGCCACGCCGCGGATTGGCGTAGAGTACGCCGGGGACTGGAAGCACAAGCCCTGGCGATTCGTGGTTCGCGATAGCGAATTTGTTTCTAAATCGTAGTAAACACTGCGCACAACGAGAAGGAGGAGATGATGACACAAGCGCTGATGTCCGTGACTCTGTTTCTTGCCGTCTTGTGCGGGGCGGCGTTGGGCGCCGAAGGCGACGCGCAGCGCGCGTTGATCGAAGGCGCCAAAAAAGAAGGGAAGATGGTTTTCTACACCTCCGTGGAAACCGAATTCGCGCGCGTCCTGACGGGCGGCTTCGAGGCCAAATATCCGTTCGTCAAGACCGATATCTTCCGCTCCACGCATGACAAGATTCTCAGCCGCTTGAATGTGGAGCGAAAAGCCGGAACTTTCTCGGCCGATACCCTGAGTGTCGGCGAGTTCGAAACCTATCACATGCAAAAGATGGGACTCATGGCCCCCTATAAATCACCTCATGCCGCTGCCTATCCTGAAGGGTTCAAAGATCCGAACGGGTACTGGACCGATCTTTACGACAACTTGATCGTCACGGCCTATAACACGACACGCGTGAAACGCGACGAACTGCCAAAGCGCTGGGAAGATCTCCTTCACGCGCGCTGGAGGCGGCGGATGGTATTGGATAAAAATGAGGACCGCTGGTTCGCCAACATGCTCTACCTGATGGGCGAGAAAAAGGGCATGGAGTTCATGCAGGCGCTGGCGAAGCAAGAGGTCGCGATCCGCTCCGGGCGTTCGCTCATAACTCAGTTGCTCGCGGCTGGAGAATTTGACCTGCAAGTCGTCGCGTATTGGTATCGGCCGCACCTCATGAAAAAACAAGGCGCGCCAGTAGACTGGGTAGGGTTAGAGCCGGCCATTGTCGCGCTTCATCCAATCAGTGTTGTTGAGCGCGCGCCGCATCCAAATGCGGCAAAACTTTTCATCGACTACGTACTCTCGGAAGAGGGGCAACGACTTTTCGCTAGACGCGGGCGCGAACCGGCGCGACCCGGGATAAGGCCGGAGGGCTACCCTACGCACCTCAAAGTGGTACCAAGCCGTGTTGAGTTGGCGGAAAAATTAGTGGATTACAGGAGGGGATACGAATCGTTGTTCGTCAAGTAGCCGGGATTCGCTCTCAGCGTACTCCGTGGTCGTGAGAAAAAATCCGTTCATGCTTCGAGAGCCTCAGCACGAACGGAATGGCATAATGGGTAATTCAAATACTTAGCCGTTCGTCCTGAGACCGTCGAAGGGCGAGCGGCGATTTTTTCTCATGACCCGTGTCTCTGCGGCGAATTAGAGCCGGAGAATTTTTCACCGCCGAGGCCCGGAGGTCGCCGACAGAAGACAGAAGTTTGCGGGGATGCTTGCGCACCATGTAGTAAGAGTCAAGAGAATAAGTTCTTTCCGCTGACGAAATACCCCTGTATCCCCTTTTTACAAAAGGGGATTTTTCTCATGCAGTACTCGTCGGCTTGGCTCCAAGGGCTTCTCCTTTTTGAAAAAAAGGGATAGGAGAGATTTACGGAATATGCACGGGCCATGGTTAGCTAATATCCCCCGAAAGTTTTGCGACCGGGCCGGTAGTCGCGTGTCGCTCGGTCAGCTCGATGACGTAACCATCGGGGTCTTTGATAAAAGCGTAGATATCCTTGCCGCCTGGCCGGTTCGGTCCGGGGCCGCTGACAAATTCCACGCCTTCGGCTTTGAGCTTTTCGCTGAGCTTGTAACAATCCGACACGTAGAGCGCGATGTGCCCAGTCCATGGCGCCAATGGAGTTTTTCTCCGGCTCTCGGCAGATTCGATCAGCTCGAGAGAGGGGCCGTCATCTTCGCTGCCATAGCCAAGGTAACGCACCCGTTCATTTCTATCCGGAACATCTCTGATGCGCTGGATATCCATACCGAGGAGACGAGTATAGAAATCCACCGTGCGCTCCATGTTGGTCACCGGCAGCATGGTGTGGCGGATCTTTAACGTGATGCCGTTAATGGTTTTCTGAGGCAGCATAGTTCCTCCAAATCTTTGCTTTACGAAGAGTTCAAAACGTTCCGAACCACTTGAACGCGCTTTGAGCTCCGCGTTCGCCCTGAGGTTTATCTTAGACAATGCGGCAGGGTCAAGCTTGGCGTGGTAACCGAAGTCATCGAATGTTCAATCTACTTCGACCTGACCAGTGACGCGCGCGCGCAATAGCGACCAGGACAGGCCAATGCCCAGAATGATCCCGATCACGATCAGGGAGATCCAGGCAAGCAGAGACGGACTATCAGGATTGAGAATTCCATAGTCAGTAAGTAGCCAAATCAGGGCGCCGAGCACGAGCGCGCAGAGGATAAGGCCGATGGCGCCTAGAGATACGAAGGCTGTGCGAATGCACACAACCCATCCGACCAGCAAGACTGTCCCCGAGAATGCTTTCACCGCGGTAATGCTAGCGAAGTCCTGCAACGCCCAGTGATAAAAGGAGTAGCCGGTCGGGTTGTAGCTCAACAGAACGACGGCCAGCGCTCCGATCAAACGGATTAGCACGCCGAACCACGAGATTCGCATATTCATGGACGGGCTCCTTTCGCGCCGCGGAACTCTGAGATCGCCTTCTATGACGGGGTTCGGACCTTGTACCATTCTACTACGGAACACGGAGCTCGATAGTCAAGCCCATCATCTTGCAAAAGTCCAATCGACTGCCTATGGCATTGGGAAAAAACTACCGCTGTTTCCGCCACGAGCCCATTACCAGAAACACACGTGCGATTCAAAACCCATCAGCGACACTTTGAGGTTTTGAGAATTCTCAAAACGTCAAATTAAGGTCACGGGGGCTCTACTGCAACACCCTAAGGCTTTTTTCACCTGACACTTCGACGTTTCGGGAATTCTCGAAACGTCGAAATGAGCAGGTCAGTATTGAACCCGGATACCCAGTTAGACTGAGGGGACGGCAAGCGAGGTGGAACCCTGGAGCAGCGAAGGCGTCCAACTGTAAAATTTCAAAGTCATTTTGCGCTTTGGCACTTCGTCGTTACTAGCTTTAACGTTCCGTCGAAGCACCGTTGCTCGATGTCGGCTCAGAGGCAGAAACACATCGACTTCGCTACGGAAGGGTTGCACCGCGCGTTTGCTGCGAGCGCAATTGCGGAATCCGGGTTTTAACTGCGTCTGGTCCTGAGGGCCGCTATTCACACACGATCTATATATAAGGATACCGCCTCATGACGCGCAGGCGGTAGGCTGAGCGATGTTTTAGGAACTCTCAGGACTTTGGAGGAGCGGAAGGGAAAACATGTCGTGATTTGCCGAGTGTAGCTTTTAAGGTGGGCTAAGTCTGAGCGGCATCACTCTATGCCCACGGATCAAAAGAACCGATCTCTTTATGTTTTCGGATAAGACGATTTGGCTTTCGACGACACAATCGTCTGGGCTTGAAAAGCCCATGTTGAGCTACGAAAGCGGGCAAGGACTCAAGATAGCGCTTTGATAAAAGCTCGTTTCAAGAACACTCCGATCAGATGGCGTTTGTATTCCGCGCTGCCTTCGAGATCGTCCAGGGGATCGGCGGCATCGGCCAGGGCTTGAGCGGCATCGCCCAACTGTTTTTCCACTTGTGCTTTCGATCCCACGAGCAGCCCGTTGGCTTTTTCGGACTCGGTCGGCACAGCGCTTACGCTGCCGACGACCGCGGAGGCCTTCTTGATGGTGTCACCATCCAAATCCATGACGAGAGCCAAACCTAGGGTCGGACGTTCTTTGAGCTGAAATTTTAAATAAGCGGCGCGCTGCGATTTCGCCAGGACTGGAATCTCAACACCCGTCATGATTTCATCCGGCGCAAGCGATGTCTCGTAGGAGCCGGTGATGAGCTTGTCTATTGCCATCGACCGCGCGCCGGCTTTGCCTTGCACGTTGACTTTTGCGCCGAGAGCCAAGAGCAACGTGGCCGGGTCGGAATGAGGTTCGGCGAAGCAAAGGTTGCCGCCCAGCGTGCCGCTGGCGCGCACGCGCACGTTGGCGACTCTGGTTTCCATCTCCGCAAGGACCGGCAAATTCTGTTTTACCACAGAAGAGCGCTCGATGGCCCGGTGCGTAGCAGTGCCGCCGATCATCACGGCGCCATCTTTGAGCTCAATTCTGTTCAGACCGGCGATGGTCTTGACGTCAATCAGATGCTCGTAGCGCAGCAGGTCATGCTTCATGGCAAGCAGCAATTCCGTGCCGCCCGCGTACAGGCGGCCTTTGTCGCCGAACTCGGCGAGCATCTGCGACGCTTCGGCTGGGGTCTTCGGTTGGTGAATGGTGAAACGTCTTAAGGGCATCATAATTTCGTCTCGTTCAAGGTTCAAAAGTTCAAGTGTTCAAGATACGTCAGCTCTTGATTATTTATCTTTGAACTCTTGAACCTTTGAACCCTGAACCATCTTCGCTTTCAGCGCGCGCCAGACGCGTTCCGGGGTAAGCGGCGCCTGGCGAATGCGCACGCCGACGGCGCGGTCAACCGCGTTGGCAATGTTGGCGGCCATGGAGTTCAGCGACGCCTCGCCACCCCCCTTGGCCCCGTAGGGGCCGACGCCATCTTGGTTTTGCACCAGATGTAATTCTACCTCTTTGGGGAGATCGGAGAATCTCGGCAATCGATAGTCGAGAATCGACCCGTTGACCAACTGCGACCCCTCGTAGACGAGTTCTTCGAAAAGCCCGATACCCATACCCATGGTCGCTGCCCCGATGTCTTGGCCTTCGGCAAGCGCTGGATTGATGGCCAGGCCGACGTCGCCGACGGTGGCTAATTTTTCCATGGTGATCTTGCCGGTTTCCTCGTCGACGGAAATTTCACAGGCCGTGGCGGCGGTTTCCCAGAAGACGGGTAATTTGGCAAACCGGCCATCCTTGCGAATATAGGCGCGGCCGATCACTTCTCCGTCAGGGAGGGCGTAATATTTGCTGATAACCTCCGACCAGCTGAGCTGCGCTTCGCCGCAGCGCACGCCGCCCCGGACGACCTGAATCTCAGCGACATTCACTTTGAGGACATCGGCCGCCATCACCACCATCTGCTGGATGGCGTCCCGGCTGGCATCGATGATCGCGCTGCCCATCAGCGTGGTGGTTCGGCTCGCGCCGGTGGAACGGTCGTAGGGTGTGATCGCCGTATCGGAGGAGACGACGCGGACTTTGGCGTAAGGAATGCCGAGCTCTTCCGCGGCTATTTGTGGAAGAATAGTGTGGCTGCCCTGTCCTAGCTCCGTGCTGCCGGTGAGGATTGTCGCCGAACCGTCCGCGTGCACTCGGATCGCAGTAGAAGTCAACGGATAAGCGCCGGCGTCGCTGCCGGAGCAAGCCACCGTGCGGCCATGGTTTTTGGCCAGCGGCTTGTTCCAGCCGATGGCTTTGGCCGCTGTTTCCAAGTCTTCCTTCAACGTGCCATCGAATGGGCGCATGCCGGGAAAAAA
>DATBLC010000356.1:0-53724 GCA_036555515.1 Binatia bacterium
GACCACCACTTTTTCTCTATTGGACATACACCAAATATTTCTGGCTGCTCTTCTCGACTTCGCCGTTTTCTCGCGCGCTTTAAAGTTTCAAGTTCTTAGTTTTGGTTTTCTAGTTTTCGGATTTGAACCAGAAACTAGGAATTTGAAATTAGAAACGCATTGAATCAGCTTCCCGTATTCCTGAGCAGCTCTTTCACTTTGTTGAGAACTTCGCTTTCCTCGGCGGTTTTTTCCTCAAGGCCGCCTTGCCGGGCATTCAATTCATCGATCTTCTTCTCCAATACTTCAACGTAGTCGGCCAGGCTGCCGATCGCTTTAGCGATTGGATCGGGCAGGTCGGCCGAGTTGAGGTCGATAATTGCTTTGCCTGCGGGCGTATGGCGCGCCTCGACCTTTACGACTTTGCCGGGGATGCCGACCACGGTGGAGTGCGGCGGCACCGAACTCACTAAGACGGAGCCGGCTCCTACCCGGCTATGGCGACCGACAGTCACCGGACCCAGGACCGCCGCACCGCTGAAAATCGTCACCGAGTCCTCGATCGTGGGGTGACGTTTGATGCGCTCGGTCGACGTACCACCGAGCGTGACGCCCTGGTAGACCGTCACATCGTCACCGATTTCGGTGGTCTCACCGATTACGACTCCCATACCGTGGTCGATAAAAAAGCGCCGGCCGATTTTCGCGCCGGGATGGATCTCAATCCCGGTAAGGAAGCGTCCGATATGGCTCACGAAGCGCGCCAGGGTAGTCAGTTGGCGCTGCCATAACCAGTGCGCCAGCCGGTGCATCAGAATCGCGTGAAAGCCAGGATACGCAAGCGCGATTTCCCACACCGACCGCAACGCCGGGTCGCGCTGGGAAATCACCTGGATATCTTCTTTAATATTTTGCCACATGACGAATAGGCGCGAAGCTAGAGGCGCGAGGCGCGAGAAAGAAATGATTCATTCCTTCCCTCTCGTCTGTTGTCTTTCGCCTCTCGCCTGCCATTTTTAATTCGCCCGGTGCCGCGCATCTTTGTATAGCTTGTAATCTATGCTGTCCACCAGGGCCTGCCAGCTCGCCTCGATGACATTGTGAGAAACTCCGACTGTTCCCCAGCGGTCCTTGCCGTCGCCGGACTCGATCAACACGCGCACCACGGCGCCGGTGCCCTCGCCTGACGACAAAACACGCACCTTGTAATCCAACAATTCCACTTGTTTGAGTGTCGGATAGAACTTTGTCAGGGCGCGGCGCAGGGCCTGGTCAAGGGCGTTCACGGGACCGTTACCCATGGCCGCGGCGTGTTCCATCTCGCCGTCGACCTGCACCATGATGGTCGCCTCGGAGATCGGCGGCTCGCCTTCTTTGCGCTTCTCATCGATTACGCGAAAGCCTACCAGTCCGAAGTTTTTCTTCTTCCTGCCGAGCGCCTCCTGGATCAACAGCTCGAAAGAAGCCTCGGCCGCTTCGAATTCGTAGCCCTGGCTTTCCAGCTCCTTGGTGCGGCGCAGAATATCGTGAATCGCTTCGCCTTTCTCGGTAAGATCGATGCCATACTCTTTGCCCTTGTAAACGACGTTGCTTCGGCCTGATAGATCCGAGACTAGCACCCGCTGCCGGTTGCCGACCAGGTCGGGATCGATATGCTCATAAGTCTCGCGGTTCTTGAGCACACCGGAGACGTGCAGCCCACCTTTATGCGCGAAGGCGCTGTCGCCGACATAAGGCTGGCGTTTGTTGGGCTGAATATTCGCCAACTCATAAAAGAAATGCGAGACCTCGCGCAGCTTCTTGAGTTGCGCTGGTTTGACACAATTTTTCCCCATTTTTAGTTGCAGATTGGGAATAATGGAAACCAGATTCAGGTTGCCGCAGCGCTCGCCGAATCCGTTGATTGTCCCCTGTACCTGGGTGACGCCCATCTCGACTGCCGCCAGGGTATTGGCCACGGCCAGTTCGCTGTCGTTATGGCAATGGATGCCAATGGGCGTCTTGATGGTCCGGTTCACATGGCTGAGCGCCTCGCGAATATCGCCTGGCAAGCGCCCCCCGTTGGTGTCGCAAAGCACGATCCAGTCGGCGCCGCCTTCTTGCGCCGCTTTGAGGCAGGCGAGCGCATAGTCGGGGTTGGCGCGAAAGCCATCGAAAAAATGCTCCGCGTCGAAAATCACCTCGTCCACACGCCGCTTAACGAAGGCGATGGAATCGCCGATGACCTCCAAGTTCGCCTTCTGGCTAATGCGCAAATCGTCGCGCACATGCAGGTCCCAGGTCTTGCCCACTAGGGTGACCACCGGGGTGTCGGCATCGAGCAACACCTTCAAATTCAAGTCTTGTGACGGTTTCGCGCCCGGCTTGCGGGTGGTACCGAAGGAAGCGATCTTGACGTTTTTCAACTTGAGCGCCTTCACGCGCCTGAAAAAATCGGCGTCTCGGGCATTGGACCCGGGGTATCCGCCCTCGATGTAATCGATACCCAGCTCGGCCAGTTTCTCCGCAATGCGCAGCTTGTCTTCCAGGGTAAACGAAATGTCCTCGGCCTGGCAGCCGTCCCTCAAAGTCGTGTCGTAGAGCAATACGTCCTTCATGTGTTTCCCCGCTTCCCGATAAACGCGTCATGTAGCGCGCGCACCGCCAGTTCCGTATACTTCGCCTCGATGACCACGGAAATCTTGATTTCCGAGGTCGAAATCATTTCTATGTTGATGCCTTCGGCGGCCAGAGCTTCGAACATCTTGGCCGCGACTCCGGCGTGGGTGCGCATGCCCACGCCCACCACGGACACTTTCGCGATATCGGTATCGACCATAACGCCTCGGGCCTGGAGGACCGGAACCATATTTTCCACGATGGCCAGCGCTTTCTTATGGTCGGCTTTCGGCACGGTAAAAGTCAAATCGGTGGTGCTATCTTCGCTGGCGTTTTGAATGATCATGTCCACGACGATATTGGCCGCGGCGATGGGGCCAAAAACTTGCGCCGCCAAACCCGGCCTGTCGGGCACGCGCTGGAGCGTAATCTTCGCTTCATTCTTGTCGTAGCTCACGCCCGACACCAACACCTCGTCCATGCTCTTGTCCTCCTTCAAAAGCCAGGTCCCTTCGACATCGTTAAAAGTCGAGCGCACATGCACCGGAACGGAAAACTTCTTGGCAAACTCAACGGACCGGATTTCCAAGACCTTCGCCCCGGTGCTGGCCAGCTCGATCATTTCGTCGTAGGAAATGCGCTGCAGTTTTTTTGCATCGGGACAGATATTGGGATCGGCGGTAAAGACGCCCTCAACATCGGTGTAAATCTCGCAAGCCCGGGCGTTTAGAAACGCCGCCAGCGCCACCGCGCTGGTGTCCGAGCCGCCGCGCCCAAGGGTAGTGATATTATCGTCTTCATCGACTCCCTGGAAGCCCGCGACGACGACCACTTCTCCCGCCTTCAATGCGGCATGAATTTTGGTGGAGTCGATGTTCTTGATGCGTGCCCTGCCGTAGGCTTTGTCGGTACCGATACGGACTTGATGGCCGAGATATGAGCGCGCCGGTTGACCCAACTCTTTCAGCGCCAGGCTAAGCAACGCCACCGACACCTGTTCCCCGGAAGCGAGCAACACGTCCTTTTCGCGCTCGTCGGGGACCTCGGATATCTGCTGCGCCAAGCCGACCAACCGATTGGTTTCCCCCGCCATTGCTGAAACAACCACGACGAGGTCGTCGCCCGCCCGCTTGGCGGCGTGGACCTTTTCCGCCACATGTTTGATGCGGTCTATCGTTCCGACGGAAGTGCCGCCATATTTTTGCACGAGCAATCGCATAAAATTTAGTTTTCAAGGCTCAGATCTTAGAATTCTTTGAATCGCTGAACTTTTGCGCCTTAAACCGCGTAAAATCCGCTCATAACGATCGCCGTGGGCACTAAACGTCAACCAGCGCCGATTAGCGCCGGCGTGGGCAATATTCACCTCGAGAAACTCCTCGGCCTCATCCGCCGGAAGGTACTCAAACCATTCGACCAAACAGACCCCGTCGCCGTACAGATACTCGCGCAGGTCGAGCGCCGCCTGTTCCGAGTGCCCGCTTATCCGATAAAGGTCGATATGATAAACCGGCAGGCGGCCGTGATACTCGTTGATCAGAGTAAACGTCGGGCTGCGAATCCAGGCGTCTTTACCGACCCCCAACTCCTCCGCCACGCCGCGCACGAAACAAGTTTTGCCCGATCCTAGCTCGCCCCTAAGGCCGATAATTTCGCCGCCTTCGAGCAACTGAGCTAATTTCTTGCCGCAATTTTTAGTCTGGCTCTGCGAATGGCTTACGACGCTCCAGGCACCCATCTACAGGGCGATCTCCATAAGAACAACTAATATATTTTGCGGGAAATTTCGAGACTACGATGTGGGCGTCGAGAGCGCGCGCATACCGGCGGGCAAGGCCTCGATAATATCGGAAGCAATGAGACCGATCTCGCCTTTTTTGTCGGCTAAGCCGTCAGCGACGAAGCCGTGGAGGTAAACCCCAAGCTTCAAGGCATCCTCCGGGCTAAACCCCTGGCCCAATAAGGCCGCGAGCATTCCCGCGAGCACATCGCCCATGCCGCCGCTGGCCATCCCGGGATTGCCGGTGGGGTTGATAAAAATTTTCCCCTGAGCAGTGGCGACGACGCTCCGCGCGCCTTTGAGAACCAGGTGACAGCGATGCTTGACCGCAAACTCCCGCGCGACAGCCACACGATCTTGGCTAATCGCGGCGGTCGTCTTGCCGATCAGGCGCGCCATTTCCCCCGGATGAGGGGTCAGAACTGGCGCCGTCTTGGCGCTTCTTAAGCGATCTAGATCAAGCGCAAGATTATTAAGCCCATCGGCGTCGATGACCCAAGGAACGGCTAAATTTCTCAGCAGCCATCGAAGCGTACTTCGCGTCCCCTCGTTGACGCCTATGCCCGGCCCGAACAGCAGGGCATTTTTCCGCTCCACCAGGCGCAGCCACTGCTCCGGCGTCAACTCTTCCAATTCCTCGGCGCTATTTTCCGGCAATAACTCGGTCATCACCTCAACCAACGAACTGGCAAAAATATCGTTCAAAGATCGCGGCGCGGCCAACGTTACCAGCCCCGCGCCGGCGCGCATCGCGGCGCGGCACGCGAGAACCGCCGCGCCGGTCTTGCCTCTGGCGCCGGCGATCACGAGCAAATGTCCATAGGTTCCCTTGTGTGTATCCGCCCGCCGCCGTGGCACGAGCCAACTCATCTCTTTGCGCGTCAGAACTTCAGTCGCCGGCGCGACCGCTTCTACCGCCAAGGGATCGATGCCGATATCGGCCACGACCAAATCGCCGCAGAATTCGATACCCGGGTAAATCACCTGGCCGAGCTTGGCGTAGCCCAGTGACACCGTCATTTCCGCTTGAATTGACACGCCCAGCGGAATGCCCCGGTCGGTGTCGAGACCGGAGGGTATATCGACGGCGATGATGGGAACCCCGCTGGCATTCATCAGAGTAATTGCTTCGGCATAGAGCCCGCGGACCTCGCTTTTGATTCCCGTCCCCAGGATCGCATCCACTAACAAGCCCCTGCCAGCGACTTTGCGCTCGAGGCTTTCGAGATTGCCCGCGGTAATCTCCGTGACTTTGCCCCGGAGCTTTTCAAAGGCGCGGCAGTTATGCGCGGCATCCGGTGATAGTTCGGCGCACTTGGCCAGGAGCGCCACTTCACATTGGATTCGTTTTTTCTTGAGCAGACGCGCGATGACAAAGCCGTCACCGCCGTTGTTGCCTTTTCCGGCGACGACGAGGACACCCTTTTTTGCGGCACCGGCAAATTTCTCGAGAATGGCCGCGGTGACGCGTCGACCCGCGCGCTCCATCAGTTTCAGGCTAGGAACACCGTGCTTTTGGATCGTCAGTCGATCCATCTCGCGCATCTGTTCGGCGGTGACTACGATCATGGTTCAAGGTTCAAAGTTCAAGCCGTTCAATGAGAGAGTCGTTGAACGTTGAACCTTGAACAGGCTGCTACCGGGCACGATCACGAGGGCCGAGCACAAAATAGAATTTCCTTCATTTCCCGCACGGCTTGCGCGATGCCGGCGAATACAGCGCGGGCGATGATGCTGTGGCCGATGTTGAGCTCGACGATTTCCGGAATATGAGCAATGGGCGAGACATTTTCATAATTGAGCCCGTGGCCACCGTGAACTTCCAAGCCAAGGCTCCGTGCCAGTCGCGCACCGGCGATAACCGCCGCCAATTCTTTTTCGCGTGCCGCGCCCGTCGCGTTGCAATAAGTCCCGGTGTGAATCTCTATACCGCGGGCGCCAACTTCCCGGGCGGTTTCAATTTGCGCTTTTTCAGGATCGATGAACAGGCTCACTCGAATGCCGTTTCCCTGCAATCGTTGCACGGCCTCCGCGATTTTGGTTTTGTGCCCGACCACGTCGAGTCCGCCCTCAGTGGTCAGCTCTTCGCGCTTCTCGGGCACAAAACAGGCGTCATCGGGCCGGACCCTTTGCGCATAGACCACCATCGCCGGAGTCACGGCCATTTCGAGATTCAGCTTGGTCTTCACCCCGGCGCGCAGAAGCTCGACATCGCGCTCTTGAATATGGCGCCGATCCTCGCGCAAATGGACGGTAATGCCTTCGGCGCCGGCCTGTTCGGCTAAAAGTGCGGCTTTCACGGGGTCTGGAACCTCGCCGCGGCGCGCTTGGCGCAAGGTGGCGACGTGATCGACGTTGACGCCGAGCCGAATCATTTGCGCGCTCCCACTTCGGCGCGAATCTCCTCGGCGATTTCCCGAGCCATGGCGTCGATTTGTTTTTCGTCTTCGCCTTCGAGCATGATCCGCGCCAGCATCTCCGTGCCGGAATAGCGCACCAACGTGCGCCCACGCCCGTTGAGTGACGCTTCCACGGTTTTGATCTTGTGGCTTACGTTGGGCATCGCTTCAAAATCTCTTTTCTCCTTTACTTTGACATTGACCAGCACCTGTGGCAGGCGCGTCATCACGCGCTTCAGTTCGCTCAGCCGCCGGCCCGTTTCGATCATCAACGCGAGCACCTGTAAGCAGGTGATAGCCCCGTCCCCCGTCGTGTTGTGATCCAAGAATAAAATATGGCCTGACTGCTCGCCGCCGAGATTATAGCCATCCTGCAGCATACGCTCCACAACGTAGCGGTCGCCGACCTCGGTGCGCACGAGTTGGATTCCCAAAGGCTTGAGCGCCAGCTCCAATCCCAGATTGCTCATCACCGTGGCCACCACGGTTTGACCCTTGAGGGTGCCTTTTTCATGCATCTCCTTGGCGCAGACGGCGAGAATCTGATCGCCGTCCAGAATGTCGCCCGTCTCGTCCACGAAAACCGCGCGGTCCGCATCGCCGTCCAGCGACACGGCAAAATCGGCGTGTTCATGGAGCAAAACATCGCGCGCCGATTGCGGATAGAGCGCGCCGCAACTGCGATTAATATTTTCGCCGTCGGGCTGAACGCCGATGGGAATCACATGCGCGCCAAGTTCCGACAGCACCTCGGGCACCACGCGGTAAGCCGCGCCATGGCCGCAGTCCACGACGATGCGCAGACCTTCGAGGGTCAGATGGCGCGGAAATGTCGTCTTAAGAAAAACCACGTAGCGCCCGACGGAATCGGAAATCCGGAACGCCTTGCCGATTTTGGACGCCGTCGGACGGTTCTCTTCGGTCTCGCCGTTGAAAATCATCTCTTCCATTCGCGCCTCGACATCATCGGGCAGCTTGAACCCGTCCCAGGAAAAAAACTTGATACCGTTGTCCTGATAAGGATTATGCGAAGCCGAGATGACCACGCCGGCGTCGGCTCGCATGCTGCGGGTGAGAAACGCCACACCGGGAGTCGGCATCGGGCCAACCAGCAAAACATCGGCGCCTCTGGAACAAATGCCGGAGGCGAGCGCCGTCTCGAGCATATAGCCGGAGAGGCGTGTGTCCTTGCCGATAAGAATCTTATAGCGGTGTTCCGTATCTCCGCTGAGGATCTTCGACCACGACGGAGGCTTGGACCGCCCCGACCCTTCCCGCGGTTGCGCCACTGGATCATGCAGCACCAACGAGACAGCACGGCCCAGTTTCAGCGCCATCTCCGGGGTCATCGGGTCCTGATTGGCTATGCCGCGTACTCCGTCGGTTCCAAATATATGACGTTTCGCTTTTATGATTTTGGGCTGGCTCTGCGACATCGCTATAAACTCCTTCTTGCGCCCCAGCAGGTTGCTGAAAAACCCTGTTTGCAGGCTGCTCAAATCGATCTCAGAGGCGAGACGCGTTTAAAGGACGAAACGACTGAGCGAGTTAAAGATGAAATAACGCCCGATCCTGAAATCTAGAGTTACCCGGGCTTCTTTCATCCTTCGGCCTTCGTACTTCATCTTTGTTCAGCGTGAGTCTTTTTCAGCCGCCTGTTACTTTTTCGGTTTCACGATACGTACTTTGAATCGTTGCGGTTTCTGCTCCAGCACTTTGATCTCCGGCGGCAAGTTGAAGGTCAACGGCAGGGAATGCTCGCCCGCCGCCAATCCGTCGAGATCAAGGAACACCTGGCCAGCACCGACTTCCAACTTTTCCAACTCGTCGCCCGGCCCAGTCAGACGCAAGTCGACTGACTTGGGATTTATACTATACTCTCCGCCGCTGTTTTTTGCGTGCACTTCCACGGCGCGATACTCTCTCACGATCTGCGCCGCTTCCACCGTCACGGCCGCTTCCACATGGTCCGGCGCGAAGGTCAGCGATTTCCCATCGGTCGCCAGCCGCAGCGTCCTTCTGACCACGCCACGCCGGGGCTCGATTTCAATGGGCACGGTCTCCGCGAACGCCAAACCGCGCACGTCGTCGGCCGGTCCCAGCACCGCAACTTTTGGCGGGTTGACCGAGGTGGCGGCAATTTTAAACGCAGCGGGGAGCTTGCTGGCGAAGCGCACGGTCACCGGCAGCACTCTTCTAAGCACTGGCTCAATGCGGAGATTGATCACCGGCGGGGTGATGCGTGAAACTGTTACACCGCGCGGGATATTCAGGGTGTTGCTGCTAAGGGGAAAACTTCCCTGTCCCGGCTTTGCCGTGCTGAGATCCAAGCCGAGTTTTAACGTTTCCGCATCGAAGGTAGAAACTAATGTGCGCGGCCCCGATAACCGTAATACGACGAAGTCGACGCGGTGGTCCGTGACCATCAGGCCAGGCGGAACATTGCGGATTTCCACGGGCACTTCGATTGACCTCTCGATATCACGTTGTCCCGCAAGCCATAGACCCACAGCGATAATCAACGCCAGAACTTTGAGTCCCAGATTGCTGCCGGCGAGGGCGACGATTTTCTCCCACAGAGCTTTCATGAGCGAATCAAGTCGCGCAGCGCGGCGCGCAACCGCGCTTCGTCGAGATTCTCGGTCACGTTGCCGCCCACCACCAGCGCTACAGTTCCTTCCTGTTCCGATACCACCACAGCAACGGCGTCGGTCTCTTCGGTGACACCGAGAGCGGCGCGATGGCGCGTGCCCCAGGTCTTGCGCAGGCTAGGGTTAGTGCTCAACGGCAGAAGACAACGCACCGCCGTTACCCTGCCTTTTTGGATCACCAGCGCGCCATCATGAATCGGCGAATGGGGCAGAAACACGCTGATGATCAACTCGCGGCTTACCCGGGCATCGAGGCGAGTGCCGATTTCCATGTATTCATTAAGCCCGACATCGCGCTCCAGCACCACCAAGCCACCGACTTTCTTTTCCGCCAGTGCCATCACCGCTTGAGCGACTTCGTCGATGAGATCTTCGCGCCGCTGGACCATGCGTTCCACCGCGCTGAATCGCGGCGCTGCTCCCACCTGGGTGAGGGCGCGCCGGATGTCGCTCTGAAAAATCACGACGATGACCAATATAATCGAACCGAGAAAGTTGTCGAGGATCCAGTTGAGCGTAAAAAGTTCCAATGCCCGCGACACCACGAACGCCAACATGATCACCGCCAAGCCCGTAACCATCTGCATGGCGCGGCTGCCGCGGAGAATTTGCAGCAGGCGATATACCAAGAACGTGATAATCCCGATATCGATGCCGTCCTGCCAGCGTAGTTGGCCGACGATCTCAGGCATATTAACGGCCCTCGGAAGCTGCCCGCCCGTAGCGGAGCGCATCCGTGAGGCGCACCGCACGCACCGTTTCTTTGACGTCATGCACCCGAACAATATTGGCGCCCCCGAGCACTGCAGCCACCGCCGCTGCAAGACTACCCTCGAGCCGATCCCCGGGGTCTAATCCGAGAATCTTTCCAATAAACGCCTTGCGCGATGCGCCGACCAACAGCGGCTGCCCCAACGCGGCGAGCGCCGGCAGGCCGTCGAGCAAGGCCAAGTTATGGTCCAGGGTTTTACCAAAGCCGATTCCCGGATCGATGATTACCGCCTCGCGGCGGACGCCGCGATCCATCGCTTCATTCAATCGGGCGGCGAGAAAATCCCTGACCTCGTGCACGACGTCGTCGTAGTGCGGCTCGATCTGCATAGTGCGCGGTGTTCCCTGCATATGCATCAGCACCACGGGCACTTGCTCTCGCGCGATAACGGATATCATCTCGGCATCGAAGCGGAGCGCACTAATATCGTTGACGATATCGGCGCCGGCGTCCAGCGCGGATTGCGCAACCTTCGATTTATAAGTGTCGATGGAAAGCGGAACTTTAACTTCCCGGCGCAGCCCCCGCAGCACGGGCAAAACTCGCGCCAGTTCCTCATCCTCTGAGACAGGACGTGATCCCGGGCGCGTCGATTCGCCGCCGATATCGAGAATCTCCGCTCCAGATTCGACCATCGCCGCGCCGTCCGCGATCGCGCGCTTCGGGTCTTCACGCCGCCCGCCATCGTAAAACGAATCAGGAGTGATGTTTAGAATACCCATGACGACAGTTCGGCGGGAAAAGCCGAGATTGCCATGCCGCGTCGATAAAAAACTGTGCTCTCCGGACGCGGCTTGCGTCGAGAATGTGAACCGTTCAGTCAACGGTCTCATCGGTTGTGAATTTTGATCGCCCATGCCGATTCATCGGCCAATTCGAACGGTGAATTGTTGAAGGAAACAGGCTCGACGAACGCCGAAATCTCGGCCGCCAAGAGCCACCCAGCTCCGTCAAAGGACAATGAGCTTGAAATGGCAAGGGAGGAGGCTGGGGGCCCGCCCGGGTGAGAAAAGTGTTTACGCCACCGCGGCGGCGGTCGACGGTGTCAGTGGCGTTCCGCCGTTCCCGCCGAACTCCCGTACGATGGCATCGATCTCCGAGCCATCAAGGACCTCTTTTTCCAGCAGCGACTCGGCGATCTTATGGAGGATCCCGAGGTTTTTCTTGAGCAAATCCTTGGCTCTCTGATAGCTATCCTGGATGATGCGCCGAATTTCTGCATCGATTTCAATCGCCGTGTTCTCAGAATAATCGACCTTCTGCGTAAAATCCCGCCCCAGAAAAATCTCTTCCTCTTTCTTGCCAAAGGTCATGGGGCCAAGTTTTTCGCTCATGCCCCACTCGCAGACCATTCGATGGGCTAAATCAGTAGCCTTTTCAATATCGTTACCGGCCCCTGTGGTCATATGGTTCAGCACCAACTCCTCGGCAACCCGACCGCCGAAAAGAATTGCGAGATTATTCAGCAAATAGTCTTTTTGATATGTGTGTTTTTCATCGATGGGCAGCTGCTGGGTAAGACCCAGCGCCATGCCCCGCGGAATAATTGTAACTTTATGAACCGGATCCGCTCCCGGCAGGAGCTTTGCCACCAGCGCGTGGCCGGCTTCATGATAGGCAGTGACGCGCTTTTCCTCATCGCTGATGATCATGCTGCGCCGCTCGGCACCCATCATGACCTTGTCTTTGGCGACTTCGAAATCACCCATGTCGACTTTTTCTTTGTTACTCCGCGCCGCCAGCAAGGCCGCTTCGTTGACTAGGTTTTCCAGGTCGGCACCTGCGAACCCAGGCGTCGCGCGGGCGAGCACGGCGATATCCACGTCTTCGGCAACCGGCACCTTTCGTGTGTGAACCTGCAATATGCCCTCGCGCCCTTTGACATCCGGACGCGGCACTACGACGCGCCGGTCAAAACGTCCTGGCCGCAGCAGCGCGGGGTCCAATACATCCGGCCGGTTGGTCGCCGCAATCAATATTACGCCTTCATTGGCCTCGAATCCGTCCATTTCCACGAGCAGCTGGTTCAGGGTCTGTTCCCGCTCGTCATGGCCGCCGCCAAGCCCGGCGCCGCGATGGCGCCCGACGGCGTCGATCTCGTCTATAAATATGATGCAGGGAGCGTTTTTCTTGCCTTGAACAAACAAGTCGCGGACGCGAGACGCGCCGACGCCGACGAACATCTCGACAAAGTCCGAACCGCTAATGCTAAAAAACGGCACCCCAGCCTCGCCGGCGATCGCCCGCGCAAGCAATGTCTTGCCCGTACCCGGCGGTCCTACCAGCAGACAACCCTTGGGAATACGCCCGCCCAGCTTGGTGAACTTCTTGGGATCTTTTAGAAAAGCAATGATTTCCTGCAGATCGTCTTTGGCTTCGTCCGCACCGGCAACGTCGGCGAAGGTCACCCGATGCTGGTTTTCGGTGAGGAGCTTGGCGCGGCTCTTGCCAAAGGACATGGCTTTGCCGCCTCCCACCTGCATCTGGCGCATAAAAAAGATCCAGACGCCTATGAGAAGCAGCATCGGGAACCAATTCAGCAAAAGCACCATGTACCAGGGCGACTCGTCCTCCGGCTTCGCCGCGATCTTGACCTTTCGATCGCGCAGCGATTTGACCAGCTCCGGATCGTTCGGAGCGAAGGATCTAAAGCGCTCGCCACTCTTATACTTGCCCTGGATGTTTTGCCCCTGGATTACGACCTCCTGGACCTCTCCGCGTTCCACCGAGCCCATGAACTCGCTAAAAACGACCTCCGGCTCGCGCCCGTGCTGCTTGCTGAAAACGCTGAAGATAACCAGAAAAACCAGGAGGAGAACTAACCAAAGTGCAATGTGTTTCGATGATTGGCTCAACGAATTCCTCCGTGTACAAGAAACGAAAAAAAGTCTAACACACGCCTACTATTCGATCAATAACGCCTTGAGCTTTCACTGGGCGTTGCCAATCACTCGAATGCGCAGGATGTCCTTGGCACCCGGCCCGACTCGGCCAATCTCGCTTCGGCCAAAGCCGGGAAGCCAGAGAACCTCAGCGCCCATAACCAGAAGCGGCAACAGGGCGCGTGCCGGCAAAGGCGCTTTCTTTTCGATGAAAAGGTCCTTTACCTTTTTGTGCCCCGCCATGCCCAGCGGCCGGAACCGGTCTCCGCGGCGAAAGTTGCGCACCACCAATGGTTCGGTCAGGGCGGCACAGTCGAATACTGCCTCCCAGTGATCCTTGGGCAGTTCGGCCAGCGGACTCGAAATTCGCCGGCAGTCGATCATCATGCCCGCCTCACGCACCGCAAGCACGCCGTCCAAAACCATTGGGTACTCGTAGCAGCGCGGTCTCGACTCGCGCGCCGCCTTGACCAGCCGCAAGGTCTCATATTCCCGGGTTAACTCCAAACCGCCGGGAATCGATAGCCGGCCTTGCGGCGGGCCGGTGGAAATTAACCTTAGAAGCATTTCAATATGATCGAAGTCGAGGCCGTGGAGATGGCCACGAGCCTGCGCGATCCAGAGACGAAGCAACCGGCGCTGCATGGCTTTGGGTTGGCGCAAGAATCCATCGCGCCGCAGCCCTGAGTTGTCGCCAAGTTCTTCAAGCTTCCTTTGGGCTAGCATGTTCAGCAGCGTTTCCTCGTCGCGCAGCACCTCCGCCATTTGCGCCAACCGGGAAGGCACGCCCCGATCGATCCGTTCCTTCAGGCGAGGCAGCAATTCAAAGCGAATCCAGTTGCGCTGATAGGCAGTATCCTCATTGCTGCGATCGAGCCGGTATTCGAGACCTCTTTCATCGAGAAATCGCAACGACTCTTCTTTGGTAACATCCAGGAATGGGCGGATGATTGTCAGCCCGTTGGACGATTCGGCACCGGCAAGATTAACCGCCTGGGTCGGCGCCATACCGCCAAGCCCCTTTAGCCCGGCGCCGCGAAGTAACCACATGAGCACCGTCTCAGCCTGATCGTCCTGTGTGTGCGCGGTGGCAATCTTGTTAAGGTTATGCCGCCGCGCAACTACGGCAAAAAATCGATACCGTTCGCGGCGCGCCAGCTCCTCTAAATTGCCCCGTCCGGCTTCAGATCTCAGGCGCGGCACGTTTACTTCTTTGATAAGGACCGGCAGCTTCATCCCTTCCGCAAGCTCGCGCACGAACCGCGCATCGACCTGTGCCTCTTGCCCGCGAATCCCATGCTCCAGATGCGCTACTTCAAGATGCAGCGCCAATTCCTCGCGCAATTCATAAAGGATGTGCAGCAGCGCCACCGAATCCGGCCCGCCGGAGACGGCGACAAGGACCCGGTCGTCCCGCTTAAGCAATCCGGATTTCAGAATCGATTGCGTGATTCTCTGCTGGCGTGACATCCGCGAAATGTCCTCAGCGAAAGTTTGCTAGTTTTACGGCGGCAAATCAACCAAGAAAACGACTTTGAAACCGAGACAAATCAGAAAAATAGGGAAAATCGGCTGGCGATGTTTTTGCGGCCAACGGCGGGTGCTATTTCCCATCCCCCACCAAAACAAACGGCGCCCAGAAGTAAGGGTGCGAGGTAGAGATAGCGTCTTGTGGCGGAGATGCCGCTGGCGCGTGTCGCCGAGCTTGGCGATGCCGCCGACGCCCCTGCGCGCAGGCACGTCACTTCTTCCGTTTCCCCGAATCATTTTTAATTGCGCCTGTCGGAGAGCCTCGACTTTCGTCATTGTCTTTTGGTTTTTGTAAAAGCCGCTCATGAGTTGAGCCGTCGAGTGATCGTCCACCTTCCACAAACTGGCGACAACGGAAGGTGTGTCGGCGCAAATGAATGCTCGCGTGAGACCGATCAGTTCGTCTCCGCTCGAAAGTTTTCCCAACCCCGTCTCACAGCCGCTCAAGACTACGAGGCTGGCATTGAGATTCATCCCAAAGAGTTCCTTGACTTCGAGCCTTCCATCCTCGGTGCCTAGGGACTGCGGATCTTGCCACAAGCGGGCAAGTTCGGTTAACAGCTGCAACCGCTCGAAATCGATCACGGCCGCTGCCGGCTTGCCCCGGTGAGTGATGATGACGCGCTCTCCCTCTTTGACCTCGGCCAGAAGTTTGAGAAATCGCTGTCTGGCCTCTCGTCGCAGTTAGAAAAATATCCATATGCGCAGATTAATGTACATTAGCTACGTTGCCGAGCGACCTTGTGATGCCTCTGTATGTAATACGATGATTAATATCGACACGGCCGAGATTGGTTGTAAGTTGTAAAGGGTCGTCCGCGATCAAAATCTCAGTTTCCCCGCATACCCGGTCATTTCCACGTAACCCCGCCCCCCGATCGGTTGGTTTTTGGCCTTTCCCCGAATACTGACGACGCCCTCCCAGTAGGTCACCCGGGTGCTTCGGTTGGTGATTAATTCCTGATCTTGAAATGCCGGCAGTATTTCTAAGTCGATTTGCTCGGATGGGATAGTTATTTGCCATTTCATCGGATAGTTAGCGCCGCTCTTGGGACTCTTCCAGAGCGCCGTCACGTCCACGCGGTAATCATTGAGGTTGAGATGCCGAGTCGACCCATCGGCTCTCACCAGCGTGCCGCTGGAATACGGATCCACCGATCCGTCTTTGCGGCGCATGAGATAAAACATCAATTCCGTCTGGTTATCGAGCTGAATGCTGAACCAATCCCAGCCGAGCTGTTCGGCAGTCAATTGATTGCTGCCGAATTCGTGGTCCATCCATGTCAGGCCGCGAACTTTTTCTGTTTTGCCGTTGATCGAAAGCTCGCCCTCCGCCTGCATGCGCGTCAGCGAATAATAATATGACGCGCGCCCCGCCCCCTCGGCTTTTTGACTGAGGCCGTTTTGGCCATGCAGCACGGGCGGCTTGAGAGAAGCCAAGCGTAGCAGCAATTTTGCTCCTCGGTCACTGATCTGAATGCGGTGATGGTTTGCATCCCCTTCGACTTTCCAATCTTCGTTCCAGACATAATAGCGATCCGTCGCCGCGCCGGCTCTATCCCCGTAACCGCGATTGATCCGTTCGCGGAAAAGAAACTTCTTGGCTGTCACATCCGACAGGGCGAAGTGCGCCATATAAAGATCGGTGAAGAGGACCGGGTGTTCTTTCCGCTGTGGTTCTTGACGGTCACGCAGACCGAAACGAAAAAACGTCACTTGATAACCGTAGCGCTCGCCGCTTTCGGTCTGCAAATGCCCCGTGTAGTACCACCACTCGGTCTTGAAGTCGGCATGAGAATAATGGTCGGCGGGGAAAGTAAGACTGCGTCCCGGCAGGGCGAGCTGATAGGTAAAACCACCCTCTCCATCCCCTCGCCCCGGCCGGGCGAGGGTTAAGACGAAGAGCAGCGCCCAAAAAAAGGTTATTAAGAATGTTTTTGCGCTTGTATGAGATTCCATATTTGCAGGCGCATTTCTAATAATGCTATAGAGAGTCCATGGTGAAACAATACACGCGCGAAACACTGCTCACAACTCCAGAGGAGCTACAAAAGAAACTAGGCAACGCCGATCTTTGTATCATCGATACCCGTCCGGCGGAGGATTACGCACAGGGCCATATCCCCGGCGCGACCCATTTCGATCTATTCGGCTTGAGCCTGGTGGACACCCGCGACGCCCCGCTCAAAGCTTTTATGTACATGATCCATCATGTCTTCGAATTACGCGGCGTGAGCGCGGACAAAGAAGTCGTATTTTACGAAAACAACTCCGGCATGCGCGCAGCGCGTGGCCTATGGTTTTTGGAATATTACGGCCACTCAAACGCGAAAATGCTCGACGGCGGTATGAAAGCGTGGACTGCGGCCGGCTGCCCGGTGACCACGGAAGCGATTTCCCCGAAAGCCGCGTCATTGAAAATTAGCGAGCGCCGCGACGTGCTGGCTGTCGTCGATGACGTTCTTCTCTCGCTTAACAAAAAAGAATTCTCAATCTTAGACACCCGCAGCAGAGGCGAACACCTCGGCACCACCGTCCGCGCGGCGCGCGGCGGCGCCATACCCGGCTCGATCCACATCGAATGGACGGACAACTTGGACACCGGCGGCAAGTTCAAATCCGACGCCGAGCTGAAAGCGATGTACGACCAAGCCGGAATCACCTCCGATAAAGAAATTATCACCTACTGCCAGGGCGGTTACCGTGCGGCGCACAGCTATGTTGCGCTTCGCTTGTTGGGATTTCCCAGAGTCCGCAACTACATCGGCTCCTGGAAGGAATGGGGCGACCGCTCCGACTTGCCCATCGAAATACCGAAAGAGAAGAAGTGAAGGTTGGAGTAATCTGGGGCCATTCAAAACGTTCAACCGCTCCAATCGTTCAAACGGTTTCAACGGAGCGCGGCGGTTGAACGACTTGGAATTGCATCACTGAGTTCGGCAAAGCAACCACAAATAAGGAGATATGATTATGCGAACTTTAGATCTACTCGCCAGTGATTCGTCTCATCTCCCATTTCTCTATGTTTTCAAAGAATCCAAAGTCATGGAGAAATACGGTTTCGAGATCGATCTACACATTGTCGGCGGCGTCAAGGCGCCGACCATGGCGCACCGCGCCAAGCTCGCGCTTGCCGGAGAGATCGATTTCTTGAGCGGGCTGCATCATGAAACTTACCGCGCCCGCGCCAAAGGCGAAAAACGGCTGACCTATCTCGCCCAGGCACAAAACAACTGGGACGACCGATTGGTCGCGACGCCGGAAATTCAGAATGTAGAAGACCTAAAGGGCAAGAAGATCGTCTGCCACTCCACGGCACCATGCGTATCCGGCAACCTACGCGCGGTGCTGGAAAGTTGCGGCCTCAAACCCGAGGAAATCAACATGGATGTAATCGACGACAGGTCCGGCAAATTTTTGGATTTTGTCGACGAAATCACGTCCGGTAAAGCGGTAGCGGCGTTGGTCGACATGCCGTTCGATCTCTACGGCATCAAAAAAGGACTGCATGTGGTGGATCTGCCGGACCGACCGGTGATTCACAACACTACACTGCTGGCTACCTCGGACTACATCAAAGAACACGAAGAGACCGTATATGCGTTTCTTAAAGGTTTCATCGAAGCGCTGCATTTCTTCAAGACGCAACCGGACAAGGTTGTGCCGATTCTAAAGACAAACTTGGCGCAACGTTACGGTCTCGAGGAGGATGAATACTACGTGCATTTGCAGCGCGAGTGGGCGAAGTTGCTCTCGAAAAAACCTTATCCGTTGGCGAGCGCGATACAGAACGTCTACGACCTCGATGTCGGCAAGGATCCGAAGATGCACCATATCGGGCCCATGGAGCCGTGGGATCTGCACTATCTTCGACAAATCGACGACAGCGGATTTATCGACCGGCTTTATTCGTCGTAGGAGTCAATTGGACGCGCCGACCAACATGGTGTCGTCCCGCAGAATAAAGCCAGGTGGGTTTCCACGTTTGGATATGACTTCAAGCCAGTCGCCGTCCGAACGCACGACGTTCACTCGGGTACCCCTGCTGATCCGGGAAATTACCGGGGAGGATTCCCCCGGCTGTTCGTGCACTTCCGTCGCACGAGTGGTCTCGTAGACCCCTGGCTCCGCGGCGCGTCTCGCGGAGCGGGACGGGGCCGGCGCCCGCTCAACGGGACGCGGCTCGCTTCTCGGCTCCACCTGCGCCGGGCGCGCGCTGCGACGTTGCAGTTCGCGGTTGATACCGCTCAATCGCTGTTCCGCCGCCGCGTGTTCCTTCTCGCTTTCCTCCAACCGGGCTTTGAGCGCCTCCGTCTCCTGGCGCACCTTGACAAGCTCGGCTTCGACGGCCTTTATCTGCTCCTCTTTGATTTGCAGCTCTTTGACTTTTTCGGCCAAAAGCCGCCGCGTATCACCGGATTCGTCTCTTCCGAGCAGCCCCGTGCCGAGCAAAGCCACGGCGATAGCGCAAAGAATAATACCGGCAATAAGCGTGATTTTTGGCATACTTGCCTTATCCTCTGAATGCAGTTTCATCTCCTGTGGTCGTTCGTTGCGGATCAGCCACTCCGGCGCCGGGGCCGGCCCCAACTCGGCTTTGCAGTAGGGGCATTGCGCTGCGTCCTCGGCGATACTGTTGGCGCAATGAGGACAAAGGCGGCTTGGAGCCAGGCTCACACTGCGCAAAGCCCGGCCATCCTTGGCACAGAATTTGATTACATCGTCGTATTGCGCTGAGCATGCGGGGCACTGTTTCATGGGCAACATTGTTAACCGTACGCGCCTGTCCGTCAAGGGACAGAACTCGATGACTGTTAGACGGCCCTTGCTAATTGTTGTGAACAAGCCACTCTGTTAGCAGCCCGCATTATTCCAGAGAATGGGCCGGATGAGCGAGTCTCTCCGGTGAATTGGGTTCAAAACGTTCAATCTGTTCAAGTCGTTCGCAACGTATGGAACGATTTGACTATTCCAATACGTGAAATTCTGGCGAAGTGCTTGGCTTGCCTGCGTTACGACCTTACGCTATAGAACGCTGAAAGGAGTTTTCCGACATGGCTTTGATCATCGGTGAAGCGCAGACCCGAAAACTGATCGACATGCCTCAGGCGGTCAAACTCTTGGATCGAATTTTCCACGACCGCGCCGCCGGCAAAATGCGCAGCGTGCCGCGCCGCCGGTTGAGAGGCAGCGACAAACAGCTCAATATGATGGCGGCATGGCATCAAGACATGGATTTAATCTGTCTACGCTCCTACGCGGCGGCAGCGAACACGATCACGCTCTACAATGGGCGCACCGGCCAGATCCAGGCGATCATCAACATGGGCTACTTGAGCAGCCTGCGCACCGGCGCCGCAACCGGCGTGGCGGCGAAATATCTCGCGCCGGCCAATGCGAAAACTCTCGGTGTCATCGGTCCCGGCTGGCAGGCGACTTTCCAAGTCGAAGCGGTGGCCGGAACCTGCCCCATCGAGCGCGTCGTTGTCTGGGGACGCACTCCGAAGCGCCGCAAAGACTTCATCAAGCAGATGAGTAAGCTCATCAAAGCCGAGTGGCGTGAAGCCGTCTCCGTCAGCGACGTGGAAGCCGAAGCCGACATCCTCATCGTCTCAACTGACTCGACGACCCCTGTGGCCCATGGCGCGCATCTCAAAGAGGAAGTTCTGGTCGCTTCCATCGGCGCCAACGCCGCGGTCAAGCATGAAATTTCCAACGATTTCATCCGCCATATGAACTACATCGTCACCGATGATTTGCCGACCGCAAGAGGCGACAGCGGCGATCTCATCGCCGCCTGCGAGTTCGGCATCCTGCGCTGGGACGGCGTCGTGCCGTTGGACAGCATCGTCGGCCACGGCGCGCCCAGCCCGCGACCCAAGCGCATTCTTTTCCAGTCCAACGGCATCGCCGACGAGGACCTGGCTGTGGGCAAATACGTGCTCGACCAGGCGAAACGAAAAAAAATGAAGGTCAGGCGCGTCAGCGAAATCTGACGAGGATGCCGTGGCAGTATTCGCAGGAGAACTTGGCCTTCAGTTCGTCACTCACCTGGCGAATCATTACACCGTTCCGGATTTCATCCGCCACGCCGCACTTGCGGCGGACAACGGTTTTCAACAAATCTGGTTCAACGACAACCTCCGCTACCGGAGCCAGATTGTGGTCATGACGGCGATCGCCGCGCGGGTGCCTATTAGCCTAGGGACAGCCGTCTTGGTTCCTTACTTTCATAACCCCATCGACGTCGCGGACTCCCTGGCAGCGCTCTCGGAGCTGTGTCCAGGAAAAGAGATCAGCATCGGTATCGCCCGCGGCGATCTCGGCCAATCCCCGCAGCATGTGCAGTCGCTCAAGCCGATTGCGATGGTCCGGGAGACCGCGCAGTTTCTACAGCACGCGCTGGCGGGAGAACAAGTGCTGTACGCCAATTATCCCACGCTGGTGGAGTACTACCACCTAAACCCGAACGGTAGACTTCACCTTGCATTCAAGCCGCAAACGACTTTTAAATTTTACGGCGGCGGCAACGGCCCGCAGTCGCTCAGTATGTGCGGACACGTGATGGATGGGCTAATTTCATCGGGGACCTATATCCCGATGCTCAAGGCTGGACGATTACCCGCCATGTTGCAGACGGCGGAGCGCGCCGCCCGGGAAATTGACCCCAACAAACGGCTGCGCAAAGTGGTGGAATTGAACGTGTCAATTTCCACCAACCGCGACGCGGCCGTGGAATTTCCTAAACGGCAGGTCGCACACTCGATTCTGCAGTGGGAGGCTCTGGGGTTCACCCCGGAAGAATATGCGAGAATGGGAGTGGCGCGGGAGCAGGTGCTGAAGCTTGAGGCCGCCTTCGAAGCCGGAGCAACCATCGAACAGGCATCGTCTTTGGTCACTGAACAGATGGTGCACTGTTACTACGCCGCCGGCAAAGCGGAAGAAGTGAGAGATCAAATCATCGAATTAGCCGGCGCCGCGGGGCGCCTTGGCTACGACCATATTGCGTTCGCCAAGCTCGGCCCGGATTACCAGGAAGCGATTAACCTACTGGCGCAGCACGTGGCGCCGGCGTTACGTTAATCGGGTCAGACGGTTTCATTCGCTCAAGCCGTTTTGTTTCCGGCGAGTTGAACTGCTTGCAACAGGCTTGATCGGCTACAAGCGCCGTTGGAGTATAGGGAACTACGCCGCCGATCCTTAGCAGCAGCGCATTGATGGCAATTACGGCTTTTCAATCGCAAGCACGAAACGATCGTCCTGATTGCGTACTTTGTTGACTTTGAAATCCCGCTTGTCGTCAGGACGGCTGAGCATGCCGCCTTCTTTGACTAGCTTAAAACCAGCTTCGGTGACTTCCTTGATCACGATCTGCTTATCGATGCGGTGCAAAGTTTTCGAATCCGAATCGCCGCTTCCTGCCCGCGCTGAATGATCGACAACGCCATAGATTCCGCCTCGTTTCAGCGCCGCCAAGACTCTCTTATTCATTCCTGCCCGAACTTCCCGCGACAAATCGTGATAATTCAAATGGGTCAACGCGAAATCCAAAGACCCGTCTTGAGGAATCGCAATCTTGTCCGTCGGCCCGACGACGGTCCTGACATTCGTGAAAGGCTCCCGCTTGAAGCGATCCGACCAATCTTCCCGTTCGCGCGGATTCGTGGAATAGACCAGTCCGTCCGCACCGACGACCTGCGACAGGATCACGGTGCAATATCCTCGCCCAGCCAGCAGGTCCACCACGTTGTCGCCTCTTTTGACTCCATAGAATGTCATCACTTCGCTCGGCTTGCGCGCGGGATCCAACGCCCGCTCGCTATCGGGCCTCGCCGGGTGTGACAGTATCGCCGAATAGTGCTGCGACGTCCCAGCGCAACCCGCGAATATCAATGCCAGCGCCAGCAGCGATCGCGTACTGAACAATAATAGTTCATTCATGGAACCAGTCCTCTTGGTTGCTTCGAGTTTCGAATGTAGATTCTCTGAGGGGAAAGCAAGAGGCGTTTCATCGCGCCGGCTATAGATTGCGTTATTAGTGCCGCAAAATCGCGTTCACCCGAGACAAGCACGATCACGTTATATTTGATTGCGTTGGAGTGCGGCGTTAACGTCATGCTTGAGCAGGTCCCAAATCCTTTCCGTGCACTTTGCGAAATCCGGGTCCCTCATGCTCTTCATGTTGCGCGGCCGCGGGATGTCCACCGTCACGACTTCCTTGACCAGCGCCGGTCTGGCGCTCAAGACGGCAATGCGATCGCAGAGCATCACGGCTTCTTCGATATTATGGGTCACGAGAATCACGGTTTTCTTGTCTCGGTTCCAGATACGCAGCAGCTCCTCACGCATGAGCAGGCGCGTTTGCGCGTCGAGGTTAGCGAACGGCTCGTCCATGAGTATCACTTCCGGATCGTTGGCCAGCGCGCGCGCGATGGCGACCTTTTGCTTCATGCCGCCGGAAAGTTCGTGGGGCCGGGCCCCGGCGAAATCCAAAAGCCGCACGACTTCGAGGAAGAAGCGGCTGATGCGTTTGTATACCGAAGGTTCTTCATTGCGAAACTCCGCTCCCAGCGGCACGTTCTCTTCCACCGTGCGCCAGGGCATCAGCGCCGCGTCCTGGAACACCATGGAGACCGGCGATTTGCCATGTTGCTCGCCGACGAAGTCGACGGTTCCGGTGGTCGGCTCTTCCAACCTGGCGATGATGTGCAGCAGCGTGGTCTTGCCGCAGCCCGTCGGGCCGATAATGCCGAAGAACTCCTGGTCGCGCACCTCGAGATTCACCCCGCCAAGCGCGCGAACCCCGCGCTCGCCGGTCGTGAATTGCTTGGTTACGCCGTGAACAACAACTTTCATCTTAAAGACTTTGGAGATTGAACCGCAATGAACGCATAGTTCGCATGGAATGCAATGGAAAAAATGTTCGAGCTCCAATTAATGTCATCAATTACATCCACCAAGGCGCGTAGAACTTCCACTATTAAACCCCTGTTCTCCGGAGACCCGAAATACCTGACAAACTTGTATTGCGATTCAGTCACCGATTGCAACTCTTCATTGACGACGCGAATCAAGGTATGGCGTGAGCACCGTATTTAACTAGAATCCCGAAACTCGGAACGAGACGCGCAGCGCTTAGCGCCCACCGAAGATGGCGTGAAAAGTCTTGGCGTAGCGCTCGAATTCTTCGAGTACCTCCGCGGGTGCGAATGCCGGTTTGATCCCTTCGATGAAGCGCCCCTGCTCCGGCGGGGTGTCGACTCGGTCCGGAATGCGGCTCATGCCGCGAATCAGCTCCTGGCCACGTTTCGACAGCACGAAGTCGATAAACAGCTTGCCCGCGTTCGGATGAGGCGCCTTGGCCGCGAGCCCCACCGGGTGGATGTTGGCGAATACCGGATTAAGATAAACCCAGTCCACCGGCGCGCCGGCCGGCTTCATTTGCTCAAAGGTTTGGGAATAGGCCGTGAGCGCGCCTTTGAATTCGCCGGCGGCCACCAGTTGCGCGAGAATCGTCCGGCCATTACGCAGTTGAACTTGCTTTGCCAACTCGCGCATGTAACCAAGTCCTTTCTCATCACCCATCGCTTTCACGACGGTGCCGAACCATTCGTAAGCCCTACCGTCGATGCCCAGGTTACCCCCCCACTCGGCTTTCAGAAGATCGCTATGAGATTTGGGAATACTCGCTTTGGTCACGGAACGGGTGTTAAAACCAAAAGCCGCGTAGTTCGTGTAAATCGATGTCCAGGTCGCCTGCGGGTCCTTGTAACCGTCGCGATAAAATTTTCGCTCCGCCGAATCGTAGGCCGCCAACATGCCGCGCTTTTTGAGATTGTGCCCATAGAAGCTCGTGCTCATCATCACATCCCACAGATTTCTGCCGGCGCGCCCCTCGGTGAGGATGCGCTCCATCAACTGAGCGTCGGTGGCGCGATAAAACGTCGCGTCGATCTTGGGGTAAAGCTGCTTGAAGCCGTCGATCAGCGTTTTGGAGTCGTTGGCGTTAAAGGCGGCATAAAATACCATCTTGCCTTCCGCCTCGGCTTTTTCCCGCATATCTTGCGCCCGCGCCTCGCGGTCGAAGGCGACAAACAGTCCGAAACCGATCAGCACCGCGACAAAACTCGCCACGGTTGTGCTTTTGAACAAACTGACACCCGAAACCTGAAACGCACTAGTTTCAATCATGGCATCTCCGCCAACAACCGGCCGTAACCGATTACGGGTTCGTTCAAATACAAGATTTTCTTCGTTGCCCAGACCTGAGCGGGAATGCTCGATACCACCGTTGTCTTTAAATCCTTCTCGAGCATTTCGATCACCGGCAGGTTATGCCAACCCGCGCCGAGCATATAAATTCCATCCACCGGACCATGCTCGATAAAAACTCTCTTGGCAAAGTTGTAAATCGCTTCGGGCGAGAGCTTACCGGCGTCTTTGAACGGCACTTCGATTCCTTTCATAGCTTTGATTCGAAAACCGTCGTCCTCGAGAAATTTGGCGAAGCGCTGGTTCATGTCGTCCTGAAAATAGGTTATGCCGACCAGACTTTTCAGTCCCAAAGCGCGAAAGGCGTCTACCTGCGCGATGGTCGCCACGGTCACAGGGATCTTGTATTTCTTAGTCAGCGAGTTCGCGATCTCACGGTCGGCGCCGTGTCCGCGCACCATGGTCGGGGGCGCCCCCATGATCATGACGACATCGACGCCCAACTCGGCCAAGCGTGCGACCTTTCTTTCGGCCACCGACAAGGCCTCTTGCAGCTCCTGCTCGCTCCCGGCCCGAATCCCTGCATGCGCGGGAATGAACCCCACCCCCTCGGGCATCAGCTTGATAAAACTTTCCATCGAACCCGGCCGATAGGTGGGTTTGACTAAACCGACAATTCCGCGCGCACCGTAATACATAATGATCCTACTCCTTCGATGAGGACAGTCTGCAAAAGACTCATCAAGTCGGCGTATCTATCAAAAGGTTGAAGTCATAGGGATGAAGGTTGAAAGTCTAAATAACCAAGAGTCGGCGAAGTTATTCAGCCTTCTACCTTCATCCTTCAGCTTTTTTGTTATGCCGCTGCCTGCAGCGCCGCGCCGTTGCCGTTACCCAACACCGCGCCGGGTAGAGCGCCTGTGTGGGCGTCTTTTTCCACCAGGACTTCGCCGTTGACGATGGTCATTTCGATACCGACTGCTTTCTGGATAAAGCGCTTCTCGTTCGCCGGCAAGTCTTGAACCATTTCCGGTTCACATTCGCGGATGGCCGCAGGATCGAAGACAACCAAATCCGCAGCCATACGCGGGCGTAGAAGACCACGATCGCGCAGGCCAAAGATCGAAGCCACCATGAAGGTCAGCTTGCGCACGCCTTCTTCTAGGCTCATGATTTTTTTCTCCCTTACCCAATAACCCAGGAGGCGCGTTGCATAGCCAAAGCCCGCGTCGTAGATCAAATGCGCGCCGGCATCGGACTGGCCGACCAGCACGTACGGGCTACGAATGATTTCCGCCACGGCTGCCTCATCGCCATTAGTGCTGGAAGTTTGGAACTCAGTGTCCAAACCTTCCTCCAATGAGATATCGAGGAACGCGTCGATGACGTCCTGGCCGCGCAGCTTTGCGATCTCCGCCACGCTTTTCTTTTCCAGATGTTTGTTCGCCGGGGTCGCCGCATTGATCAAGTAGACCAAATCCCAGCGCCGCGAAAAGCGCGACGGCTTCTTTTCTTCCACGGCTTCATAGCGCATCTTTTTGCGCGTCTCCGGGTCGCGGATCGCTTTGATGCGCTCTGCGACGGGCAAGAATAAAACCGCCTTCCAAGTCGGCAGGTCGTCGAACACCTGAGCGGTTTTCATGGTCAGTCGGTTGTTGAACAGCCGCGCGTTGCAAAGCGGATAGGACTGGACGCCACGGTCCAGAGACTCTTTCGCCAAGTCCAACAGGTCGCGCCATTCATTGGGCTTGTCCCAGCGCTGCGCGATGCTTTGCCAGATCACCGGCCGGCCCGAGCGGCTCGAAATTTCGTCGAACAACCGGACGCTCTCGCGCATCGGCACCGACACGCCGAGCGAGCCTCGCGAAATCTGCACCGCGCCTTGATTGATTTCGCCCAGCGCGCAAGCCAGCTCGATAATCTCTTCGTCGGTAGCAAAGCGACTTTGAATCGGCGTCCCATCGGCGTACATATGTACGGGATTTTGATTGGTCGAGAAGCCAATAGCGCCCGCGCGCACGCCGGCTTTGAGCACTTCTTTCATCTGGTGGATTTCCGCCGGCGTTGCCGCCCGCTCGATGGCGGCTTGCCCCATAACGAATTGGCGTAACGCACAATGGCCCATCAGCGCGGCGACATTGACGCCGAGATTGCCGCGCAGCTTGTCTAAATATTGCGGGAATGTCGTCCAGCCAAACTTTACTCCGGCTTTCAGTGCCGGTAACGAAATCGCCTCGACTCTTTCGAAACTCTTGAGAATCGTTTCCTGATCCTGTTCCTTGCATGGCGCCAAAGCCAACGCGCAGTTGCCCGGAATGACCGTGGTCACGCCATGATAACAAGAAGAGGTCGCCAGCGGGTCCCAGAGCAGTTGCGCGTCGAGATGGGTATGAAAATCGATAAAGCCCGGCGCCACTGCCAGCCCATCGGCGCTGATTACGCGCTTCGCGCTGCCGTTAATTCTGCCGGTTTCAATGACGCGGCCGTTTTGCACCGCCACGTCGCCGAGATATGAAGGCATGCCGCTGCCGTCGTAGATCCGTCCGCCTTTGATCAGAATGTCATATGCCATAACCACCCTCCCTGCGAGCCTAGACTTTCGCAAAGCTTAACCGGAGCCTCGCTTCACTGTCAACCATCGGCTCGGCAAAATCCTCGTTTGACAAGCACGAAACGAGTGTGCGAAGAACCCACCGTGACGCCAAACGGGGGAGGTCGCCATGAAGCAATTGCGGACTTCAGCAAAGCCCGCCGCCCGCATCATCGATGCCGACGGCCACGTGCGCGAGACCGACATCGAGATCATTGAATATATGTCCGCCGGCTACCGCGCGCGGCGCGACGCCATGCTTTACTTTCCCCTAGTACCGCACCATGGCTGGCACCGCTCGATTCCCGCCAACGACTACCGCCACCAGGATTTTCGTGTGCCCGACTGGCGTGAGTGGTCCGGCAAATTGGATGAAGGCGGTATCGCGTTCACCGTTCTCTACCCGACCCGTTTCATGCATATCGGCCAGATCGGCAATCCCGCCTACGCCGCGGAGCTTTGCCGCGCCTACAACGATTATCTCAACGAGCGATTTCTCGCCCGCGACGGCCGCTTTCGCGGCATGGCCCTGCTGCCGCTGCAAGACGTTGCCGCCGCCGTCAAAGAACTGAGGCGAGCGGTTACCCGCTATGATATGGTCGGCGGCATTCTGCCGGCAGAAGGATTGCCCTTGCCCCTCGGTCACCGCCAGTATCGGCCGGTTTTTCAGGAGGCGGACCGTCTCGGCTGCGCTTTATCCGTTCACTCATGCACTTCGCTCAGGGACAATGATCGCTTTTTGCAGCCCAACGAGGTCGCCGCTTTGGCCCACGTGATTCCACAAATGCGCCAGTTCACCAACATCATGTTTTCAGGCTTGCTGAACAAGCTGAAACGTCTGCGGCTGGGCTTTCTCGAAGCCGGTTGCGGCTGGGTGCCTTACTTAATCAGCAAGATCGAGGAGCGCTTGGAACGCGTGCCGCCCAAAGAGCGCCCGGTTCTCCCCAGCGAGTTGCTTGCGCGCAAACGACTCTTCTTTCAGTGCGGCGAAGAGATGACGACCCTGCGCGATGTCGAGCTGCTCGGCGATGACTGCTTGCTGTGGGCCTCGGACTTTCCCCATGAAGCGACGCGCACCGACATGAAGCAACTCGTCAAAGAATTCTTTGGTCGCAAAGATTTGGCGCTGGCGGCGAAGAAGAAAATCGCCTACGACAACCCGAAGCGCTTTTACGCCTTGTAAGATCCTTTATTTCGTCGCGAAAATTTCCTTGAGCTTGGCGCGCAGAGGCGAGCTAAGCTTGAACAGACCGGCCACTGTTTTCTCGAGCTCTTCGGCGCTCACCGGCTCGATGTCTAGTTTCGACTTCGCCGCGTCGGCGAGAAGCTCTGGGTCTTTCATAGTGTCCAGGAAAGCTTTGCGGAGAATCCGCACCCGGTCCTTGGGCGTGCCCGGAGGCGCGACGTAGGGACGGTAATAATCGGACGGATCCTGGATGCCGACCTCGATCAACTGGCGTGCTTCATCTGATTTTGCATAGTTGATGGCTAGTGGCACGTTGGGGAGCTCCGGATGTGGTTTGTTAAGAATCTGGAGCACGACGATCGCGTCGCCCGGGCGAATCGCGCCGCCCCATGTCGCTCTGATCGAATCCCACGTCCAACAACCGCCGGCGATCTCTCCGCTGTCCGCCGCCAGCCGGATCTCGGCCGTGCCTTTGTATCCGGAGACGATTTGAATGGGCAGGCCCAGCGCGACACGCAGAATCCGCGGAATTTCTTCGGTAGCGCCGCCACCTATGCCGCCGAGCTTTACGGGCGTTTTTGCGGCGAACCATCGTTCCATGCTCGTGATGCCGCTGGCTTTAGTGAGGGCGCAGGCGCGGTTATCTTTCACCGGCGCGCCGATGAATTCGTATTTGAGCGCATCGAACTGGATGCCCTGTTCGCCCAAGACCTGGGCGAGAAAAAGCCCGCCCTGAAAGTGGCCAAGCGTTAACCCGTCGGGTCTGGCGATCTTATATAGATGATTCGCACCAATCCGATGGCCGGCGCCCGGCATATTTTCCACGAGAATGTTCGGATTGCCGGGAATATGTTTGCTCAAATGGCGCGCGATGGTTCGAGTATAGGCATCGAAGCCGCCACCGGCAGAAGTTGCGACGACGACGCGGAGAGTCTTTCCTTTGTAAAAAGAATCCTGGGCCAGCGCGGGCAATGACGCTCCGTAGGTTGCCAAAGCAACAAGCGCTACCGGCAGAAGATTATTCATGAGAACCTCCATAAAAAATTTCGAGCGCGAGCCTATCGCAGCACCCCTGATTAGCTCGCCTTGCGCTGAGCACCGAACCTTTGCGCTCCTGGGCAAGATTGAGTTTATAGTTCCCGTCTCACGACAATGATATAACACGTCACTCTATGCTAGAGTATTGAAGGGTATTGGAGATTTCAAAGGTCCATCCGATCGCGGAGGTGTTCAATGGCCCAACGAGTCTTGGTGGTTGAGGATAACGCCGATTGGCGAGCGATTATGGTGCTAATCCTCGCCCGTCTGGGCTGTACCGTCCTGCAGGCGACGGACGGCAGTGATGCAATCGAAAAGGCCGTGAGCGAGCATCCCCAACTCATTATTATGGATTACCGAATGCCTAAGATGAACGGTCTCGAAGCCACCACAGCGCTCAAAGGCAATCCCCTTACCAAAGACATACCGGTTGTGATTTGCACAGCGGTTGGACCCGAGGCGTATAAGAACACTGCACTGGTAACTTATGCCGCCGAGATCGTTCAGAAACCGGTAAAATTGCAAGTATTCCAGGCCCTAGTGCAAAAATATCTGGCGTCATCGGCAAACGCGGCGTCCGCCAAGGAAGAGGACAAAAATCACTGCTGACCGTTTTTGCCATGACTCGCGGCGCGAACAACCAACAATCCACTAACCGGATGCCTGGTGCGCTGCACGCAGCACCCAGAGCACGCCGCGCTCAACTCGACAAAAAAGAACCGCACCACAAATCTCCGGGTCGAACTAACAGGCCGCCGGTTGTCAAAATCGGGCGAGGTATGACGAATCACGACATCGCATTCCGCATTAATGCGCAGTTCGATGGCATACCGTTTGCTCCGCCAATGACTGCACAAAACTTTTATGAGTTTATCCGATATTGGAGGCTCTCTATGGCCAGACGAATTCTGGTGGTCGAGGACAACGATGATTGGCGAGCGTTAATGTCTCTTTTTCTTACCCGACTGAGCTATCGTGTGATCCAGGCGTCGGACGGCGTTGAAGCCATCGAAAAAGCCTCAAACGATCTGCCCCATCTTATTCTTATGGATCTCAAGCTGCCCAAACTAAACGGCCTGGAAGCCACCGCGCAGATCAAACAAAACCCTGTAACCATGAATATTCCTGTCGTGCTATGTACGGCATTTGGGCCGGAGTCGTACAAAAACGATCCGCTTGTGAGCTATGTGGCCGAGGTCGTTCAAAAGCCAATCAAATTGAACGTTTTTAAAGGTTTGGTGCAAAAATATCTGCCGCTATCAATCGACGCCGCGGCCAGCAGCCCAACCGCTGTGTAAAGCTGAATTCCTATCCTGCGTAAGCCCGTTTGGACCGCTGTCTCACCGGCTTATCGCTTCTCTTATCGTCCATTTACAGTTTTGTCCCTTCCTGCCGATTCCGACGTTCGGGGAGAAAGCGGCCGCGGTGATGGACACTTAGTTAGACTCGTTGAATCGGCGTTTCGGATAGCAAAGCGAGATTAGCGATGAAAAGCATACATGACCATTCGTGGGCCAAGAAATCGGCTCTTGGTAACCGGGTAGCTAACTCGTTCTGCGAGAAGTTCAGTTCGCTGCGAGTAACTATCATACCGTTGCTGGTAGCCTTTGCCCTCGCCTGCTTCGGCAAAGCCGCCGATGCGCAAAAAGTCTATTCCGTGGGATCGTTGAACACCGCCGATCAGTTCATTTCCGCTTTTGAGGGATTTCGCGACCGCATGGCCGAGCTGGGTTATCGGGAAAAGCACAATGTTCGCTACCAGTATTACAACGCCAGGGGCAATTCCGAGCTACTCGCTACTCTCTCCCAAAAAATGGTTCAAGATAGAGTCGACCTGATCGTCACTTCGTCCACATCAGCGACGGTTGCCGCGGCAAAGGCCAGCGAAAAAAACCGCATTCCCGTGCTGTTCCTGAGCGCCGGCAATCCTGAGATGCTGGTAAAAAGCTACGCCGGTTCTGGCAGCAATCTGGCGGGAATCAGTTCCGCTTCCACGGAACTGGTGCAAAAGCGCTTCGAACTGCTCAAGGAATTGGCTCCCGCCACAAAGAGATTAACCGTGCTCCATTACCCGGGAGGGGTAAATTACAAGGCCAATATCGCTGAAACGCGGGAAGCGGCGGCGCGCTTGAGACTTAAGCTCTCTGAAATCAACGTCATGAGCGTCGGGGAAATCGAAAAAGCCATGCACGGGATTAATCGATCAGCAGCCGACGCGATATTCATGCCGCCGGAATCGCTGCTCACCGAGGGGATCGACAACATTGTAAAGCAAGCAATAAAGGAGAAGATGCCGCTCATCACTTCGCTTCTTGGGAACGTTAAGCGCGGTTGCCTGGCAACTTATGCGGCAAATTACCGCGCGTTGGGCAAACAAGCAGGGTCGTTGGCTGACAAAATTCTCAGGGGTACAAATCCCGGCAGCTTACCCATCGAGATGCCTGACAGGGTGAACCTGGTAATAAACCTCAATACGGCGAAGGCAATCGATCTAAACATACCGAAGGAGCTTTTGCTCCGGGCCGACGAGGTCTTTGAATAAAGTGCCGGGATGGCTTCAAGCTTTGGTAGACTAGCCACCTTCTTCCGCGGCGGCATCAGGATGCGGTTAATGGCCTGGGGGCTTGGTTTGGTTGGAACAGCCCTTGGCCTGAATACGATTGCCGGGTCGATCTATACCCAGCGCCAAATCGAGCAATCCACGGCTACGCTGCAATCTGAAATCGCGACGCTCACCGCCCGCCATGTCCAGACCTACATTTCCCGCAAGATTGAGCGCTTGCAAGATGCGGCATCCAGCATGATGTTACACTCCATCGGCGGAGCGGAACAGAAGCTGCTCGCGCAAATGTTGCTGAAGCAAGACATATCGCTTACCGAAATCAGTATCCTAGATGATCGAGGGGGGGAGCGCGTAAAAATCTCTGAGCGCAAGGTGTACCTAGAGACCGATCTCGCGGACCAAGCAGATAGCGCCGCCTTCCGGGGGGCGATTGGAGGACAAAGCTATATCGGCCCCGTATATACGACCGACCTGGCCGAGCCCTACGTTCTGTTGGGTGTGCCTCTGAAACTCACACCGCAAAGGAGCGTGGGCGTTCTCATCGCACGGACCAATTTGAAATTCTTATGGAATGTCGTGCGAGACAAGAAATTCGGGCGCGCGGGTTACGTATATCTCGTGAACGAAACGGGAGACCTTATCGCGCATCAGGACTCCTCGTTGGTCCTGAAGCATCCCAACCTGACGCGCTTGCCAAAAGTAACCAATTTTCTGGGTAGTCGGTCAGTAGATCGGTTTCCCGGGGCAAGAGTACGAGGCTTGAACGGCGACGAAGTTCTGAGCACCTACGCTCCGGTACCTGAGCTTGGATGGGCGGTCGTAGTAGAGGAGCCGGTCGAATTCGCTCTGGCCGATGTAGAGAAGCTGTCATGGTATACCAAGTTGCTTTTGGCAGTGGGATTGCCGCTCGGGGCGGTGAGCATGGTATGGCTCAGTAATAAAATCACCACGCCAATTCTGAAACTTCGGGAGAGCGCAAAAATCATCGCAAAGGGAGACCTGAGCCACCGCGTCGCCATCGACACCAATGATGAGATCACCGAACTGGGCGCAACGTTCAACCAGATGGCCGAAGCGCTTAAGATTTCATACGAGACGCTGGAGGAAAAGATCGAAATGCGGACCTGCGAGATTTCGGCCCTCTACGATCTGACGACGACGGTGAATCAAACCCTGGTCATCGATGCCGTGCTCGATGACGTAATCAAAAAAATCACGGAAAGATTACATTTCGACACGACTCGGATTTTTCTTTTTGATGGCAATTTTGAGAACCTTACGCTCAAGGCTTATTACAATACCGTTCACGCCCCTTCGGTGGGAATCGGTCCCTTTCACAAGGGTCAGAGTGTTGTCGGCCGGGTGGCGGAATCCGGTGAGCCGCTTTTCTTTAATGACATTCAGACCGACCCCCGCTACGCGGCGTGGAGCGAGAGCAAAGCAAGTCAAAGCGTCGGGTTTCATTTTTTTGCGGTTTTACCCATCAAGACAAAAACACGGATCTTCGGCGCGGCTGCCTTCAGCGGCGCAGCAGCCCGGCAGCTGAACAAGGAAGAAGTACGGCTGCTCAACGCAATGTGCGAGCATGTCGCGGTTGCCGTTGAAAAAGCAAGTCTCTTCGAGGAAGTGAGAAAGAGGAGCGAGGACTTGGCGCAGGCAAACCAGGAACTGGAAGACGCCTTGCGGGTTAAGTCGCAATTCATTTCGGGTATGTCCCATGAGTTGCGCACGCCTCTCAACGTGATCATTGGCTATGCCAAGATGGCCGAGGAAGGGTTCTTCGGAGCAGTCAACGCGGACCAAAGAGACGCCATGGACAAGATCTCCCGCAACGCTGACGTTCTGCTCAAAATGGTCAACAGCGTGCTGAACCTGTCAAGGGCTGAAGCCAAAAACTTGTCTCTGGAGCTCGGCAACGTCGACCCTTCGGAACTCATTGCACAGATTAGAGCCCAAGTCGAACCCCTCAATCGAAACAAACGTTTGAAGTTCGAGTGGGATGTCGGCAGCAACGTTCCGGTGCTGACCACAGATCCGTTGAAACTCGAGGAAATTCTGCAAAACCTGGTCGGCAACGCCATCAAGTTTACGCCCGCGGGCAGGATCGAAGTGCGCGCGCGGAATCTCGCGGATCAAGCCAGAGTTGAGTTCAGCGTCACCGACACCGGGATCGGAATAGACAAAGACGACTTCGGAAAAATATTCAATGCCTTCGAGCAGGGCAAGGATGCCCACACCGGAAATCTTGACGGCGTGGGTCTTGGATTGAGTATCGTCAAGAGATATCTGGATCTGATGCGCGGGGAGATTCAGGTTTCAAGCCGCGCCGGACAAGGCTCGACCTTCACATTCACCATTCCGCACACCCTGGAAAATGGCGTGGCAAACGCCCGGGAAACCCGCGGCTAAGCGGCGGCTACCAGATTCCTATAATGTCCCGCTTTCGAAATCGGCGCCAAGCCGCTTGCGATTGTATTCCAGCTGTCGCCCAGATCCTCGCTAAAGAAAATCTCTCCGGCAGTCGTCGCGGCGAAAAGCGCCGTCGAGCTCCCCGCTTCTTCGAGGCAAAAAGCTTCGATGCTGGCTTGCAGCCGGTCCGGCAAGCCATTTTTCAGAATCTCCCAACTGCGCCCGCCGTCCCTACTGCGCGAGATGCGCGCGCCGGCGAAGTGCGTCGTGCGCCAGGTGCCGGGGGCATCGTGCGCAGCAGTCATAAACATGAGCTTAGGATCCGATGGGCGGTATACGAAACCATCGGGGTAACCGCCGATTTCATCTCCGCGCCCCGTCCACTGCTCCCACCTGGCGCCGCCTTCCGGACCGACGTAAAGCCCTCTCCCCGTGACCGCGTACAAAAATCCGGGCTTTGTGGGATGAATCATCAAGCGGTGCACGTCTTCGTATAGGCTCGGGAACTCCGCCCAGCTCTCCCCCCCGTCGGTGCTCCTCAAAAGCCCGCCCACTTCAATGGAGGCGTAGATCGTCATGGGATCGTCCGGATCGAAGTTGATATGCTTGACGTGGCCGACATGCGGCGGCGCGGGAAAGCTCCACCTGGGCACACTGGGCACCGAACGCAGGGATGGAATCTCGCGCCAATTAAGACCGCAATCGTCACTCACGAACAGGTGCGCCGGTTCGGTGCCGGCAAATACACGCAACCGGCCATCGATACGCCGCGCCGCCAAAGAATATACGTCGTTCTGCGTCAATCCATTCCCTCTAGGCTCCCACGTTCTGCCTTCGTCGGCACTGACGTGGATTCCGCCATGAAAGGCGCCGGCGAACGTCAAGCCGCTTTCGGGCTCTTTTATGATCGCGCTAATATGCTGGTCGGTGAGCGCGCGCTGAGCAACGCGCCACGCCGAGCCTTCCCGCGCGACGATGGCGATGCCTTCTCGAGTTCCAACTAAGACTTCTTTTGAAAGGGACGGGGAGGAGTAAATCGTCGTGCCGCCGTGGGATAATCCGATCGCCATTGTTTTGTCCTCCTTATATTCGAATTAGGTTGCAGCAGCGGAAGCTTCCCACGGCACTTTTCCCCTGTCAAGCAGATTTGCATGTGTTCGCCTGCAGTTCGGTTCGATAACACTACTTGATCACCCGCCCCGGCGGATCGAATTTGGCATAAACACCAATTTCTTTGAGCACGTCGTCAACGAAGCCGAAACCATTCGCCCACGTCGATCTTAGGAACCTTATCCAACATCGAGTGTCTCCGGTGACGTGCTGATGTCGGATGGGTCGCGTCTTACATGCTTCCACCGAGAAAGTCGGCGACGATCCGGTTAAACCTATCGGCCTGGTCCCACTGCACCCAGTGGGCGCAGCGGTCGAACAAGTGGAACTCGGCGTTGGGAATGAGCTGGAAAAGCAGCAAACCTCGCTCCACCGAGACTCCCCGGTCGTTGTTGCCCCACAAAAGCAGAGTGTTTTTTTTTAGATGCCGCAGTTCGTCGTGGATCGATCGGGGCGGTTTTACGCCGCGCCGTTGTAATTGCGCGTCGTAGTTTTTCCCGATGCTCATGGCGTAACGTTCTTGCACCAGTTCGTCCGTTACCAACTCCTTCCGGAAAAGCGTTCCCATGGTGAGCTTGCGCATGTTTTCCAAGCCGGCCTTATATTCGCGAAGCTCATCAGAGTGCCTCTGGCCGAGAGCCTGCGACTCCTCGGACCCTTTCGGCGCCAGGGTTCCGCTGGTCGTGGTGACGAGCTTCTGGCATCTTCCATCTTCCAGGGCCAGTCGCGCGGCAATGTATCCGCCGACCGAGTTTCCCACGACGTGAAATCGGTCGAGCTTCAACGCATCGACGAATGCCTTCGCATGCGTTACCCGATATTCGATGGAAAGATCCGCTGGATTGTCGGTGTGACCGAATCCCGGCTGGTCATAGGCGTAAACGGAAAAGCCCGCCGCCGCGAGCGGCTCGATGTTGAGCTTCCAATTCAGCCTTGCGCATGCACCGGGCGCCGCGCCATGTAAAAGCACTACCGGGAAACCGCTGCCGGCCTTGACGAAGAAGGTCTTCAGTCCATCGGCTGCGATATAGTCTTCCATGCTATTTTCCGGTGCCAGCTTCGGCGTAGCGCAACACCTTGCCGCCTTTGGGCGCCCGCGTCGGTCCATAAGGCGTGCCTTTTTCGATATAAACGCACGAGCCGGCTGTGTAGACAGCGCCGCCGATTTCAATCTCCCCTTCAAGTACATAAAACATCTCATGGTAAGGATGGCTATGCACCGGAATATTCGTGTCCGGCCCCCAGTGACGGATCATCATTTCCGGGCTTGCTCCATTCTTACTCACATGCAGCCATTGAGTATATCCACGTCCGCTCTTGGCCATCTTGACGTCTTTTTCGTTCACCGCATAGATCGCCATACGTCCTCCGCTGAAAAATCTTTCGGACCCCTGGTTGCTTCCGGCTGGATTGTTTACCGCGCCACCACTGTCTTTCCCAAGTTTCGTTCGCTTTCCTGCACCCATCTCTCATAGGCCGGAATAACGATCATCTTATTCTTTTCCGAATCCCGGACGACACACTTGGGATCCTCTCCGCGCTGCACTTTTTCAATTTCGCGCAAATACATTTGCCGTAGTTTGATAATGCCGTCATCGATGGCCGGACCAAGATTTTCATTCTCCCGATCCGCAATTGGCGGCATGCTGTCCACCACCATGCCATCCTCAATGAAGTGTAATGGCGGGATCGAATAGCCCAGCTCCGGACTATCGGAATCGCGGTATTCTTTATACGGCACAATGAATTCCTGCGGCGGCTTCCAGCGCCGGCTGAAGGGATCGCCTTCATATTTGCCGGGGTTGTCCGCTGGCTTGAAGCGCACGCGCATCAGCATTGTATGCGTGTCGTCTATGGGTACGCTCCAGCGCGCCGCAGATACGGGCGTGCCGGCGTTTCCGCCGGCGAGATAGCGGCCGCCGCTGCCGCCGCAGCTGATGCCTGGCATAAGCAAGTGGTGCTCGCGGTAGTTCAGAATGCCGGTTTCTTTGGTTTTGCGATAGGCTTTATAAACCAGGCCCCACTCGGTTTCGTGAAATCCCAGCTCTGGCTCGGTGCTCATAATATCCGGCCAGGCACCGCCATGGGTAAAGCTCGGATGCACCGGGTCCATGCCGTTTTCAACGCACTGGAGCCAGTTGCAGTTCTGAAACCCTTGAATCGTGATATAAACCTCGCCGTCCCCGACGAGAAAATTATAGCGCGGCACCAGCGGCGCCGGTTGTGGACCAAAATACGTGAATATCAACCCGCCCAACTCTTCGACCGGATAAGACGCTAAACGAACCAATTCGTTTTTCAGCGGACTGTCAGGCGGCTCGCCGGGAATCTGCAGGCATTTCCCTTGCGTATTGTACAGCCAGCCATGATACCGGCAGCGCACGCCGTCGCGCTCGATGTCGCCGAGACATAAATTGGCTCGGCGGTGCGCGCAATAGGCGCCGACAAGGCCTACTTCTCCCTTCCCGTCGCGAAAAAGGACTAAGTCTTCGCCGAAGACGCGAATAAAAGTCGGCTTGGTCTTGAGATGGCATGAGATCCCGATTGGCCACCAGTAACGGCGCAATAACTCGCCCATCGGCGTGCCCTTCCCCGTGCGAGTCAAAATCCCGTTTTCCTCTTTGGTGGTTCTATACATCGACTTGTCTCCGGAAATTACCCACAGAGAGTATAATGCAAAAGGCGTCGTTCAAACCGTTCAAGAGGTTCCAATCGATCAAAACGATTTCGCAGATTTCTGACGTTTTTAACGACTTGAACCGTTATTCACGCGCTTATTCTGTCCTCAATGCCTTGCGCTAGTGCGCCAGGATTTTTTTCAGCCGATTAATCACGTCGGGCGGCTGGACGACCACTCTTCTTGCAATTCCTTCCAACGCTTCGCCGCTGACCGGTTCGAGCTCCCAACCCCTGGTTTTCGCTTCGACTATGAATTCGGGATCACCCAGCGCCTTTTTGAATGCGTCGCGGAGAATTTTCACCCGCCCCAGCGGCGTCCCCGGGGTGGTCGCCATCGGACGACCGATCTGGTCCGGCGACAGTAGAACACTGGCGAGCCGCCGCATGCTTTCGGGTGCTTTGCGCTTCTCCATCAACTCATGCAGCGTGGGAACGTCGGCGATGCGCGGGTCGCGTTTAGCGCCGCCATTGACAAGCACACGAGTAAAGCCGCTCTTCGCCCAACTCTTGCTCGGTTCGCTGCCGAAGTAGCCTTCGAGGCTCCCGGCGCGGCACTGCACTTCGCCTTTCTGGATCGCGAGATCGATTTCAGCGGCGCCAGGATAGCCGAGCACGAGATTGAACTTCACGCCCAACACTTCTTCGACGAGACGCGGAAAATAGTGGCCCACGGTGCCCAGCGCCGTCGCGCCGCACCGCGGCCCTTCCGCCGCGAGGCGCAGGTCATCGACGTTCTTAAAAGGCGTATCGCCACGGATGTAAATAATCCTCTGGGTCTGCTCCGGAGAGCCGATCCAAGCAAACTTCGCCCAATCGAATTGAACTTCTTTGGCGCCGATCAGCTGATTGAAAAAGAGCCCCGGCGTAAAGAATCCGATGGTCAAACCGTCGGGCTTGGCAACATTGTAAACATAATTGGCCGCGGTCAACGAGCCGGCACCGGGCATGTTCTGCAATATGATCTGCGGCTTGCCCGAAATATGCGGACTCATCGCGCGCGATAGCGCCCGCCCCCAAAGATCGCTAATGCCACCGGCCGAGAACCCGAGGACTAATTTAATCGTCTTGTCTTCGTAAAAGTTGGACTGAGCGAGCGCGGGTGAAACCAAAGCGAAAGAGAAAAATAAAAGAAGCTGGATTCGCCGCATACTTCGCTTTCCCATACGTAATGACAATACGCAGAGTTCTCTGCCTGGCACCTATTCCTTGAAATCCATCTTCGAATCCCAACTACCAAGCATGTCCAGCTCATCGAGCGCTTCTTTGGGATACTTGAAATTGTAGTAGTCGCTTACCGGTTTTTCCGGCAAGTTCCACTCCTTGGTGTAGAAGTCGACTTTGCGTTGATACGCGTCGAAATAGAGCACTGGCCCCACTCTTTTTGCACCTCGTCGTAGGCGAGGCTGCCCAGCTCGCGCTAATGATTGTGGCGACGGATCGAGTAGACAATCTACTCTTGGCTCCTTCTCGTTGGAATTCATTCACTCCTCTGCTTGGACATTAAGTGCTCTGGCCAAATCGACTGACTCTCGCATGAGTTTGTGGCGAGTCAATCAATACATCATGCCCTTGTACACTATGCCACCAGTCGGCAGTATGAAACCAGTGCGAGCCTTTGTCCCGGTGGATGATGAATTGCCCAATCGATCATGCAGTCTTGGATCTCTTAGCCTGTGTGCGAATATGGCCAAAGGGGACGGAGCTCGTCGCCGGCGTGTAGGCCGATCCTCGTCACTGGCTGCGCAAAACCTGCCCCGGATAAGCGCCGGTATGCGAGCCATTGCGCATCAACACCAAACCGTTGACGATGCTGAAGTGAATGCCGCGGGCGCCCTGGACATAACGCGGCGCGCCTTGGGGAAGATCGTTCACTTGCCGCGGTTTTTCCAAATCGATGGCGGCCGGATCGAAAGCGAAAATATCCGCCGCCATGCCGGGCCTCAGCAAGCCACGATCGCGAATACCGAAGATTGACGCCGGCATGAAGGTCAGTTTTCTTATCGCCTCTTCTAGCGGCATGATTTTGCGCTCGCGCACCCAGTAACTCAGCAGTAGAGTCCCGAAACCAAATCCGGGGTTGCCGCTGGCCACGTGGGCGCCGGCGTCGGATTGGCCGAGCATGACGTAGGGGCTCTGAAAAATCTCCCGCACCGCTTTTTCATCCCCCTGAGTGTGGGATTCTTCGAACACGGTTTCCAAATCCTCCGCCAGAGCCAAGTCGAGAAAAGCGTCGATGGCGGCTATCCCTTGCAAGCGGGAAACCTCGTCGATGCTCTTGCCGCAAAAGTCCTTGTGCTCCGCCCGGCTGACTTTATCGACGACAACGGAATTCCAGCGCCGCGTCAGATCCGTCCCCGGCCCGGCCGACGCCATTTCAGCCGCCAACCTTTGCCGCGTCCCGGGCTTGCGAAGCTCTTCCTTGCGCGATTTCGGCGCCAACGACATCAACCGTTTCCACTCCGGCAGTTCTTTGAAGCGTTCGCCTTCTTTCAAAGTCCAACGCCGCAGCGAACGGCGCGTAGAAGTCATGGCATAACTCGCAAAGCCCCGGAGCCAGCGTTCCTGAACATCGTCAAGTTGTTTGCGCCACAGATCGGGCTCGCTCCAGCGGTGCCGGATGCTTTCACCGATTAACGGGCGGCCGGTTTCGCTAAGAATCGTATCGTACCACTTGCTAATATCCGCCACGTGCTCGGGGGTGGCAAAGGCGCCGTGGGTAAACTGCACCGCGCCGCGCCGGCTGGCGCCGACAACACGGGAAAGCCGTTCCGCTTCGCCGAGGCTGGCGAACCGGCTCGGCACCGGTTTGCCGTCTTCTCGGAAATGAGTCTGGTTGGAATTGGTGGAAAAACCATAAGCACCGGCAGCCATACCCTGGCGCACCAGCTCTTCCATCTGGATGATCTCAGCGTCGTGGGCTTCGCGCTCCACACTCGCTTCGCCCATGGCATATTGCCTGACGGCGCAGTGACCGACGAGAGTAGCGACATTGAGGCCGAGAGGCCGGCGGCTGAGCGCATCGAGAAAATCGCCGTGGCTGCTCCACTCCCATGGAATACCGGCCTGCAAGGAATGACGCGGCATGCCCTCGACGCGTACGAAGGTCCCGATGAGCGCGTCGTGGCTCTCGGGCTTGCACGGCGCCAGCGTCAAGCCGCAGTTGCCCATCACCACGGTGGTAATACCATGTTCGTTGGACGATGACCCCAGCGGGTCCCACCAGATCTGCGCGTCAAAATGGGTGTGAAAATCGATGATACCAGGCGCCACGACGAGCCCGCCGGCATCGAGCACTTCCGCGGCCGTATCATCAATTCTACCGATGGCGGCGATGCGGCCGTCTCGAACCGCGATGTCCGCGTTGAACGAAGGCATGCCGGAACCGTCGTAAATGCGCCCGCCTTTCAGAATCAAATCATACATGTCGCCACCTCCTATCGGATAGCGCAAACCGCGGTGAACAGGCTAAAAAACTCAGAGGCGGAGCGTGAAAAAATCGACGAACAGATGCGCAGGCCGGAGATCAAGAATGGAAGATCAAAGATCGCCGTCCTCCGTCCTCAATTTTTGATCCTTGACCGCTAATGTTGCCGGTGACTCTTTGTCAGCCACCTTAAGGTGTATAGTCGACGGCGGGGCTGATTGTCAATTTACTAATTACCGAATTCGCGCGGCTCGAAAATATCGCCTGTCGTTGGCCGCGCCGAGTCCCGGCGGGAGTGACCATCTAAAATAGTCTCAGCGTGAACCAAAGATTTTACGAAAATCCTCCGGGTCCATTTCATCGCTGCTGACATGAAGCGGTACCAAGTCCAGCCCCTTGGGGTCCAAACGCTTGGCGGAGGGCTGGACATCGAGTCTAGTCGAGACCCGTCCCATCGCAGTCAAGAGTTCAGACCCTTGCCGCGACAGCGCCAGATCGACGAAAAGCTTGGCGGTATTGGGGTGCAGTGGTCGCGCCGACACGGCGATCGAAATCGGCACGGCCACCATCGGTTTCAGCGCCACCCACTCCACCGGCGCCCCTCTTATGCGCAGCCGCTCGATAAGATGCGCATAGGTCACGGCAATGGAAAACTCCCCCGCCGCTAAGAGATTGGCAATGAGAACGTTGCCGTCCCGCAGAGCCGGCCGGTTTTGGTTGAGTTTTCTCATATAGTCGGCGGTTTTTTCGCCGCCCCATGCCGCGGCCATGCCGAAATACCAGTCGTAAGAGCGGGGATCGAGAGTGATTTTTCCGTTGCTCCACTTGGGACTCAGAAGGTCTTCCCATTTGTTCGGCACATCGGCGGATCTCAAGTGGTTCGTGTTGAAGGCGATGGTGTAGTAGTTGTTGTAAATATCTACCCACCGATTCTGTTTGTCTTTGAATTGTTCCGGATAAGACGCCAGTTCACTGGAAACGAGCGTCCCCAACAGGCCCTTTTTCTGAAGCAGCAACAAGTCGGAATTCTTCCCCGACACCAGATCGAAATAAAACCGGCTGGCGCGAGTTTCTGCAAGTATGCGGTTCAACAACGGAGCGCTACCGGCGCGAAAAAACGTTGCATCGATAAACGGATAGCGGCTTTTGAAGGCGTCAATGAGCTTAGTTGAGTCTTCCGGTTGCATCGCGGTGTAGAGGACAAGCTTTGCCTCCTTCCGCGCCGCGTCGGCAGACCCATCCAGAGTTGCCGCGAAACCCCAGCCGGGCGCAAGCCAAATCACCGCAAGCGTGATGGCATAGACCATGGTGTTACTCCCCTTCCAACCGCGCGCTAAAACCAGCGCACGACTATTTTTGCGCTTCCGGTTTCAAGTAAGGCATCACCGAGGCCATGACCGCGAGCATGTTGATCAGCAACGGCGACGGTATGACTCGCAGATATTTCACCGGCGTATCTGATGTGACGTAGTGTTGATGAAAAGTATCGGGCGGCACATACATCGCGTCGCCGGGGCCCCATTCGACTCTTTGATCGCCGACGATGCTATAGCCCTTACCCTCGATGAAGTAGATATACGCCTCGCCATGGGTGTGACCGTCGCTGGCGGGAGAGTGCGGCGGTATCTCCGAGATGGCAATGTTGGCTAGGGTATTTTGGAAGCCGAGCCGGAAGTCGATCAGGTTGGCGACTTTGACGCCGCCTTCGATTGTCTTCCATTGCAGCTCCGCGCTATGCATCATGATGCGAGATTTTTTCTTGTTCTCGATGATCTGGTTGTATAGTTCGAGAGCTTCCGGCGCACGCGCGGTCACGGAGCGTTCGTTACTCGATTTGAATTCACCCTTTGGCATTGGAATCCACATAATCACCTCCCTCAGCTTTTTTAGATCTTTTAAAACTCTAGCACAGGTTTATCGTGAGTGTGTTGAAAGGCGTCGGAATGACATTGCACACAAGTCTCCATCAAAGGAGGACTATATAGGCTATCGATTAATAACCTTCCTATCCGGATTTCCCGGCCGCGATGGCGCGCTCCGCGATATTGTCGTAGATGAAGCGGAAAACGTTGATACTTTCGCGCATCACTTCGAGCACTCTGCAGCATTCATCGTCGGTCTTGGCATATTTGGCGATGATGCGCAGGGTTTCGTCGGCGTGGCCGCCCTCGCCAGGATCGGCGGCGTCCGCGGCCTCCCAGTGGACCAGATATTTTGCGTCCAGGCCCAATGGCTCCCATTTCTTGCGCGCGTTCAACGCGATCTCCCCATAGCGTGCCGCTAATTCGCCGTGATTGGTCAGTTCCAGCGCGCCAACCGCCGTGAAACCCTCAAGCCAGGGCCGGGTGCGGCTGATATTATCCCAGTAGTGAATCCCCATGCGCATGGGAATGCTTGGCACATGATTGAGCACCTCTTCCCGTGTCATCCCCAAGCCTTCGCCGAAGGTCACCATGCTGCCGTGATGCGTGTCATGGATCGTCGGATCGTCCACTTCCTCGACGTACATATTGCCGATCATATAGGCCCGCGGCTCGAGCTCCGGGCAATTGGCGATGACGTTGCCGAACCAGCGCGGAAAGTGATCGGCAAAGTAAGTGTGTTCGGGCGTAAAGATCCTCGCCCCGGCGGCGGTCAAATGCGTGTTGACGAACTCGAAGATTTTGGGCTTGCGCTTCCACCAGGCGTCCGCTATCGCGCTAAAGATGTCTTCCTTCGTGAGCATGGCTGGCTCCCTTTCATTCACGCCGATTTCTGGTTAAACAAATGGCCCCACCGTTTGAGCACCGTTTGCCGATACTCGGCACTGACGCTGCTCACCGCCGGGAATTCGCTCCGCTGCCCGTAGGGTCTGCACGCGTCGATGATGATGCACGAGCTCACCAGGTCGCCGGCCGCGCGCTGTTCCCGGGTCAGAGTAGGATTGAGATCGCTGGCCGGCACGTCGACGATCTCCGACTGCCGCTTGGGGTCCCAGCGCGAGGCTACAGCCCACAAGACTTCATTGATATTGGTGATATCGATGTCATCGTCGACGACGATGACCATGCGCGTGTCGCGCCCGCCGTCGCGGGTGGCGAGCACCCCATGTGCGACCTGGCGCGCGTGGCCGGAGTAACGCTGGCGGATGGCGACCGCAACCACGAACCTGCCCTGCCTTGGAAACCAGACGCCACTCACGTCGGGAATTCCCGCCCGTTCCATCGTCGACCAGATGTTGGCGGCGCGGATGTGCAGGTAGATATCACTGTTCAGATAGGTCTTGAGAGGCGGATCGCCAGTGATGATCGGATCGTCGCGGTGATAGATTGCCGAAACCCGGACCACCGGCCGGTCGATGGTACCGGACGCGTAGTAGCCCGGCCATTCGCCGAATGGACCTTCAGGTTGCGACGCTTTCTCGGGCGGCGGCGCGAAGCCTTCGAGCACCACCTCGGCGTTGGCTGGCATGGGCAAGCCCGTGGCTTTGCCATTGACGATCGGAATCGGGCAGCCAAGGAGCCCACCCAAAAAATCGTACTCGCTCATTCCCCAGGGAATTCCCACCGCGCTGGCCAGCACCATCGACGGCGGCATGCCGCAGGCGATCAGCAATGGGCAGTCTTCACCTTTGCTCCAGTATTTTTGCGCGATCAAGTTGCCGTGCTTGCCCGGAATGACCCACAGACCGACGGTTTTTTCGTCGTGTATCTGAACGCGATAGGTGCCGACATTGATATAACCGCTCTCGGGATCGCGGCAAATCACCGCGTCGAACGTGCCGATGTAGCGACCGCCGTCTTTCTCATGCCACTGCGGCGCGGGAAATTTTTCCACGTCAACGTCGTTGCCCTGTAAAACGTTTTGCAAAACCGGCGGGTTTTTTTCTGCTTCGGGCGGGATCTGTTTGAGCTCCGCCAATCTCGCCTTGACGGCTTGGACGAGGGCAATGCCGCTCAAGTCGGGTGAGACCCCCAGCGCCAAAGACTGGCGCAGCGGCGAGTAAAGCACGTTACTCAGCACCCGCCGGCCGTCCGGGTAATCGGCAATCCCGTCGAAAAGCAACGCCGGCGCTGGCGTCTGCTCGGCGAACAGCTCGGTCAAAGCCCCGATCTCCAAACGCCAGTGCGCGCCGGAGATTTTTATGAGCTCGCCGGCGGCGTGGATCTCTTTCACAAAGGCTCTAAGATCCAGAGCACATTGGATCCGCTGTTCATGAACGTTGGAATTCCTCACCGCTGCGCCGCGGAACGAAGTGCCCGCGCCTCCGTGATCAGGCTATTATCGACCAGGCCTTTGAGCAATTTCTCGCGTTCCTCCCCTGCCGGCACGCCGATTCGATCTAGGACGATCGAGAACATCCGCGGCTCCGTGGCAAAGCTTTTGTTTAAATATTTTCCTGTGTATTGAGCGTAGTCCGCGTCGAGATATTTTTCCTCCTTGACGCCGGTAAAACGCGCCAGCGCTTTCTTACCGGTGCGCGGATTATTCAGAAACAGCTCCAGGCCATCGAGATACGCGGCGATAAACCGCTTCGCCAGATCTCTATGGTCGCGCAGGAATTCACGCGTCGTCAGCGTCACCCCTTGCGGAAAGGATACATCGAGGGTGCCCAAATCGAGCAATTCTCGGTAGCCGAGTTCCTTGCCGCGGAAGGCGTAAACCGAGAGCAACATCGCGCCGTCGAGCTTGCCGGCGGTGAGCCCGGCCAAGATCTCCGGCATACCGCCGGCTTGAATCAAAGTAATGTTGTCGCGCTTTGGATCGAGACCCACCTGCTGCAGGCCATAGCGCAAGGCGATGTCGAGGCTGCCGCCGAAACGCGACACGCCTAAAACCTTGCCGCGCAGATCCTGCGGCGCCTTGATTTCGGGCTTGGTGTAGAGAGAAAAAGTAAACTTATCGAGCTGGGTCCCGGCGATCACCAGGCTCTTTGCGCCCTGATGATAGGCGCGCGCCGCGGTTTCACCGCTCAGCGTCGCGAAGTCAACTTCCCGCGTGATCACCGCCGGCAGCACCACGGCAGATGACGCGATGTAAACATGGGTCAAATCGATGCCGCGCCGCTCAAAAAGCTTTTCTTCGATGGCCGTTAAAAAACCGGCGTTGGTGGCGCTGAAGGATGAAAACGCAAGACGCACCCTATCCCCTGCGTGCGCTTCGCCGGCGACAAGAAGGCATGCAGCCAATACGATTGTGCCGATACGGCTTGGGTAACCGCCTCGCCTTCGTGGTTTCATGATCTCTGGTGGCATGCTCCGAGCCGCCTATGCACCGCTGCCGGGAAGTCCGTAGAACCGCCGCGCGTTGCCGCCGAGCACCGCTTCTTTGTCCTGCCGGCTCAAATCCTCGCGGTTGAGCAACTCGTCAATTTCCTTTCGACACTTTTGAGCGTTAAAAACCTCGTGCGGAAAATCGCTGCCGAAGATAAAAGCGTCGCGGCCGGCCTTTTTCACCGCGAATCCCAGGCCGTCATCATCGACGTCGAACCCGACGAACACTCTTCCTTCGCGAATCTGCCGCCGCAAATGATCGCTCGCCTTTTCCCCACCCCTCGGCCCGCCGACGACCTGGCCCTGCAGATCGACCTGCAAATGACCTGGATGATAGGAACGGTCGAGCCGGTCCAAAAAAAACGGCACCCAGGTCGAACCGCCCTCTAGAAAAGCGACGCGGAGCTTGGGGAATTTTTCGAATATGCCGTGCGCCAGCAAACCGGCGGCTTGGATGGCGATGCCGAAGGGATGGCCGAGCGCGTGAACAGGATAGTACGTGCTAAATCCATCCATGCCGAGATGGTGCAGCGAGCCCACGTGAACCGCCAGCGCGCAGCCGAGCCTTTCCGCTTCCTCGTACACGGGCCAGTAGAACTTGGCGCCGAGATGATCCTTGATACCCTCGCCGTTGGACGGCAACATTCCCCCCAACATGCCGAGCTCTTTAACCCCGCGCCTGAGCTCGGCAACGCCGGCGTCAACGTCTTGTATCGGAATCAATGCCATTCCTTTGAGCCGCGGGTTCTTACTGGTGTATTTCTCATGGAGCCAGTTGTTGTAGGCGCGGCATGCCGCGATGGCCCAATGCTCGGAAACAAACCGGCCCACGGCCAGACCAAAGGTCGGATAAAGAACGCTGCAAGAGATGCCCGTTGCATCAAGGAAGCGAATCCATTCGTCGGGACCGGGATTCTCCAGCCCGGAGCGATTCGCCTCCGGCCGCAGATAATGAAAGTGCAAGTGATCGAGCGTCGGAAACACTTGCGACGAGCGGTTGCCCGCCGGCATGTACTTGGCAATTTCCTCCTGCCCCGCGCCGTCATTCACGTGTCCGTCCGCGTCGATAATTTCCATGCACCGATCTCCTTTTAGCGTAAATCACGCAATTCCTTTCCTAGCGCGCTCATAAATTGTACAGGGCCCGGGCGTTATCGCTTAGGATTTTTTCCTTTACCTCAGCCGTGAGGTCGGTTCGATCCCTGAAGATCTTGATCGCGTCGATATCGCTGGAAGTGTCGGTGTGGCCATAGTCGGTGCCAATCACCAGGCAGTCCTCACCGCATTGCTGCACGATGTAGGGCAAGTCATCCGAGTTTTCGCAGGTGACGAACATGCCGTATTCACGCGCGATGTTTTCCGGCCATTCGCGCCCCAAAGTTTTGAAGCGATTTTTGGCTTCGTGCAGCACCCAGGGGAGCCACTGCGAGCTGGCCTCGATGAATCCCCAGCGTAGTTTGGGGAATACCTCATGGAGCTCGCTCAGAAGAATATCGGTGAAAGACGCTACCGTGGGCACTCTGAAGCGGTGCAAGGTTCCGGCGATCCGAACCGGATGGTCGTAAAGGTCGTTCAGCCATTTGTTGCCGTTGGCGATGTGAATCGCGATCGCCATATCGAGCCGGCTCGCTTCGTCGTAGATCGGGTAGAAATAGGGATCGCAGAGTAAACGCTGGCCTTCCACCGGACGCATGAGCACGGCGCAAGCGCCGTGCTCTTTGCCGAAGCGTATCTGATCGAGAGCGTCGGACATGCTCAAAGTCGGCGGCATGCAGGACCAACGCAAGCGGTTATTCGACTGGCGCCAGATATCGGCGAGCCAGCGGTTCCAGCTCTTGCATAACGCCACTTCCACCGGCGCGCGCTCCGTAACCGATTCAATGAAGATGGTATTGTGCAGCACCTGCGTCTCGACGCCGGTGCGGTCCATGTAGGCGAGGCGTAGATCGACGTTGCCCATTTCGCGCGACTCCTGGTTGTCTTCGAACCTCCGGCCGGTCCGCTGCGCGAGCCGCTCCAGCTCAACCGCGGAGAATGCTGGAAAGCGGAGTCCCCGCACCTTGCCGTCGATGAGCCAAAACTGTAGTTTTACGCCGGCCTCTTCACGGGTTTCCAAGGACACCGGACGATACTGTTTTTCCGATGGTTCCATGTAGTCCCATGTCCGGGCGGACTCGACAACGTGGGCGTCGGCGTCGATGATTTTCATTGCTTACCTCCCTTTCAGGCAAAACGATCGATCCGTTAGAAACAGCATGTACAACAGGCTCTATGCCGATGCAATGACGCCGCAGCGCCCGCCCGTGATTGGAGAAAAAATCGAGGAAATAGATAGAATGACGGTTGCGTTGTTCTTCTTTTCCTTTGACCGAGCACTCGGTTGACTCAGCCCGTGCGCCGCTTTGCGCAACAACAATTTCGACTCTTCGCTCTCTGCGAGGCGTGCTCGGTTTCGACGTGGGTCACGGCTACCTATTCCTTGTCGATCCTATCTTGTAACCTCTGAGCCAGTCTCTCGTAATCGCCCAAATGCGCCCGCATGAGACTCTTCCACAGCTTCCCATGGTGCGGCACGGAAAAATGCAGTAGCTCGTGTACAATAACGTAGTCACCCACTTTCCGGTCGATCGAAAGAAGTTCTGCATTGAAGTTTAAATTGCCTGCCGTAGAGCACGACGCCCATTTGTTCGACATAGGACGAACGGCGAGGGACCGTACTTTGACATCGAGTTTGTCAGCCCATTCCAGCACGCGCGCCTTGAACTCGTCCCTACTCTTCCATCGCCTCATTTTAAGTCGTTCCCGCCTTTTGAAGCACGACGAAGATGCTGTCCACAAGGCCAGTGACCTTATTCAGATCGTCCTCTTCGGCAAAAATCGCAAAAGTGACTTTCTTCCTGAGTTCGCGTAGTTCTTTTTCACTCTGTCGCCAGTTTGTAAACTCGGCGAACCCCTCGCGCACCTTCTTACTCACCGTTTCCGCATTGGCGACGCCCTCGTCGGTCAGTTTGCAGAGAACGAAATAAGTTAAGCCATCAAGCCCCTTGGTGGTCTGGATTTTCTTTCGCTCCTCGTTGCGTTCGATCTGATGGACTAGCTCAGCGAGCGCCTCTTCGGTGCTGCTCTGGCGATCCTCGAAACTTTCCTGCACTGCGCGCGCCCGCTCGGCCATCGCGACTAGGAAGGGGTCGTCGCTATTCTCCAGCGCCGCCCGCTCGATGGATTTGATCAGATTGATGACCTTGATCGCCTTCCCTTCCTCGTTCTTTTTGATCGCATCGATGGCGGAACGGTCAAGGTTTACGAATTTATCGCTCTGCTCCATCACCACCGTGTCAATGTGTTTTTGCACGAGCTGGTTGGTTTTTCGTTGGAATGCCTTATCGACGTAAACGGTCTTAGCGTAAGCCTTCCGCACCACTGCATAGATAGAGGACAGAGTCGTATAATCGTCGATGAACGGACGCAGAAAAGCGTCCGGCGAGATGATCTCGTAAAGCATCTCGATCTCTTTGTATTCCTTGAAAAACTCCTTGCGCCGGTCCTTATCTCGGAAATGCTCGATGAGATTATCGACGTCCTTATCGTTGAAGTTCTGCGTCACGAGCGCGAGATATCCCGGCGCCTTGCTTTCCATCTTTGCTTTGAAAAGCTGTTTGAGCAAGCCGATATCTTTGACGATGGCGTTTACTTCGTCGCTATCGAACGCCAGCGCTTTTTCCAGCTTGTCGAAGATACCCACGAAATCGAGCACGAAACCATGCGGTTTCACCATTTCTTCCCGCTCGTTCTCGTAGGGCCGGTTTACCCGAGCTATCGCCTGCAAGAGCGTGTGGTCGCGCATCGGTTTGTCCAAATACATGGCGTAAAGTATCGGCGCGTCGAACCCGGTTAAAAGCTTCTCCGTCACAATCAGAACCTTTGGGTCTTCGCCAAACTTCGTGAAGTTCTTACGAATTTGTTTCTCTTTCTTTTCGTCGATATGCCACTTTTTCATGTGCGGCGGGTCGTTGTTGTTACCGGTATAAACCACCGCGGAAAACTCCGACGGCAAAAACTCGTCGAAGGCTTCCTTGTATAGCGCGCAGGCCTCCCGGTCCACGGCGACGAGAAAAGCCTTGTAGCCGAGCGGCTGAACATTATCCACATAATGCGCCGCTACGTGCTGTGCCACTTTTTTTATCCGCTCCTTGCCCTTCAAAAAGTTTTTTAGATTAACCGCCCGCTCGAGGATCTTGTTCAGCTCCTCGATATCAGCGATGCCCTCGGTCTCGGCCAGGGCCAAAAACTCCTTCTCCATCACCTCGTACGGCACGAGCATTTCATTGGGCGCGAGATCGTAATACAAGGGCAGCGTCGTGCCATCATCGATACTCTCGCTGATGGAATATTTGTGCAGGTAGCCCCGGTCGTCTTCACAGCCAAAGGTCTTGAAGGTTCCTTTGCCGTAAGCGGTTTTGTCCACCGGCGTCCCGGTGAAGCCAATATAGGTAGCGGTCGGCAGGCCCGCCATCAAATAATTGCCCAGATCACCGCCTGTTGTCCGGTGCGCCTCGTCGATCAGCACGTAGATATTTGATCGCCTGTTGATGTTCGCCGGCATGTCGCGGAATTTCTGGATTGTCGTAACGATAATTCCCCGGTAGTCAGACTTGAGCAACCGGTTCAGTTCCGCCATCCGATTGGCGTGCGCAACGTTTCCAAGACCGACGGCCGCCAGGTTCTTGAGCATCTAATCTTCCAACTCATTGCGGTCAATCATCATCAAGATAGTTGGTTTGTCCGCCTGCGGCGCTTTAAAGAGCATTTCAGCGGCTTTGATCATCGTGTAGGTCTTGCCGCTGCCTTGCGTGTGCCAGATAAGCCCGCGGGAGAGCTTGGAGTCCAGCGCGCGCGCCACTACCCGCTCCACACCCACGGTTTGATGCTGGCGCAGCACAATCTTTTGCAGCTCTTCGTCCTTCTCGGCAAAGATAATGAAGTCTTTTATCAAGCGCAGCAGATTCGGCACCGTGCAAAACGTCTTGACCTTGACCTCCAGATTGCCGATTTCCTCGTGCTTCCACCGAAAGATATTGCGCCGGACCGTGTTCCAGGTGACGCCGTAATCGAAGCCGATAGCTTCCGTGGCGGTAAAGAGCATCTGCGGCACCATGACTTCCGGCGTCTCGACGTGGTAGCGGCGGATCTGATCGACACCGAGCGCTATCCCCTCCTCTTTAGTTGCGTTTTTGCACTCGATTACCAGGACCGGGATACCATTGATTAGAAAAACCACGTCCTCGCGCGTGCCATAGCGGCCGTTGTGGAAATAGAATTCTTCGGTCACCTCGTAGACGTTGCGCCACTCCTGGCGCGGACGGGCGAGATCGCCGTAGTCGACCACCGTAAGGTCGAGCTCGCGGCTATCTTCGGCGCAGAAGAACTTATGCTGATTGCGCAGCGCCGTCAGAAAGTCGCGGTTGCCGTAGATGTCCGAATGAAAGCGCTGAAACTCGCCGACCAGCGCCCCCTCGGCTTCTTTGTACTTTGGATTAAAGGCGCGGACCTGTGAATGCAGCAGGTCGCCGAAGAATAGGGAACTTTTTCGTGCCCGTTCCTCAGGCGTTGCCCCGGCGGGATCAAACCCGCGCCGCCGCTCGGCCTCGTCGCGCGGCACGTAGGCCCATCCAATGTCCTGGGCGTAAGCTAAAATGCGAGCCTGGACGGTCTTGTATTCGGTCGGTCCCGGCATCAGTTACGCGGCGCGGTTGTCGAGAGTCCACACGCGCACATTTCTGCCTCGCGCACGTAACAAGGGAGCGGCCATCTCTTGGAGACGAACCACGGCGCGGACCTTCTCCGGGAAAGACAGCGCCGCCAGCTTGTGACGACGTGTTTCTTTCGCCGCGAAAAGTCGGGCAATTTCCGGTTTCAAGGTGTCCATTGCTTCCATTTCCCTTCCAGGCCGTGGCGACGGAGCACACCGGCCAGATAACTCATATCGAGTTCCGCCTGTTCGCGAAAAATGCGCACTCGTTCCCGGTCTTTGTCCCGGCCAGTCTGTAAGCAGATGGCGATCAGATGTTCCGCCCGCACCACTCTGGTCGGGACTTCCTCGTAAGAAGTGTCGCGCGCCTCCTTCAGCGCCTCTTCCAGCAACGCGTTATAAGCGGGAAGAAACTGGACCGGCACGTCCTCGATGAGGACGCACTCGCCTTCCTCGGTATAACTGCGCGCGCGCAGCGCCTCATAGAGAGGGGTCAGTGACAGCAAATCGGCGGTACTCTTCGGCAGGATAACGAACACGTCCAGGTCGAAAGTGAGCAATGGTTCAACGTAAAAGGTCGCGCCCATCGCGCCGCCGATCGCGTAGCGGTCGAGCACACCCTCGCGTTCCAATTCGTTCAAAACCTGTAAGGTGCGTTTCATCGCGACTATTCCGTGGGATTTACCGCTGCGTTATCCGCGGCTAACGATTATCGCAAACGCGACATCATTCCCGGCCACGCAACCCCCAGGACACGTCTTCCCGGATAATGGATTGCGCCAGGCGCGAGGAATGAGATTCGAGATAGCGGCGCAACGCCTCTGCGAGCAACTCGTCAAAATCGCCTACCCATCCCTCCTCCAAGAACGCGCGCGCGCCCGCAACAAGTTGTTCCGGCAGCTCAGCCTGAATTGCAGTTTT
>DATBLC010000357.1:0-19904 GCA_036555515.1 Binatia bacterium
CGGTCAATGGTTCTCTGCCTTGCCGGCCACCACCCCGTCCTCTCCATAGGTGGAAATGCCCGCCGGCAGGGCCTGAAAACAACCTTTGCGCTCCTGTGCCCGCGCTCTCCAGGTCTCACCCCTCGGTCGCTGTTTGGTTACTAATTGTGGACTCCTTAATAAATGTGAAATTCGCGACTTCAAATCATACCACGCCGTTGGGATTTGCCCCGACCTGTGATATGAGCCGGTTAGTTGATTGAATAGCGCGGAAGGAGAACCCGCATGGCAAAACGAAACAGCATCCACGTCAAAGGCATGGAACATGGCGCGCCGATTCCCAATGGAACCGTAATCGGCAATATGGTTTTTTCCTCGGCGATCTCGGGCAAGGATGCCAAAACCGGCGTGTTGTCGCCGGACCCGGACGAACAGGCCGAGGCGATGTTTCGCAACCTGCGTTTGTTCATGGAAAGCGCCGGCGGTAGCCCCGAGAACATCGCCTACATGAAAGTCTATCTCAAAGAAGAGAAATTGCGGGACTCGGTCAACAAGGCATGGCTCAAAATGTTTCCGGACGAGCACAATCGGCCTGCCCGCCATGCGATCAAGGTCGAACTGCGCGGCGACAACCTGTTTCAAGTCGAAGTGATCGCGGTTTTATAACGATTAGGCTAATCTCAACCCACAAAGGAGGATTTCTCATGGGCATCGAAGTAATCGATCTAGTGGATCTGGCGCACACGGAAAAGCGCCGCAAAAATATCTTCGACACGCCGCGTTTTCACGCCTGGATGCACTACTACAAGCCGGGGCAGAAGGACGAAATGCACTGCCACAACGCCGACCAGACTTTTGTCGTCCTCGACGGAGAATGCACGATGAGCTTTCCGGATGGAGGTCAGGTAACGCTGAAGCCCGGCCAAGCCGCGCTGATTACGGGCGGTTCGTTCTATAAATTGGAGAATACGGGCGACGGTCCAATGATCATGATGGGCAACCGTTCGGGTCCGGCTGACAAGATCCAGATTATCGACTACGTAACCCGAAAAGACGTGCGCCAAAAAGTACAGGCTGATTTCAACGTTTAAAAGACTATCGTTCAAGCCGTTCAAGTCGTTCAAACCGATTCGGATTGTTCCGGCGATTTGAACTTCTTGAACGATTGGAACGATTTGCAGCGCGCTTTAGAGCGCGTAAAGCTTTTTCGGATTATCGTAGCTGATTTTCCGTTTCGACCCTTCGGAAATATCCTCGCGTCCGAGAAATTCGTTCACCGCTTTCGACATATCGACTATACCCTCGTGGGGAAAATCCGATGCCCAGAACAGGCACTCGTCCCCGAGCAACTCGAGATCGCGGCCGGTAGTCAGCTCTTCACCGCATTGAAAATAAATCTGGCCGCGCTCGATGAGCATCGACGGCCGCGGCAACTCGCCCATGCGCGCTTCCATTTTACTCATCAGATAGGGCACCCAGCCACAGCCCGCCTCCAGGAAAGCAATTCGTAGATCGGGGTGTTTGCCGAAAACTCCCGAGAACATCAGATTGGTGAACTGGCGCATCTGCGGCCAGACATGAGACAGCGTCGCGGCCTCGCCGCGCCACATGAACAGATCGTTGTTGCGCAATGAATTTTGCGAATGGACGGCGAGCATGCAACCCAAACGATTCGCCTCCGCATACAGTGGGTGAAAATCTGGATGGCCCAACGGCCGCGGCAAACCGTCCGCCGGCAAAAAACCGCCGACCATGCCCTGCTCTTTCACCGCGCGCCGCAGCTCCACAACCGCGGCCTGGACATCTTGCAGGGGCAAGACCGCGATACCCTTCAAGCGCGCATCATGACGCAGGAACCGGTCGTAAAGATAGTCGTTATAGGCGCGGCTCAGATCGACGGCGAATTCCGCCATACCTACTTGGCCGATATGCGCGAAGCGCGTCGGATAAAGCGCCGCGGCTGCAATGTTCCCCGCGTCCAGCGCCTTTTGCCAATCTGCCAGCGTGGGAATCAGGAACGACGCGCCGATCCCGCCTCGTCCTGCCTGGCGGTGCCAGCCATGATGCGGCAGCAATGGAAAATAGAGCACCGCTTCGCGGCGGTTTTTATAGTAATCCGGAAGGTACTCAAAGACATCGCTTTCGACTTCACGGATATGCCCGTCGGCATCGATCAATTTCCAATCAGCCATGAATCGCTCCCCTGTCGCCGTCCCAAGGTCTAGAATATTGCTTGGGCGCGATAAATCGCGCACCTATTTTGTATTACTAAAGTTCACAGTTTTCGCGGCTTGCACAAATTTTCTGCTAACCACACATCACCGATGAAGCATCCGATCCACCAGATTTGCACCACGAAGTGCACTAAGGACACCAAGGGTTCGGATATTTATACTCTTAAACTTCGTACTACTCTTCGTGACCTTCGTGGTGAGTCTTCTTTTTTGCGTCTTGTGCGTTCTTTGCGGTTAAATCCTTCCGGTCCGAATCATCCATCGGCGATCATTTCGCTGAACCCCGCGCAGAACTTCCCGATGGCGCCGTTATGGACGTAATCCGCGATCTCGTCGAGGGGCCCCGGTTCTCGATTAACGATCGCCAACAGAGCGCCGTTGCGCTTCGCGATCACGGGAAACGAGGCGGCCGGTTGCACTTGCAGCGATGAACCCATCACGACGAAGATTTCCGCTTGTTCAGTCCACTCTGCGGCTTTTCGCATCGCCTCCTGCGGCATCGCCTGCCCGAAAGAAATGGTCGCCGATTTGAGGATACCGCCACAGCTGTCGCATTTGGGCGACGAAAAGTTGCCGGCCAGGCTCTTGATGATCTGGTCGGGATCGAACTCCTTGCTACAACTCAGGCAAATGACCTTGCGGTTGCTGCCGTGCAGCTCGACGATCTTGTCGTCCGGCAGTCCTGCTTCGCTGTGCAAGCCATCGACGTTCTGCGTGATCAAACCGATGAGTTTTTCCTTAACGTTGAGCGCATGGATAAAATGGTGCCCGAGGTTGGGTTTGGCATGTTTCGTCGTCTCATAGGTCTCCAGACGCCTCTTCCACGCGCTCACCCGCGCTTCTTCACTGCCGAGATATTCTTGATACGTGACAGGCTTGTAGCGCGTCCAGAGGCCGCCCGGGCTGCGAAAATCCGGGATACCCGACTCGGTGCTGATACCCGCGCCGGTAAAGACAACGATCTCCGTCGAAGCTCTGACCTTTTCGGCAAATTGTTCCAAGTTGAGCATACGCCACCTTATAGAACAGCCCGGGTGCCGATAACAACTCGAAAATCACGCCGCGCTCTTCACGGCGCCGGGCAGCTTGAGGAACATCGCCAGTATCCCTGCGAAAGTGATCAGAATTCCCGTCGTGATGAATCCAAAAGCAAAGGAACCCGCGTCGCCCATAATACCGATCAGCGTGGGAATCGCGCCACCGCCGATCAAATAACCGAAAGGGATCGTAAAAGCGACGGCGAGGTTGCGCGCATGGGGCGGCGCGATGACGGCGAGCGCCGCAAAACCGGCGGGGAAAAACCAGACGGCGAGCGCCGGTTGAACGATGACAATCGCGCTCAACCCCGCGTCGGCCACCAAGCCGAGCAGCAGTGTCAACAAGCCGGTAACGATCAAACTCACCGTCATCGTCCGCTTCGGACCGAGCCGGTCCGAAACCCAGCCGCCGACAACGCCGAGTAGCGGACCATATGATCGAGAAAAAGCCGTCAAAGTATTCGCCCAGCTCGCCTCGGTGTGGCGCTCACTTACCAGATAGAGCGGCAGCATGGCGTACACACCGATTGTGGAACTGACACCGAACCCAAAGAGGATCGGCATGATCCAAAACGCCGGCGAGCGCAGCAGCGAGCCGAAAGCGCCAGACGCTGGAGATTCGCCGGAAAATCTACCACCCTGCCCGAAACGGTAGTAGGCCACCGTAATAATTACGGACGCGATACCGAGCACGCCTAACGCCGCGCGCCAACTTGCCCGGCGCAGAAACAACTCCGCGACGAACGGACCGATGAAAAAAGCCAGGTTAGGTGCCAGCTCATGAATCGCGATGGCTTTGCCCCAGTGGCGCTGTTCGACCAGAGCTGTGATGGTCGCGATGGCTGAAGGCATATAGAGCCCGGCGGCAAGTCCCAAACCAAACAGACCGGCACGCATTGCCCAAAGACTGCTTGAAAACGAGAGACCGAGCAGCGCGAAGCCGACACCCGTACCGGAAATGAAGATGGTTCGGCGATGGGTCGTGCGCGATGAGAGAAAGCCGGACCCGAGCAAGCCGGTCAGATAACCGGCAGAAATGAGAAAGAAAAAAAAGCCGGCCTGGCCATGGCTAATCCCCAATTCTTTCTCAATGGACGGCAACAGCGGCGAGAATATAATCCGGGAAATAAAATTAAGAAGAAATATCAGAACCAGGAAAACGACAGGACCGATTTGCGCCAAAAAAGTTCCGGTAATTCGTTGCTCCAGGGCTCCGTTCAGGCTCTCCGAGCTTTTCTTAGGCGCCACCTTTGTTGTATCCTCGCCCATACAGCAATGGTAGATTGAGTCACCATATTTACAACGTGCCTGGCCGGAAACCAACCTTAATGTAAGCAGACACATGAAAAAGCAGACTTTGGATTACTGTGAAACAATAAATTGCGGCGCCCGCCGTTGCGCCCTTTTCCGCCGTGCTTACTTTCGCATCGCATGGGTCACCGAGGAGGAATGATGTTGGCTACAGTATTTCGATGGATCACGTGGGTAATTATCTTGCTCGCTCTGCCCGCCGGCGGCAATGCCGCCACGGCGACTATTCACATGCGCCTGCTCTACCCAAGCTTTGCCGGCAGTTGGGCGCCGGCCTGGGTCACCAAGGAAGCCGGCTTTTTCACCAATGAGGGGCTCGACGTGGAACTCATTCGCGTCGGCGGCAGCACGAGAATGGTGGCCGCCATGCTCGGCGGCAGCGCGCCGATCATTCAAGCCGGCGCCTCGGCGGCGTTAGCTGCCACAGCCGCCGGATCCGATGTCGTGATCATCGCAGCCACGGGCACGGTGTCACCTTTTCGCTTGATGGCCCGCCCGGAAATCAAGCAACCGGCGGACTTAAAAGGGAAGAAGGCGGGCATCACCACCTTCGGTTCCACTTCGGACCAAGTTCTCCGCATCGCTTTGAAGCACTTCAATCTGGAACCCAACAAGGATATTGCAGTGCTGGCTTTTGGCGCCCAGCCTGAGGTGTTCGCTGCGCTCCAGAGCGGCGCGGTGCAAGTGGGGTCCTTGAGCTATCCTCTTTATCCGAAGGCGGCGAAGCTCGGCATGCGCGAGCTATTCAACTTCGCCGATGTCGGCTTCGAGGACATCAACGGCGCCGTCATCACGACGCGGACGTTCGTCAACCAGCAACGCGACACCGCGACGCGCTTCATGCGCGCCTTCATTCGCGGCGTGCATCGCTACCGCACGGACAAAGAATACAGCAAAAAAGTCCTGGCGAAGTATGGCAAGATCAACGACGAAGAAATTTTGGAAGGAACCTGGCAAGACTACGCGCCGACTCTAGTCAAGGTTCCGCGCCCGTCGGCCAAAGGGCTCCAGTATATGATCGAAAATCAGTTCAAGGACAGAAAACCCATGCCGAGACCTGAGCTGTTCGTCGACAATTCAATCGTCGATCAACTTGAAAAAAGCGGCTTCATCGACTCCTTGTACAAATGAAGCCTCCACGGAATCCGCCGAAGCTTCCGCCCTGCGCATTGATCCGCAGGCTTACGTCCACCGTCTTTCCACGGAGGCCGATAAACAATCGACGGACCACGGTTTCATTGGCCGCCCCCGGTTTATCGTAGTGTTCTGACGCGGCACATAAGCGCAATTTCCGGCCCGATTCCCAAATGACACCCTGCGGATATATTTCCTGGAGCGGTGCATAAACCAGCTAACGCTGGACCTGAAGGTTATTGACCACGCTCTTTACACCCCCTACGCCCCCCGCGATCTGCGCGGCTCGACTTCTATCGCCTGCCGCCTCTACCACACCGGACAATTGAACCACGCCGCGGTTGGCATCAACCTGGACACGCGTCAATGTAGTCCCTTTCTCCTGCGCAAGCTTTGCCTTGACAGTTGTCGTGATCGTGGTGTCGTCGATTTGCTCCCCCAGAGTTTCACCGGTCAGCGCCTGGCAACCGGCAAGCACAAACAATAACGCGACGACATATAAAATGGATCTCAAAGTTCGCAAATAATCGCGTTCTCCTGTTCTGCGCTCGGTCTCTATCAACAATCCGATGACCTCGACAAGATTGGAGTGAATGTCAACCCTTTTGCTCAGGCAAGTCGGCGCGCCGGCTTCTCGAGGAATAATTCGCAGTGGAACCGTGCGCTTTGCGCGGCGCACACCCACCACAAATCTTCCGTCAGCAATTTATTCCGGGGTTCTCGGATACTCACCAAAACTAGGAGCCCCACACATCCCGCGCCACTCGAACGACCAATCTTAGTTTCGCGATCTGGTCATCAATCGTCAACTTGTTACCGAGCACAGTGCTGGCAAAGCCGCACTGAGGGCTGATGCCGAGTTGGTCCAACGGCACCAACTTGCTCGCCTCGTCGATGCGGCGCTTGAGATCGTCGGGGTTTTCTAAAGCGGCGGTCTTCGTGGTCACAAGTCCGAGGATCAGCCTCTTGCCTTCGGGCAAGTAGCGCAGCGGCGCGAAGTTTCCAGCGCGCGGCGTGTCGAATTCCAGAAAATAACCGTCAACTTCGAGCGTGTTGAATAAGACTTCGGCCACCGGATCGTACCCCCCTTCGGCAACCCAGGAACTACGGAAGTTGCCACGACAGAGATGCGTGCAGACGGACATGTTCGCGGGGCGGTCTTTGATGCATTCGTTGATCAGATTGGCGTACAAAGCCGGGAGTTTGTCGGGATCTTCGCCGATCTTTCTCGCCCCTTCGCGCATTTTCGGATCGCAAAGATACGCGAAGTTGACGTCGTCGATCTCCAGATAAGTGCAGCCGGCGGCGGCGAGTTCGGCGATTTCTTCTCGATAGACCCGCGCCAAATCGGCGAAGAATTCTTCCATTTTGTGATAGGCATTCTTGTCCACACCGCCCCGGCCCGTGCGAAAATGCACCAACGACGGCGAGGGAATGCATTGTTTCGGTGTCTGCCTCGTGACCGAAGCTAAGAATTTGAAATTATCCGTTTCAATTCCGTGGCTATGCCGCAACTTGCCGGTCACGACGAATTGAGTCGGCGAGCGTTGCACGTCGGCGTCGGGATTTTGAAAATGCTTGGCCGAGTCGGGCAGCAGCCCTTCGACAATTTTCACTCCTTCGATCTGGCTCAAAAAGTCAGCATGCCAAAGATTGCGGCGAAACTCGCCGTCGGTTATTCCTTGCATGCCGACATCTTCCTGCATCTTGACGGCATCGCGGATGCAACGGTCCTCGACATCCCGCAGCTGCGCCACGGAGATCTCGCCTTTCTCACGTTGCTCTCGCGCTTGTCGCAGTTCAGGGGGCCTTAGCAAACTACCCACGTGATTGGCGCGAAACGGCGCTTTCTTTTGGTTGTCCATAAATTCTCCCCTGGTTCAGGAATGGTATTCCGGTTTGTTTCGCACAACTGCTTCGGCGTATTCTTACGCCACAACGGTGCCGATGAAAAGGAGCCAACCATGCGCACGGAACTTCTCAGCATCCCAACCCCCACCCATCCTCTCGATGCCGCTTATTACACCCCCGACGGCCCAAGCAAGGGCGCGGCGATGTATTGCCACGGCAATCAGATGAATTTCTACGTCTGCGCCGCGCGCTTCCTCGCGCCCCATATCACTGCGCTAGGATATGAATACCTGGCCTTCAACCGGCGCGGCCATGACTCAGTGAGCACCTACGACAGCCGCAAGTGCGTCGGCGGCGCCTATCAAACCGTCGCCGAAGGAATAGAAGACACCGAATTGGCGGCAAAGTATCTCGCCCGCAGAGGATTCGCGAATCTCATCGTCATCGGCCACAGCAACGGCGGGGTCCTCGCCAGCGAACATGTTGCTAATCACCCCGAGGCCAAAGCCTTAATCCTCTTGTCCGCCCACGCCGGCGGCAATCGCCTGACCAATCCCAGATCAGCCCGCAACTTTTCCTTGGCCGGAGACACCGATGCGCAGAAAAAAGAAGCGGAAGCTCTGGTAGCCGCGGGCAAGCCGAGACAGCTCATGCTCATCCCATCCTGGTGGTGGGTTATCTCGGCGCGCACGTACCTTGACCGCTTGACCAACGCCCCAGACCTGGTCGAGAACGCCAAACGAATCAAGTGCCCTGTGCTTTTCATCCGCGGCGACCAAGAGCCAATGGAAAACTATCCCGCTGAACGTTTCAAAGAAAACTGCGCCGGTCCCTGCGAGGTCGCGATCATTCCCAACTGCGACCACTTCTACGGCGGCGCAGAAAACCGGGTCGCAAAAGCCGTCACCGAATGGTTAAAGCGAACGCTTGGGTAGGGACGCACGTCGTCTGAACGGTTTGTGTCTTCGACAGCGTGAACGCTTTGATCGACTTGAACGAGAACGATAATGATTAACCGGGCAATTCCGGCCACTCCCGCAATAGCCGTCCGTAACCGGTCATCGGATATCGAAGAGCGAGTCGCGAGAGCACATACCAAAACATCGCCGGGTTGCTGGCGATTACCGTCTTCTTGAGATCCTGTTCGATGCGCTCCAGGCACCTGATGGGATCGAGCACCGCGCCCTGAAAATAAATCGCGTCCACTTCACCGGCCGCGCTCAGATTTTTTTTAGTCAGCTCGAAAACCTCGTCGGGCGTCATGCGCTTGGGAACGGCCAACTCAGAGAAAGAATGCGGCGACAGCGCCGTGACTCCGGCGTTGGCGAGATGCGCGACGATCAAGTCGTTCAAGCGCGCATCGAACGGCGTCAGCAAGAGCACCTTCGGCGCCGAGTAGACGCGCAGCGCCGTGACACAAGCATTGAGAGCCGTGGTAAAGGGAATTGAGACCGCCGCTTTGAGATCATCATAGAGTCCGGGATTGAGAACTTCGGTCGGCGCAGCGGTCAGAATGAGACCATCCCATTTTCGCTCGGCGATAAACTCCTTCACCTGGCGCAAAATCACTGCCTTTTTGTCGGCGATTTCGTATAGCGACTTGCCATAGAGCTCCAGCCCTTGGAAATCCATCTCGATCTCGCTCGGCACTATCGGCAGAAAGCTATTGTAATGCGGCATCGAGCCGGCACCGCCGCTAACGAAGCCGATCCGCGCTTTTATTTCCGGCATTGGAAAGCTCCTTCGGGGTAAAGTCGCGAAGCGTCTCCCGTCCAGCTAGAAACTCCAAACCTGCGACGAGAAACTGTTCTTACTTTTTCTTCGTTTTGTAAGCATCAACAGCCTTCTTTAGATCATCGAATTCTTCGCACCTGCCGAAAAACGGGCACGCTTTCTTCAATGCCGCCAACTGCTTCTCGGCATTGTCGAGCTGGTTCATATCGAGATAAAGCTCGCCGAGGTACTCATGGGCGCTGCGATGGTTAGCGTCGATCTTAAGCGCGCGTTGATAATGGTCCATCGATTTATCGAAAGTGCCCGACTTGCGGTGGCTGTAGCCGAGCATGCTGTGGGCGTCGGCGTTGTTCGGCTCTTCCTGGACCGCTTTAGTTAAATGTCCCACCGCGCCTTTATAGTCTTTAGCGTCGATGGCTTTTCGTCCTGCTACGATGTTCGGATTCTCAGGTTTGTCCTTTTCATTGGGCATGTCGGCAAACGCCCGCGATTGAACGAATACCAGCGCCAGACTGAACACGATCACAGAAAAAAGCGACTTCATACGCACGCCTCCCCCTTGAGAAATTGACATGGGACGAATTCTATATGATGGCGAGCCTCTCACGCAATACCGTTCCAAAGTACTAACCTGGCTATTCACACGTAACGGCCATCCATATCGAACGAATGGACCTGTGCCTGGTCGTCCAAAGTTCAACGTTCAAGGTTCAAAGTTAGGGATAGCCGCGCAGTTCATTCCTTCAGGCTCACGCTTCGAATAACACAGTGGCCTAATTTTTCCTCGGAAGATGATTCTCATTGCTTGAAACCCCTCTTTCTTTGGTTGCGGCGCTACCGCGCTATTGTAGTGTTTCGAACGCGTCTTTATATATATTCCGTTCGCCCTGAGACCCGTCAAAGGGTGAATCTTTCCACATCCTTTACTTCGGGGTTCGACAGGCTCACCACGGACGGTTAGCAAAGGTCTTACGAAACAATACAACGCCTCTTTGTCGTTAATTCGTCTTCCCCGCCAGGCTTGCGGCAAATTTTTTGGTCACCTTCGCCTTCAGCTCGGCGCTCGCTCCGGAAACCTTGGGGAACTCGTACATCCACTCGTAAGGCCGGCACGCATCGATGATGCCACGCGACTGAAACCCGCGCTCACTGGTGGGTATGATCGGATCGATCGGATTGCTCCAGCAGCGCCGCAGAATATCGATGTCCTTCGCCGGGTCGGTTCTCGTGCACAGCGCCCACAAAATCTCGTTGCTGTCCCAGATATCGATGTCGTCATCCACCACCATGACGTAACGGGTCAGCAGAGCGGCGGCGCGGCATTGCGACGCGACCAGCGCCGCTTGCCGGGCATGGCCCGGATAACGCTGTTTAATCGAAACAATAACAAGCATGCGCGTCTGGTAGTAGGCCACGCCTCTGACATCGGGTACGCCGGCCTTTTCCAGATAGTGCCAAATGTAGGCCGCGCGAATGAGATTATTCTCCGCGCCCGGCGCCGGCTTGAAGGGCGGCGCGCCGGTGATGATCGGATCGTTGCGGTACATGAGCCGCTTGACTTTGAGCATCGGCTCGGAACGCAGCCCACCGGCGTAGTATCCGGTAAACTCACCGAACGGTCCCTCGGGAATTTTCGTGCCGGGAATAACCTCGCCTTCGATAGCGACTTCAGAGTAGGCCGGAATCGGCAGGCCTGTATGCTTGCCCAGGATCACTTCGTAGGGCTCGCCGCGCACGCCGCCGGCGTAATCGTACTCGGACTGCCCGGCGGGAATTTCCATCTGGCCAAAGAACCAGAGCAGCGGATCGGGGCCGAAAGTTATCGCCACTGGAAACGGCCGGCCTTTGTCGAAATATTTTTGCCGGTGCATATGGCCATGATGACCGGGGGAAATATAGAGCGCCAAAGTGTCGCGGTCATGGACCATGACCCTGTAGCAACCGACGTTGATCCAGCCTTCATCCAAATCACGGCTGAAGGTCGTATCGAGGGAGCCGATATAGCGCCCGCCATCGCCTTCGTGCCACCATGGGGCCGGCAGCGAAAGCAAATCGATATCTTTCCCTTCAAACACGTTCTCCAGGAGCGGACCTGATTTCACCACCCGCGGTGGAATCAGGCCCGGATGATCGAGCCGTTTTTTCCACGCATCCATGAATTGATCACGCGTGTAATCGAGCGGCAGGTGATTGGTCAGGCATTGGCGTTTGAGGGTCGGGTTATGAATGCCCGTCAAAACCCGTCGGCCGGCGGGATAGTCCTTGATCCTATCGAAAAGCACCGCCGGAGGCGGAGTTGATTGCGCGGCAACTTCCGCCACTGCGCCGATTTCCTGGTTCCAGTCGGCGCCTTCGACAACCCGAAGCTCGCCGAAGGAGTCCACATATTCGAGCCAACCGCGCAAATCCCGGTAGTGCATTATCCCTCCAAGACATGGCAGCCGATATTAAAACGGCCCAGCGTTTGGTACAACCGATTCACTCGAGCTGTTAGGCGCGCCGTCGTTCACCGTATAGTAATGTCCAACCAGGGCTGACAATTTCCACTTTACGTCAAGATAAGCTTGGGGCAAACTGCGTTGCCAAAACGCCGGAGGATAGCATGGGAAAACTCGACGCTCAGGTTGCGATTGTCACCGGCGGCAGCCGTGGCATCGGCCGAGCCGTGGCGTTAGCGTTCGCCCGGGAAGGCGCGCGGGTGGCGGTGACCGGCGCCCATGATCAGGCCGCTCTCAAAGAAGCTGAGGATGAAATTGTGTCGTTGGGCATCGACGCGTTCGCGTCGCTCGCTGACGTTTCGCGCCGAGCCGACATCGATCGCCTCGTACGAGGCGTTATCGGCAAATGGCAGCGCATCGATATCCTGGTTAATAACGCCGGCATCTTGAAGCCATCCCCGCTGGAGAGTCTGTCGGAAGAACAATGGGACGAAACTATGTCCGTCCACCTCAAAGGAACGTTCAATTGCACTCAGGCGGTCCTGCCCCACATGAAACAGCAGGGCAAAGGCAAGATCATCAATATCGCCGCGCCGTCGGCGCTGCGCGGCTCCTACGGCGTGTCGGATTACGCCGCGGCCAAAGGCGGCATCATCGCGTTTACCCGCAATACCGCCAACGAGCTAAAGGCCCACAACATTCAGGTTAACTGCATTTCGCCGGTGGCGGACACGCGCATGACCGAAACCTTGACCCACTTTCGGCGTGAACACTTGGGCCAGACACAACGCCTTCGGAAGTTTGTCCCGCCCGAAGCGATCACCCCGGCCTTTGTCTTTTTCGCCAGCAGCGACTCCGACCATGTGACCGGGCAGTTGCTGGAAGTCGGTAATGTCTGAAAACCATGTGATAAACCACAGGAGGTACTGGAGTCGTTGAAGAGTGGAATGACGGAAGGATGGGTTCGGAGCCCCAATTTTTCATTATTCCACTATTCCATTATTCCAATACTCAGGTAATTTTCAGCAGGCTGTTACTTCACTTCGCCGGGAAACAGTTTCGATGCATAATCACGATTCACCGCTTGAATGAGCGAATTGTCGTAGAATCTTTTCGGATCGGCGCTTTTCGCCTTGGGATCCGACGATTCGTCGAGCACGATGCGGATTGCGGCGGGGTCGACGGTCATATCCTTATTCCAGACTCTCAAGCCTTGTTGATAGTTCTCGTTCAAGATCTTCGGATCGGTGACTTTGGTATACTTGGCCTCGATTTTTTTCGCGAAGTCTTCGTCTTCAATCGCTCGTTTAAGGCCGTCGAGGTAGGCCATGAGAAAGGTCTTGATCGCGTTCGGATGCTTTTGCGCAAACTCGCGGGTAACCGCCGTTCCGGGACCAACGATTTTCAACCCTTCTTTATAGTAGTCGATAATTACCGGATAGCCTTGTTGCTTGGCCAATTCAGTCTGCGGCGGCGTCGTAATAAGCGCGTCGGCATTGCCCACGAAAAAAGTCGACAGCGCTTCCGGAGGGCTGCGATGGTAGAGCAGCTTGAGGTCTCTGCCGACTTCCATACCATGCTTTCTTGCGGTCATCCGAGTGGCGATTTCGCCAAAGGCTCCGGGGAAAGTCGTGGCGATCGATTTGCCGCGCAGGCTGTCAAACGAAGTGGTCCCCTTCTGCCCGAACAAGATTAGGGAATTTCGATCCACGGGCGCGGCGACGTAGATAATATCGGCGCCCGCAAGTTGCGCCGCGATGGCGGCGGTTCCGCCCTGATAGATATCGATGGTCCCGGAGATCACGCCTTGCACGGCCACCGTGGCGCCGACCTGACTCACCGACACGTTAAGACCGCGCTTGGTGAAATAACCGCTCTCCAACGCCACCAACAGCGGTAGCGTGGTGGTTCCAGATCCGGCGGTGCCGACCTCGAGCCGGTTCTTCTCCAGCTTTGCCGTTGCCTGCTCCGCGCCTTTGGAGACGGCCGGCGCGAGCATCACCAAAATCAAGAAAAGCTCCAGTCCGTTCTTAAGCAATCGATGGTTCATGATCTCTACTATTTCCGCCCTGACGCGCCGGGTAACGTCTTCATCCGTAGCCAAGAGCCTAAGATTCTACCGCCCGGCATAGAGCCGCGCGATGAACCCTTCGCTTTCCAGTTCGGATATAAGACTTCGGTCGATGAAGTCTTCTGCCTTGAGCTGACCGGCCTGGGGCACGGTCGCGGCGAGTTGCTTCAATGCAACGCCCATCACCTTGGGGTCCGGCGCCGGGATTCTTTCCTGAACGTTTTTATAAACCTCGAAGGTTCGATCGAGAATTTCTTCATCTGCTGTCTTGAGAAATTTTTTTAGCACTTTGACGGTCGATTCCTTGTCGGTTCTTGCCGTTCTGATCCCTTCCACCCAGCCGCGCAGGAATCGTTTGACGACTTCCCGCCGGCTCTGAAGGAATGCCTTGCTCAGTACGATGGTGCTGCCGGGATATTGGATCGGCAATTGACTCAAATCGATGACCGTATGAAATCCCAACTTCTCCGCTTGAAAAGCCGTGTCCCCGGCCAGAATCGCGCCATCCACCGCGCCCACTTTAAGGGCACCAAGACGCTCCGGCAAGCCGCCGGTTTGCAGGATCGCCACGTCGCGGTCGGGCGCCAGGTTAAAATGACGCAAAGCATCTCTGAGGACTAAATCCGACAGCGATCCGTAGCGGTCGCTGCCGACCTTTTTCCCTCTCAGTTCTTCCGGCCTTTTGATTGCCGCGCGGGTCATGATCACATGCAGCAGACGATTCGACGTCACCCCCACAGCGACGAGATCCGCGCCCCGGGCCCACGCCATAAGCGCCGGCGCCGAGCTCATATTTGCGATCTCTACTTGACCGGACAGAATCGCCGGGACGATCACCGACCCAGCGGAAATGTAGACGAGCTGGACATCTAGACCATGCTTTTTGAAATAACCCGCTTGCTCCGCGATCCAGAGCGGCGAATAGGTGGGCGAAAGCGCCGCGTAGGGCACTTTGAGACTTTGGGCGAATAATTGCGGAAGCGAGCCCAGGACAATCGCCGCGACAACGGCGGTGATATAGAGTATAGTTTTCGTGACCCGCCTCAGCCGGAAGATTTCAAGCTCCCGCTGCTTTCTCCAGCTTCAATTCCGGTGCGCGCAGGCGTAGATCTTGCGATCTTGATACACTGACGTTGAAATTATAGGCGCCGGAGCGAAACTGCTGCAGGGCAAAAGCCTGGGAATGCGGCGCCACGCCGTGAATACAGTCCTCCGCCACGATGATGTAATAGTTGCGGATGTGAAAACCAATCACCGCGTGATAGACGCAATTGCTCGAACCGATTCCCGTGACGACGACGGTGTCGCGGCATGAACGAAGATCAAAACTTTCCAGAACCGTATCCATCGTAGTCTTGTAAAAACAATCATGGGAAGTTTTCTGAACGACGGTTTCCCCCGCTAACGGCTTTAGCTCCTCGACAAAATCCGCCCCCGGGCTGCCCAGCAACAAACCATAGGGACGGCCGAAAACGGTGAACTCCGGGTGGTCTTTGGTGCGGACGGACTGCACATGAATTATTTTCCCGTTCACCGCGCGAAAACGATCGAGCAAAGCGCGTATGTTTGCAATGACGGGCTTGACGCCGGGACCATGCCTCTCGCAACCTTCCACTTGCATGTCGACGATCACCAGACCGGTCGATTCCCGATTGAGTTCGATCATTTTTTCATGCTCCATGGCCGACCTCCGGCTCGAATCGTTTAGTTAAAAAACTATTTCACAGCAGCTTTCCGCTTGTCAACGCGAGCGCTTATCACTGGTCGTGTAAGATGAACGTTACATTATTGACAAGTGCTAGGATACAGATGCAAACTCTGGCGCGATGGCAAGGATTATTTGGGAGTTGAATCATGCGCGTCGACGAAGACATCGTTGAAAAGGTTCTGCGGCACATCGACCGCGAGGAGCTGACTCGACTTGCGATGGATATTGTCAGCATCCCAAGTCCCACCGGCAACGAGGGGGAAGTTGCCCGGTTCATTGAGGATTGGCTCAAGAAGCAAGGGATCGAAGCTTTTCGCCAGGAGATCGAGCAGGAGCGTTACAACGTCGTCGGGGTTCTTCCTGGCAAAGGAAATGGTCCAACCCTACTCTTCAACGGGCACATGGACACGGCCCTCGCCGGCACCCAGGAAGATCTGTTGATAACCGGCCGGAGCGAACCGGAATGGCAAGCGCTTGCGACCCGCGAGGGCGACATCATTCGTGGCAGCGGGATCGTGAATGACAAAGGCCCCCTCGCTTGCACGCTGATTATGGCGAAGGCCTTGAAGGAGAGCAATGTGCAGATCATGGGGGATATCCTGGTCACCGGAGTCGCCGGCGAGATTGGTCGTTCCCAGGTGGATCAGTATCGCGGCCCGGCCTACCGCGGCAAAGGCCATGGAGCGCGTTTTCTCGTGACCCACGGCGTCGTCGGTGATTACGCAATTGTCGTGGAACCATCCCAGTTTCGCATTACCTGGGCGCAGTGTGGCGCTGTGTTCATCAAGATTACGACCTATGGAGAGCCCATGTATGCCCCGTTCGTCGAGCATCCGGCCTCTGCCCAGGAGAGCAAGAACGCGGTCATCAGGATGGCGTCGATCATCCCGGCCCTGGAAGAATGGGCGCGCCGGTATGAGAAGGAACACCGCTACGAATTCAAAGGCGGCACGATGGTCCCGAAGGTGAATATCGGCTCGATCTTCGGCGGCGCGCCGTTCAAACCCAACTTCTCGCCGGCGATCTGCAACCTTTATGTAGAGGCGTTCATGACTCCCGGCCAAAGGGCGATCGGTGTCCTGCGTGAAGTCAAAGAGGTATTGGCCGGCACCGGGATCGAGGCAAAAAGTTCATTGTTCCTTTCCGTCAACGGGTACGAGGCCCAAGGAGCGGAGCCGCTGGTCGAGGCGATGGAAGAAGCCCAGCAGTACGTCAGGGGTCGCAAGCCCGAGCCGATCAGGAGCGCCTATACCAGTACTTATGCTGATCTCACTGTTTTCGCCGAGGTCGGAATACCGGTGATCAAGTGCGGCCCCTCGCCGGAAAATCCCGACGCCAAGCCCGCCACCGGCGAGATGCAAAAGATCGATGACCTCTACGCGGCGGCGAAAATGTACGCCCTCGCAGCTTTGGAGATCGTCAACCCGTAAGGGATAACGCGCGCAGGTCCGAAGTCTTGCATTTGCGCAGCCTCGTGTTCGTAACTGCGGGAAGACGGCCATCGCGTAGGAGGAGATCTTAATGGCGGATATTGTCGTCTGTGGTGACGTGGAACACGAATTCCAAAGGTCGACCGAGTTGGCAAGGTTGAAGTCAATCGGTTCGGTCGTAATATACGATTCAATTGACCCGCCTCAAAAGCAGTTAATCGAGATGTTGCGCCAGGCCCGAACCGTGTTAGAGTTTCGCGGGCGTATCGCTCTGGGCCGCGAAACTTTGATTGACCTGCCCGACCTTCAGCTGGTCGCTTCCACTGGCCCTCATCGCATCGACATTCAGGCCGCTACGGAACTGGGGATCGTGGTCACCACCACCCCAGCGGTCTCCACCGTTGGCGTGGCGGACCATGTTTGCGGATTGATTCTTTCCCTTGCCCGTCACATCGTGACCGCTGATAACGCTTTACACGAGCGCCGCTGGGAACCGCAGACAGGATTCGATCTGGAGGGAAAAATCGTAGGCATCTTGGGCTTGGGGCGCATCGGCAGCGCCGTGGCCAAGCGCCTATTGGGCTTCGGCGTAAATCTCATCGCGTGGGGCCCCACGTTGACAGCCGAGCGCGCCGCTGCTTCAAGCGCGCAACTCGTGAGCGAAGAAACGCTGTTTCGCAGTTCGGACGTGCTCTCCGTCCATCTGCGTTACAGTGAGCTTTCCCAAGACTTCGTCAACGCTTCGCGGCTGGCGCTGATGAAACCGACGGCCTTGCTGATCGATATTTCACGCGCCGGCGTGGTCAACCGAAAAGACCTTACAGACGCGCTTAAAGCGGGCCGGCTCGCGGGCGCGGCTCTAGATCTTTGCCATCCCTTACCCGTCGACATGAACGACCCGATCCTCCAGGCGCCCCGAACCCTTTTGACGCCGCATATGGCCTGGCAAACCGCCGAAACCTTTCAACGCGCCGCGCGCATGTCGGTGGAAAACATTCTGGCATACTTCAACGGTAACCCGGTCAACGTCGTCAATCCGGATGCGCTGAAAGCCTCTCGCCCCAGACCACGGCCGAGTTGAAGCCGCATTTTATCCCCTCTGTCCCGTGACAACCCACCCAAGACCGTTACAGCCGAGACAGGAGTCGTATCCGTCCTGTTTGCATGCGACCATACCCGAGCCCTCGCACGAGCGACATGGCCGGGCGCCATCCGGCCGAGCCGGCACCAAATCCTGGAGGTCAGGGTGCGTGCGCGCCCCGTGCGTGAGAACAGCATGGAGCACCAGAGGGTCGGTTTCTGGCTCGGCCGGATGGTTGAACGCCTCGTGGTCCATGCGCAGTACGGTTCCGTCAGGCCGCAGCGCCCAAAGGTAGATCCGGTTGCCGCGCAGGAGCAGTGCATTGAGCTCGTCTTTGCAGACACGTGTCAGCCATTGCCCGAGCGAATCACCAGGTTGGAGTTCGTCGATCAGGCTTTGAATGCGTGCCGAAATTGCCGCGCTGACAACCATCACGGTGCCTCCCTTGAGCCCGTAGCGGCTAACGTGAAGGCTGAGTTGCGCGACTCCGGGAGCGTCAATCTCAAGCCGTTGGCCGTACGTGGCTACGAGGAACTTGTTGACGACACTTCGCCAGGGTGAATGCTCAGGTATTCCCGCACCTCGAGCTGCATGCGATCGATCTCTGCGAGAAACCCTGAGATCGCACCGTGATAGTTTTCAGGGTTTGTTTCCACGCGCCGTAGATGGGCAACCTGCTCCTGAAAGCGAGCAATGCGTTCCAGAGTCACCTGGAGTTCTCTATCGTTTGCAATCATGTCTGCTTCTCCACGATTTCGATGATGCCCCTCAAAGTCCCGTCGCGCTTCATCTGCCACCCGGCGATACCTAGTTCCTCGCCACCGAGTGCGGCAAGACGGCGCAACCAGAACACGCTTGCTCCAAAATGCGCCTGTGCTGGTCGAAAAGAACTCGGGCCTCGCCAGTCAGTTGGCCCATGTCGAATGTGTCCTCCATTAGCAGGAATACATCGACGTCGGCCGGTTCCCTCTTGGCTGTGACGAACGACCGAACACCACAAAGCGCGACAATTGGCGTGTACCGATAGCGAGGCGATAGATTCGTTCAAGTCGCTGTCCCACAGCGATCCGCTGCCGCGATCCCTTGCCAAAGCGGTCAACCGTGTTTCGCAACGTGGTCTGGTATACTCCAGATGGAAGATCACCATTCCCGCCAAACGGTGGCAGAGCAGTTTCGGACTTTTGCGCCACAAACCACTTCTAACACAGGCGCCCCACCACGGCTAACGTCCCGCTTCACCGGCGCGAAACCAGCAAGCGAAGCGCCGCTGGTGGAGCGGCCGGTGCAAGCGGTGGTGTGTGCTGGGCGTGTCCGGCTGCTTAAAGGTGATGATAGGGAACGGAGGTGAGCTTTTCAATCAAAGTCCTGACCTAGCCAGACGGAGGCGAAGGGTAGCCAAAGGCAAGGGTAATGGTCGGTGACGACCGCTTGAAAGAAGCTTTAGGCAAAGACGCGGGTTGACGAACAGGTATGCCGCAAGTCTGAGGCGGCAGACAGATCAGGCGGGCGATTCGAGACGAGCCTGCACTACAAGGCGAAGTCTCCCATCCGTCAGAGGGCTCGTATGTCAAGAGCCGGCGGGCAGGCGAACGAGTGCTTCAAAGCGTCACGCGGTTTATCACCCGGCGGATGCGGTTGAAGGTCAACGCCGACAAGAGCGGCGTGAATCACCCGTGGACAAGTAAGTTCTTGGGTTTCACCTTCACCAATTCCGTTGAACAACCGCAGATCCGGCTCCACTGGAAGACGGTCAAGCGCCTGAAGGAACGGGTCCGAGAACTCACGGGGCGTAGCTCTGGAAGGAGCGTAACGCGCGTCGTGGCGGACCTGACGGTGTTCCTGCGCGGCTGGTGGAACTACTTTGGCGTGATCCAGTCGAGAAATCGGCTGGCGCGG
>DATBLC010000358.1:0-6783 GCA_036555515.1 Binatia bacterium
TATCGATGAAGCGCCCTTGGAAATGATAGTGCTCATACAGTCTGACGACTAACCCTTGAGGCACCTCGAGGGAGCTTAGCGTGTCGTTACCGATTGAGATTTTTTCGAGTGCATACCGCCCCTTGGGTAAGACCTGGGAGCGTCCTTCAAAATTGGCATGTTCGTAGATGGTTACGTCGGCCATGGTTCACCTCCTAATATTTTCAGCTCGTCGCCGTGTCCTTCGACGAGTGCTTGCCTGAGCAAGGACGCCGCGTTCAAAAGTGCTACTTTCAATCGACGAGTGAGCAATAGGGGTGCCATACTGCGGTGTAAGCGAAACGCCAACAAAAGCTCCGAAGATTCGCTGAAAAATCGCGAACGGCCAAGGAAAGCGGCTGCGAAGCGGAGGTAAATTTGGATACGCGAGTGTATCCAAAAGTTAACAATCGACCGCGGCCGGCATGGCGAATGAATAAGCTTTTACTTCAATTGGTCTTTTGCACGAAAGGACCAAATGCAGAACTTTGAAGTTCGTGCACCACTAAACACTTGTTTCTTTTGTCTCTCAATTGGTCGGATCATTACATGGCCATTCGACTATGGTGTTTGAACCGATCAACTACGCTGAACCGAATTAGCAGCCCCGACAATTTTTCATTCTAGTATTGATTAGGTTGTTGCTGACGATTTAGGATTAAAATTAGCTAAAATAGCGCTGTTCATAAAAGTCGATCAATGGCTTTGGTTAAAGAAGAATTCTTCGCTGCGCTCACGGCAAGTGGAATGCCCGAGATCCCGCAAGATTTTTCCGTCGTGCCCCTCGCTCAATTGATTCCGCTCCCAACACTCGTTGAGATCGATAACTTCATTCGGCTTTTCGATCGAGTAACAACCCGGACTACTTGGCACCAGTTCGTCACCACTTCGGCACCGCAGATCGCGCAATTTACGCGTCGCGAAGTTTGTTTTTTCAGTGCTTGGGATTTCCACCTCTCTCCTGAACAAGGATGGCAGTTGATTGAATGCAACGACAACGGTTCCGGCTTTTTATTTGCGGCCTTGATTAATCGTCTATTTTACGAGCTGTCGGAACTCGGGCGGGACCGCTCCATTGAGGAACCGGCATCCATTGCTGGGTTTAGCGAACAGCTCGCCTCCTTTATCGAACGCGAGACCAGAGAGTTTTTTGGCGCCCTGCCCGATGGTTTGTTTTTTGTTCTTGACAGTTCGGATGCGCTCCGTAGCGGCAAATTTTACCGGGAATTCATCTTGCTGCGCGATCTTTTGCGCCACCGTGGCTGGCACTCGGAAATCGGCACTCCTGAGGATCTGCGGTGGGACGGCAATTATCTCCTTTTGGGTCGGCAGCCCGTGGTCTTCGTTATCAATCGTTCTACCGATTTTTTCTGGGAAGCAGAGGAGTTTTCTTCGTTACGCGCGGCCTATCTAAAAGGCAAAGTCTATGTTGCGCCCAATCCGTTTACCTACGCCACGCGGAGCGACAAGCGGTTGCTTGAATTTCTTTCGTTACCGAATTGGGATCAAAAGCTCGGGATTCTCCCGTCTGAGCGAGCGATACTGAGCGCGCATGTACCGGCGACTTATCTGCTACGAGAAGACAACCTCGACGAAATCGCCGCGAAGAAAGCCGCTTTCTTCTTCAAACCCGTGCATGGCTTTGCCAGTCACGGCGTGCTCGCCAGTTCGCAGGTGGGCAAGGGGCGCTTGCGTCAACTGCTAAAAAAAGGAAGCGCCTATGTCGCACAAAAAACGGTCCCGAAACCACCGATGGTTGCTGAAAGCAAGGACGGAAAAATGACTCTCTGGACCGATCTTCGTGTATGGGCGTACCGTGGTGAACGCTATCTCATCTCCGGCCGCGCATCTAAAGAACGTGATCGCCTCGATCTCGCGCCTCCGGGCGGTTGGCTGGCAACGTTTGCCGCAAAAACACGCGAGTTGACACCGAGCGACATGAAACGAAAGACGGATTGTCTGTAATCGATCCGTAGGAGAAACTTCAATGTTGCTTATAAAGTTGGAAATGAACTTTGCTTATGATCGCGAGCGTTCCTAAAGAGACGGCACCTGGCGAGCGGCGCGTTGCGCTGGTTCCCGAACTGGTTTCCAAGCTCACCGCGGCAGGCCTGGAAGTCCACGTACAGCTTGGCGCCGGTGAGGAGGCGGGCTTTAGAGATAAAGACTACGAAGAAAAGGGAGCCCGCCTCGCCGCAGATGTATTCTCGAATGCAGACTTCCTCCTGAAAGTGCGGCCGCCGACGGCGGACGAAATTGCCAAACTGAGAGAAGCCTCCATCTTCATAGGTTTCCTTGAGCCCTACACGAGTGAAGCGCGAATCAAACTCTTGAGCGCGCGTAAGGTAACCTCGTTTGCCATGGAGCTGATGCCACGGATCGCACGCGCGCAGCCGATGGACGCCCTGAGCGCCATGAGCACAGTGGCGGGCTACAAGGCTGTTTTGCTGGCGGCCAACCGGCTGTCAAAGTTTTTTCCCCTGCTCATGACCGCCGCAGGTACGATCACCCCGGCGCGGGTATTCGTCGTTGGGGCCGGCGTGGTGGGCCTGGAAGCCATCGGCACGGCGAATCGTCTCGGCGCAGTCGTGGAGGCCTATGACACGCGACCCGCAGTGAAGGAAGAGGTCCAGAGCGTCGGAGCGAAGTTCGTCGAGCTGAACCTCGACACGAAAGATGCTGAGGAAAAGGGTGGCTACGCCAGAGCGGAGTCCCCAGAGTTTTACAAGAAGCAGCAAGAGATGATGGTTGCGCATGTGGCGGCGGCCGATGTCGTCATCACGGCGGCCCTGGTCCGGGGTCGGCACGCTCCCATCCTTATTACCGAAGAGATGGTACGGAGCATGCGACCAGGCTCGGTGATTGTCGACCTGGCTTCGGCTCAAGGGGGGAACTGCGCTCTCACCGAGGCGGATCGAGAAGTGGTAAAACACGGCGTCACGATCCTGGGACCTACGAACCTTCCCAGCACCATGCCGTTTCACTCGAGCCAGATGTACGCCAGGACCGTCACAAATTTTCTCATGCACCTTTTCCAGGATGGTAAAATTCGCCTCGATCCAAACGATGAAATGACCCGCGCCACGCTGGTTACCCATCAAGGAGAAATTGTTAGCGAAGCCATTCAGGCGATATTTGGACTGGGGCCCCGCGTTCCATAAACCGACAAGAACGAGCATCGGGAGATCTACTTCATGACCACGGACCTTGAAATTGGCCTCTACATATTCATGCTCGCTGCCTTTCTCGGCTATCACCTGATCTCGCGGGTTCCCCCCTTACTTCACACGCCGCTGATGTCCGCCACTAACGCGATGTCCGGGATTTCTCTCATCGGTTCCATAGTGGTTGCCGGAGCGGACTACGACGAATTGAGCACACTTTTTGGATTGATTGCCGTGACCTGTTCTTCGACCAATGTGGTGGGCGGCTTTTTGATCACCGATCGCATGCTCAAGATGTTCAAATCAGAGCATGACCGGGGCAGCGATCGCGGGAGATCTATGTTTCGCCGAGTAAAGCTGGTTGCAAGCGCTATCTTTGTGTTGTGTTTACTCTTGCTCATCTACTGGTTCGTGAAGCAAGGAAATTCCGCGAATCCTATTGATCCAGCTCAAGCGCTCAAATTTTTTTACATTATCTCGGCCGCGCTGTTCATTCTGGGGCTCAAAGGCCTGAGCTCCCCCAAGTTCGCGCGCAAGGGAATGTTCCTGGCTGAATTTGGCATGGCAATGGCCGTCGTGGGCACGCTCTTCCACCACGAAATCGTCACCTATAAATGGATCGCCGCAGGTCTTGCTCTGGGCTCCATCGTTGGCGGCGCCATGGGGCTGTGGATCCCGATGACGGCGGTGCCTCAACGAACGGCTCTCTCCCACTCCCTTGGGGCTTTGGCGGCTACACTAATTGGAATTTCCGAATATGTTCGTCACGCCGGCGAGTTGAATAAAGTGCTGATGACAGCGATTGGTTTGGAGGTTGTCATTGGAGGGCTCACCACGACGGGCAGCCTAATGGCAGCCGGCAAACTGCAAGGGCTTCTACCCGGAGCGCCTATCACCTATAGGGGACAAAACAGCTCCAACATCACCCTGCTAACCTTAGTGCTCGGCAGCGCGATCTACTTGATCTTCGTGCCTTCAGCGAGTGGGGTGTTCTTCCTCATGATGGGGTTGGCTTTGCTGTTTGGGTTTCTACTGGTCATTCCCATCGGCGCGGCAGATATGCCGGTAGTCATCTCTCTCCTGAATTCCTATGCCGGCCTCGCCGATGCGGCCATGGGCTTCGTCCTGATGAATAAAATCCAGATTATCACCGGCTCGCTCGACGGAACTTCCGGATTTTTGCTTTCGCTTCTGATGTGCAGAGCCATGAACCGGTCGGCATGGAACGTTCTTTTTGGTGCCTTCGGCAAAATCGAGCAAACGCCCAGTGGACAGACGACGGGAGCAGAAAAGTCCGTGCTCAGCATCATGCCGGATGAGGTGCCGGCTCTTTTGGATAGTTCACGCTCTGTGATTATTGTTCCAGGTTACGGCATGGCGGTGGCGCGAGCCCAGCACGCGGTCGCGGATCTTGCGAACCTTCTGTTGAAGCGCGGCATAGACGTCAAATACGCCATTCACCCGGTTGCGGGCCGTATGCCGGGCCACATGAACGTGCTGCTGGCCGAGGCGAACGTTCCCTACGATCGGCTGTTCGAAATGGAGCGGATCAATCCGTATTTCGCGGAGGCGGATCTGGTTTTGGTCGTCGGGGCTAATGATGTGACCAACCCAGCGGCCAAACACGACAAGACGAGCCCCCTTTACGGCATGCCGATTCTGGAGGTCGAAAACGCAAGGGCCATCATCGTTCTCAAGCGGAGCATGCGCCCGGGCTTTGCCGGTGTCGAGAATGAGCTCTATTACAATCCAAAATGCATGATGCTTTTCGGCGACGCCAAAAACAGCCTCACGAAGCTGCTGGCGGTTTTGAAGTAGCGATCCTCAGGGTAGATTCTGTTGAAAAACCCTAAGTATGCTTCGACTCGGTCCGCATGAACGGAAAATCTCTGATAAACTAAGCCTCCGTAAGGAGGCTTTTTATTTGGCCGAGCGGAAGATGTGCCAGGCTTCCCCTCGGCTTAAGGGACCGTTCTTGGCTCGGTTCGGGAAAAGCCAGATGGAAGGCCGGTAGCGTTTCCAATACTGGCGCAGTTTCACAAGCAGGTTCTGCGACAGGACAGCATAGCGGTCCTTGCCGCCTTTGCCTTGCTTCACGCGGATGGTCATGCGCGCAGCATCGATGTCGGCGATCTTGAGATTCACTAACTCGCTGACTCTGAGCCCTGCCGAATAGGCGGTCATCAGTAAAACACGCTGCTTGAGACCTCGGGCCGCCCTGATCAATCGCACAACTTCGTCGGCACTGAACACCTCGGGCAGGACTGAAGGCTTCTTGCGCGGAGGGATAAACAGCTTGTTTTCATCCCACCCCAGGGTTTCATTGTAGAAAAACCGCAACCCGGAACAGTATCCCCTCAGGCTATTCGGCGATAACTTCCGTTCCACCGTGAGATGCACAAGGAAAGCTCGAATGTCCTCCTTGCTGAGCTGATCCGGTGATTTGTGGTGATACCTGGCCAGTCTGCTTACCGCGTGGACGTAAGACTCCTGCGTTGCTGGAGAGAAATTCCTTAGCTTCATCTCCTCAATCATTCGGTCACGTAAATGGGTAATTGAACATAAAGTTCTGAACCGACCAAACAAATCGCCACATCGGGAGGAAAGCAATAATGACCAAAGGCGAACTGGTCAATGAGGCACACCAGCCAAAAAATTGGTTGGAAACAAAATCAGTGGGCCGTGCGCTTGCTGACGCCGTTAAATTCGTTGCCCGCGCGGATATTGCGGCCGTTCGGCAAAACCGGGTTCGTCAGCGAAGCGAATTCGGGCTCGATATGCAATTGCAGAGGCACCGGCAGCCCTCGTTGGGCCAGCACGGCCGAAGTTGGAAGAAAATTTCGCAGCTGGCATATTTCCTAACACTGTTGATGGTTTAGTGATTAGTCATAATAATGACGTAACATTTGTAAGTATTGCAACTAGCTGTTCAGCCGAACGTTTTGCCGCCTTAAATCAGGGCAATGCGCTCGATTGCCTGTGTTAATTTTCCTTACAGTCTACTTATCAACAGAGTTATCAACAAATTCTGTGGATTGTTTTATCTTCATCGATCGCATGCGAGCGCAGTGGTTGGCTCATGCTCCGGCGTTCTCGGTTCGGCCGCCATTGTGCGTCTCCTATTTTAGGCCTAGCCTAGCGCGTCGGCACGCTCTTTATCCGCCACGTTCTGCTCGTCAATTTCCTAGGCGCTTTTCGCCGATCTCGGCGAAGCCCGCTTGCACTTCCATTTGCCGCGCTTGCACGTATCGCACCGAGTGGATGTATTCCCCGCGCTGTGGGCGCGATTCGGCCTTGAGATATTGCGCCCGCCCCTCTGCGTAGTCGGGCGCCTCCACGGCGGCCGAGTTAAGACCTCGGGCCAAAAAGTGTTTTCCGACTACGCGAAGCCGCCTCCTAAACCGCTGGCTTGCGCGGAAAGGTTTAGCCTCTTTTTATGGTAATGGTAATTATGGTTGAGGAGTTATTAAGGAGTCCACAATTGAGTAACCAAACAGCGACCGAGGGGTGAGACCTGGAGAGCGCGGGCACAGGAGCGCAAAGGTTGTTTTCAGGCCCTGCCGGCGGGCATTTCCACCTATGGAGAGGACGGGGTGGTGGC
>DATBLC010000359.1:0-7333 GCA_036555515.1 Binatia bacterium
CGAAACGCTCTGGGCGCGCCTTCGGCGCTGGTATCGATCAACAACCTCGACTCTCGCCTTACAGAGCTCTCGCAAAGTACTTCGAATCAGATTCCCGCTCGTGACCTCTTTTGCCACGGGCTGCTAGGCGGCAACGGCGTCGCGATTGTACCGATCTCTTGAACGAACCCTTTGAAATTTCCGCTAGTGTGGTGTCTCTGAAATTCGCGACATAATTCGATCGTCATTCCGGACAAGCTGGCGAAAAGCTTCAGCCTGAGGCTGATCGGTCTCTGGCGCAAGCGCGACCGGAATCCATGAATTTCAAAGACATCTGGATACCGGCCTGCGCCGTTATGGCGGCTAGAAGGGTGATGAAAAACCCAGGTTGCAGGCTGCTCAAAAAGATCTCAGAGCCGAGGCGCGCGAAAAATCGGCGAGCGCAGGCGTACTTAGCGCGTACGTTGTAGCGAGACGATCGAGCGCAACGAAGGATATGAGTCTTTTTCAGCTGCCTGCTAGGAGACCAAGGCTTGTGTAATGGACTTCTGGGAATAGGACACCAGAGCAGGTAGTAGTGAACGGTTCAAGATAATAGCGGATCTATTTATTATCGTCCCCAGCCGTTCGGCTCGGGCTCAGGATAAACTCCGCCAGAAATCTTTTCTCATGGTTGAACGAGTCTTAAACGCGGAGTCTTAGCTTTCCGGCATATGAGCCGCTCCGCCGTGACGGATTCGATCACGCTCTTCCGCGGTCAAAGTCTTGATGTCTTTCCGAAGCTCGTAGTTGATGTGCTGAATGTCCTCCGAGGGACCCGACCGGTTGCCCATCAAAACCATCGGCCCGCTTCCTGTGTTTTCCAACTGATAGAAGGAGCCGCCCGTGATCAACGCTGCCATTCCGGGTTTCATCACGGCTTTACCTCCATCGGGAAAATGCATCGTACACTCGCCCTCGATGACATAAAACGTCTGGTCGGCGTTGTGGCAGTGCATGTCGTCCTTGTCGCCCGGAGTCGGATAGTAGTGAACCCAAGCATGAAAGCGCTTGGTATTGAGCAGCACTTTTCTCTTCTTCAACTCATGAGCCGTTTTGACCATGTCGACAATGTCGATCGGCATAAAACCCCTCCTTTGCTGATAACTCGCCTAGTGCGCCGAATACTATCTTCCTCGCGGTGCGTCAAGAACCAATTGTCGTGATCGGAGAGTCACAAAGCCGCCTCCCCGAGTTTCGGTTCGAAACTTTTCGGAGATTAGACCCACGCAGCGTTGGTTGGTATATTTCTTAACATCAATCGTCGATCAAGAAAGCCGGCTTGACAACAATCAAGAAAGTTAGCGCCATGATGATGAAGAAATCCTTTCTCGCCTGTGTCAGTTTTTCAATCGCTCTTATCGGTTGTGCCTCCCAACGCCCGCTGGTTTATCCGAACGAACAATTCAAACGTGCCGGAAGTGCCGGCGCCGATCGCGATATCGACGAATGCATGCAGCGTGCGGAGCAATACGTCTCTTCCGGTGGCCGCGGTGGAGACGTAGCTGAGCGGGCCGCAGTCGAAGGCGGCACGAGTGCCACGATCGGCGCTGCGGCGGGAGCGGCCGGCGGTGCCGTCCTGGGGCCTGCCGGAAGGGGGGCAGCGGCGGGCGCTGCGGGCGGCGCGGCCGCTGGCATCACGCGCGGCCTGATTCACGGTCTCACGCGGAAACAAAACCCTAGCCCGGCTTATAAAGGTTTTGTCGATCGATGCCTGCGCGAGAAAGGCTACGATCCGATCGGCTGGGAATAACCAACCGACCGCGCTGCGAGCGGCGCCCCCCCTCTAGCAGGATGCTGAAAAACTCTTTCAGAGTCCTTCGACAGGCTCAGGACGAGCGGACCAGAGCTTGAATTGCCTGAAAAAATCCGTGCATGCTGAGCTTGTCGAAGCATTCGCAACCGTTTTTCATCAACCCTCTAGAAGTGTTTCAGAAACCGAAATGATATCGCAGCCGGAGCTCGATGCGATAGTCGTTTTGCTTTTCGCCGTATTCCGTACCGTCTTTGCCGAGCAACACAGGAGTTCGAAACCGCAACTCCAGATTGGTCATCGGGCTGTAGGCAAGCTCTGGAATCACCGTCAGGCTCCCATCGGTCAGGTTCATGATCGACGTGACGGCGGGTGTGAAATAGAGGATATCGAACGGCTCCTTTTGACTGGCGCGAAAGTAAAGATAATGGCGCGCCGGACTGGGCATGCCATAGGGACCGTCGACCAGCGCCGACGCGCGCACCAGGCCGCTGTCGTCGCCGGTGGTTTGGAAGGTTTCATAGCTGCGATCGACAAAGGAAATGAAATCCTTGATCTGCGTGCGAGTAAAGCCGCCGCCGTTCCGATAATATTCGAGAAAGTAGGTGGTCTCCTGTTCGCTCAAATAGCGCAGACCGATAAGATAGCTAAGCGCATCCGATTGGGTCTTGTATCCCTGCCCGTTTGCGTCGATGGCCATGGTGTCGAGGTTATTGACGACGGCAAACTCGCCGTGAATTTCCAAATTGCTCGTGAGATTTTTTGAGAAGTCGAAACCGTAGCGCGTCGTGCGGCTCGATCCGGTCAACACCATCAGGTCAACGTCAGTGTCGTAAAGTAACAGGTAAAGCTTCGAAGCGAAATTCACGTGACGCAGTTCTCCGAACTTCGCGTTGACATACTCATAAACCGGGATGACCGCGGTAGTCAGCGTCAAGGTTTTCAGCGGCCCGTCAAAGCTTTGAACGTAGTCTGCGGTCGCAACCGTGGTTCCTTCTAAGGCCTCTTCCGGATCCTCGGGATTCTTCGGGCGGTCGATGAAGCTCACCGGATTCCACGCGTAGCCCTTGCCCCACTTCATCACCTTCTTGCCCGCTTCGAATATAAAATTGTCATTGGGCTTGGCCGATGCGTAGGCCTCGAATAGCTTGGTGTCCTCGTCCCATCCCTCAAAATCGTTACGCACAAGCGTGTCGGTCTTGAAGAAGGCCGAGAACCAATCTCTTTTGAAACTTCCGTCCAGACGCAGTCGAAAATTATACTGATCGAAGAGGCTATCTTGGGGATTTTGAAAAAAGCGCGCCCGCGACACGGCCGAGTCGCGATCGATGCCCAATAAGGTCGGCTGAAACTCTAAAAACCCTCCTAGGTTGTAAGGTTTGGCGGCGACTTTGTCGACCTCCTTCTGTAATTCCGAAAGGTCGATCTGAAACTTGTTCTCAGCTGGCGGCTGTTCCTGTGAAAAAAGCTCGGGTGTTGGCAGCAGCAGCGAAAGGAATACCAGCAGTGTTAGAACTATCAGCACCGCTCACCGGATGGTCTCGACTTTGGACAGAAACTCCAGCGTAAAAACTTCATCGGCAACTACCCGCTTTTTGACATTCGCGTAGGCCAGTAGCGACTGGTAGCCCTTGTAAAGCGGGCTGTCGGTCTCGATCACAGAGGGCCGCTGCACCCCTTCGAATGGTTTTATTTCTTTAAAATAGAGGGTCTTGATCAAGAGGCCGGTCGCGGCATAGCACTCGATCTTGGTAGGAACCACCGCCTTCTTGTCCACCCACATCTTGAGCTTGTCGTAGGCCACCGCCGCGGTCTTCGCTTTTAAATCCAAAACGTACTCGGTCTTTTCGTCGACAATGTTTTGCACATCGTATTCGACGTTATAGTCCAGGCGCATGATGTCGGCGTTGTTGAACACGCCGCCCACCACGGACTGGAGGCTGGTGATCCGGACCGGCTTACCGACATTCGGAATATAGAGCCACATGTTGTCTCCCAGCCTGAGCGTAGCCCTGCCTTTCTCGCTGGCCGGCGAAAGAAACAGCGAGACAATCTTGTCGTCACCCTTCTTCAAGGTATAGAGGAGAAATTCGCGTTTGCTTCCGCTGGGCTCGATGTTGATCAGCTTACGATAAGATTCAAAAGACTCCGGTTGAAGATTGGCGTCCACTTTCTTGAGGATCGCAGTTCCATCCAAAGAGAACGCGGGGATTGCAAAGACCATGGTAAGGGTAAGAGCAAACAACAGATTCATGAAAGGTTCTTTCATACATGCCTCAAGGCGTCGATGGGCTCCATTCGGGAGGCCTTGTAGGCCGGCTGTAAGCTCGCGAGAACCGAGACGATGATCACCAGCAGCGAAGCTGTCACGACTTCCATCGGTGCGATCGTGGGCGCGAGAACGAGACCCGTAGCCTGACCAAAGTTGAAGGTAATTTTCGAGACGTACAACGCCAAGATAATTCCCAAACCAAAAACGACACCCGTGAGCGCGCCAGTTACGCCGAGACAAAAGCCTTCCACAAGAAACAGAGAAAGAATTTTGCGCGGCAGCGTCCCGATCGCCGCGATCGTGCCGATTTCTCTCACGCGTTCATAGACCGCCATGATCATGACGTTGAGAATGCTGATCAGGACGATGGCTATAAGCATCAGCTTAATGAAAAAAGTCATCAGGTCGATCATATTAGCAATGTTGGCAAACGGAGAGAGTTGCGACCAGGTGTGAACCTCGATGCCGCCGCCCTTTTGTTTTTTCTCTCCCGAGCCCAGCGCGCCCCGAATGCTTTGAGCAACTTCTTCCACCTGCGGCAGGGATTTGACTCTGACTACGATCTCGCTCACCTCTTTGACGGGCATCCGCAAAATTTCTCTGGCGTCATCAAAATTGATATAACCGTCTCGGCCGCCTGGTCCGGTTGCGCTTTCCAGAATACCGCTCACGAGAAAGGTCTTGCCGTTGACGGATCCATCTTTGTTGGTCGCGACTACCACGACGGTGTCGCCGACTTTGGCACCAAATCCCTGAGCCAAGAGCCTCGGTACCAGTATTTTCCCCTTCTCCAACGCGCTGACACACTTTTCCCCTTCAGATATCCGCGAGAGCATCTGGGGCAGGGCGGCACACTCTTTGTCCGGATATACGCCGTTGATCCTAATATTGGTGGTCTCGGTAAAATTGCTGAACAGAGCACCGAACTTTATACGCTCCGAATAGGCTTCGACGTCGTTACTACCCGCCAGGGTTTTTTCGATCTGCGACACTGCGGCCGGAGTAAGATTCAGGTTCAAAGGAAGACTTTCAATGGAAGCCACATAGCCGCCGCGATGGATCTGAAAAGCCCCTAGATAAGAATCCGTGATCTGGGCGATCATGAAATCCTTTATCGAGGCGGTCACGGCGACGAATACCAGGACGAAAACCACACCGAACGCGATCAGCGAGACGGTCAGCAGGCTCCGCCTCTTATAACGCCGTAAGTTTCGCGCCGCGATTTTCACTAGGTTGAACATTAGCTTTACCCCTTTCTTCCCGCTGTAGAAGCCGACCGTCTTCCAAGGAGTAGATGATTTCCGCCTCGCCGATGATTCGCGTATCGTGCGTCGAAAAGATGAAAGTGATGCCGAAATTATCTCTCATCTGTTTCATTAATCGGAGAATCCTATATGCGGTTTCATGGTCCAGGTTAGCGGTAGGCTCATCAGCAAGTACCAACTTCGGCCGGGTGACCAGCGCGCGGGCGATCGCCACGCGCTGCTTCTGACCTCCGGAAAGCTGCTCCGGCAGTTGATTCTTTTGTTCTAACATTCCCACAGCTTGTAAGGCTTTGAGTACCCGGTCGCGCCGCTCGGTAGGACGCAGTTCCTGCACCATCACCAGTGGATATTCCACGTTTTCAAAAGCGGTCAAGACGGCAATTAAGTTAAAACTCTGGAAAATAAAGCCGATATTTTGTCCGCGAAACTCTGCTGCTTGCCGTCGCCCCAATTTGAGAACATCCATCCCGGCCACCTGTAACTCTCCACTAGTCGGTTTGTCCAAACAGCCAATCAGGTTGAGCAAAGTCGTCTTCCCGCTGCCCGAAGGCCCGATGAACGCTAGGAAAGCGCCCGCCTCGATCTCGAAATTGACCTCTTGCAAGGCTCTCACTTCTACACTGTCGGTTGCGTATGTTTTGGTCAAATTTTGTGCGGCAATAAGACTCATATCGCTTCATCCTCCGCTACGTTCGCACGCCGAAACACGAAGTCTGTGAAACGCTAGTTTCATAGTCGCACTCTCCTTGCCCCTATATTGGTTTCGCTAGTCTTACCGCCGGCGATGTCGATCCTTGTTCCATTTTCCCGCTTACCCGCTTTACGCCCTATGAGTTTGCCAGTCGCTATCTTTTCCTGAAGTAATTGCGGGGATGTTTTGAGCGGAACCGATCTCAAATGGAACCAGCATGGCGCGCCTACTTTTGGCACGCAACTGTTAAAAGGTTGTTACCCGGCTAACTTGCAAACCCGCTGCGAATACAATGGGCACGAAGCGCTGCAGCGCGTTCACATTCCCCTAACCTCTTCGGAACGACACTCCCACTCCAGCCTTTCAAGTCGCGTATAATAATCAGGAATGCTCTCGAGATGATCCATCGCCAGCTCAAGAGCCAGCATGGTATCGTTGGTATGGTCGTCCTTCTCCCACTTTATCCCCGCGAGCAATTGTCCTAAATCGTAGTTCGTGATCGGCTTGCCATCCGCCCAGCCTCCGGTCAGCTTTTCTTTGAAGTTCTTGATATCGACGTGCTGAGCGTCTTTGATAGCCGTTCTGTATTCTTCGAATTTTCGTTCGACGCTCTGGCGAATTTGCGCCTGGGCCCAGATATGATCTGATTTGATGAACAGCATCGAGAACACAACAGCGATGATCGCGCTCGCAACCAGCAAAAGGCCCGGCCCGACGACCGTTATGTTTCCTCGAAATGGCATGGTTTTCTTCATTTCGGCCCCCTCCGTAAAGCCAGCAGAACAGCGCTCTTGCTCTTCATCCGTTACAGACAGCAAGAGCCGCGCCAGACGAAGTTAACGATAATGCTCGAATCAGAGCAAAATTTTTCGCAAGCTTGAATGAGAACGGCCCGGCTTTCGCAGAAACGAGAAGAGAAGTCTAAACAATATGCCGACCGGGCATATCAGAAGCCGGTGCGGATTTGTTGGGCGATAACGCGGAACACTGCCTTGACGAGTTCGAAGTCCGACGCCAAAAGATCTTGAAAATCCTGGACGCTAAGTTTAAGTACCTGAACCGGTTCCAGTGCCGTCACCGTACGCAACGCTACTCCAAGATCGAGCGCCGCTAACGCACCGATGACATGATGTTCGCCCGCCTCACGAACAACTCTCCCACCATTTTGCACCGCCACGCGGCCCCTCAAGATAACATAGACCGCATCGATAGGATTACCCTCGCGGTAGATCGTCTCGCCGGATTCGAAGCGAACCTCTTGCATGAGCGTAGCGATGCGGCCCAATTCTTCGATGGCTGCGTGCGCAAAGATTTCCACAGATTTGAGGAAGAGG
>DATBLC010000360.1:0-5025 GCA_036555515.1 Binatia bacterium
ACGATCATTACAAGTCTCAAAGCCGACAAGGAGCTTGACCCAAGGCGGGTGATCGACACGAGCTTTTTTCCTGGCGCGACCGGCAAATAATGCCACCGCGGCTCTCTGTTATAGCTGAAAGTTTTCGCGGCTTGCGCAAATCTAGTGGTGCCCCGATCCCATATCGGCGAATTGACAAGAGAATACGATCTCACCACGAAGATCACGAAGGCCGCGAAGGGTTTGGATATTTAAGCTCTCAATTTCGTGAACTTCTATCCTTCGTGGTGGTTCTCCTCTCTTTTCGTTCTTTGCGTTAGACCTCATCGCTTTGGTTGCGGTTCCTCACGCTAGGATGATTATGGGATCTTGAACCCGGATTCCGCAGTAGCGCTTAGTTAGCAGAAAGCGCGAGGCGGAACCCTTCCGTAGCAAAGTCTCAGCCGAAGGCTGATCCGCCTGTGGCGGAGATGCCGTCTGCCTCTGAGCAGACATCGAGCAGCCAGCTCATAACAACAAAATGCAAAAGCGCAAAATCACTTTGAAATTTGACAGTTGGACGCCTTCGCTACTCCAGTGTTCCACCTCGGTTCCGGGCTTCTCAGTTTAACTGCGGAATCCGGGTTGAAATCCGCAAGGGGATCGCCTTACCGGCCGAACGAGATAACGTTTGCCCGCCGCGCCAGGACGCGCTATTGTCCAACCAATTCGATAATCGGGAGAAACGATCATGGCCGATACAAGACAAAACTACGCTACTCCGAGCGCAGTTCGCTCGGTTACATCTTATCCGGCCCGCCGCGGCTTCAAGCAGGGACCCGTCGATCCCTCACTCGACTGCGTGATTGGCGTCGAGGACGCCATCGACATCCACTGCCATGCGCATGAGGGACAGCAGGACGCGCTCGGCGTCGCCAAGCTTGCCTCGAAGAGCGGGATGATGGGTATACTCTACAAGACGATCGTGGGACGAAAGGACCCGGCGGCGGCGGTTAACGCCGTGCGCAGCGCACTGGAATCATGGTGCGCGGAGAAGGGCTTCACCCCGGTGCAGGTCTGGGCCGGCAGCTCGGTCACACAGGGTTTTCTCTCAAAGATCGAGCCAGCGTGGTCCGCCAAAATGCTCAATGCGGGCGTCATCGCGCTCTGGATGCCCAACAACACGTCGGCCAACACGCTCTCGATCGTCGGCGGTAAACCGAGCGCTTGGGACAAGAGCGCCGATCCGAATGCCCACACAGAACCTCTGTCCTGGTCCGAGTCGCTCAAATACGGCCATTACCTGCTCGACGACAAGGGCCAGCTCTTACCCGAGATCGAAGAGATCTTCCGCATGGCACACGACCACGGCGCGGCGATCTTTTTTGGTCATCCGACCAAGCAGGAGTATCGGGCGATGGCGGAGTTCAGCCAGAAGATCGGCTTCAAAAAGGGCGTCGTCGACCATCCCTTCAGCCCCTTCGTCAATTTGACCATCGAGGAGATGAAGGAGGCGGCCTCGGCCGGCCTTTGGCTGAACTTCACCTACGACGAATTGTCGCCTCTGCTCGGCATCGACCCGGCGAACATGTATAAGGCCATTCGGACGATCGGTCCTGATCACTGTACGCTCTCGTCGGACGCCGGCGAGCCGCTGTTTCCCAACTCGGTGGAGTCTCTCCGTCTGCTGCGCGGCCACATGACGGCCTTCGGCTGCACGCCGGACGAAATCTACACCATGTGCACTCTAAACCCGTCGTTCATCGTCGGACTAGACCTAACCACGGCGCGACGGACGAGCGCAGCGCACTAGCCCGGTATACGCCGGTTCAAGGTTCAATGTTCAAAGTTAGGGGCAACGGGTGAGCCGTTCCATTCGTTTTGAACGGCTTGAACCATTTGAACATTTTGAACCTCATTCGTTGTGCGGCCGCTAAAGGTAGTTGGAGGCTCACCCATGAGAACCTTGACTTTCTACCTCGTCATGCTCGGAGTTGTTCTGACTTTCATGTGGACTCCTCAGCAAGTTTCCTTCGCGCAGGATTTCTATGCGGGCAAAACCATCCGAATCGTGGTGGGATTCCCGGCTGGAGGCGGCTTCGACACCTATTCCCGGATCTTGGCCCGGCATATCAACAAACATATACCGGGGAACCCGACGGTCGTTGTTGATAACGTGACTGGCGCGGGCAGTCTCATTGCCGCCAACTCGGTTTACAAGGCCGCGAAGCCTGACGGTCTGACCATCGGGAATTTCATCGGCAATCTCATTTCACAACAACTTTTCGGCGGGTCTGGAATCGAGTTCGACGCGCGAAAGTTCGAATGGATTGGGGTGCCGGTAAGAGATCACGTCGTCTGTGCGCTGACAAAAGCGAGCGGAATCACCAGCGTTGATGCATGGATGGCGGCGAAATCTCCGGTCAAGCTAGGCGGCAGCGCTCCGGGCACGACGAATGATGATAGCGCTAAAATAATCAAGGCAGCCCTGGGGCTTCCCATCCAGTTGGTGACGGGTTACAAGGGAACCGCCCCGATTCGATTGGCGGCAGAGAGCGGTGAAATCGACGGCGGCTGCTGGGCCTGGGAGTCGATAAAAGTGACGTGGCGCAAAGGCCTTGATGCCGGCCAGGTGAGCATTGTGCTACAGGCTGTGCCCAAAGCAGTCCCTGACCTTCCCAAGGTTCCTGTTGCCATCGAGCTCGTGAAAACAGAGGAAGGGCGAAAGCTGATTCAGGTGGGCATCCATGACACCGCCGCGATCACTCGTCCCTATGCCTTGCCTCCGGGTACACCCAAGGATCGCGTTCAACTGCTGCGCAGGGCATTCAGAGAAACCATGAAGGACAAAGATTTTTTAGCCGAGGCGACAAAATCCAAACTGGACGTCGATCCGGTAACCGGCGAAGAAGTCGAAAAAATTGTCGCCGGCCTTTTTAAACTCGATTCTGCCCTGGTCGCAAAAATGTCGGAGATTCTAAAATAATGCCGGAATGCGCAGTTCGACTGAGTGGTCGGCGAGCGAAGTGGAACCCTGGAGTAGCGAAGGCGTCCAACTGTAAAATTTCAAAGTGATTTTGCGCTTTTGCATTTTGTTGTTATGAGCTTTAACGTTCCGGCGAAGCACCGCTGCTCGATGTTTACTCAGAGGCAGACGGCATCTCCGCCACAGGCGGATCAGCCTTCGGCTGAGACTTTGCTACAGAAGGGTCGCCTCGTGCTTCCTGTCGAGCGCAAACTGCGGAATCCGGGATAATCCAAGATTTCTTGCGGCCTCAATGCCAGACTGAGTAGATACGGCGACAAATGATTGCAGATATCAGTGGCTTAGGCGATTAGCGCTGTCTTTTTGAAAGCGAAAGTCACTCGAGAACGCCGGAAAACGCCACCTTCTTCCAAGAAAAAATCTGGAAGTACTGGCACATAGTGTGGTTCCATCCGCGAGCCCCCAAGATTTCGCGGCGCATTGTTTGTATAAATTCCTCCAAAAAACGACCTCCGTATAAGCCCGAGAAATGACGATCTCCTCGTGGGTTAGCCCTAAGACCCATTCTGCCAAGCCTTTTCGCAGTCAATCGGCCGAGAGAATTGGAACTTTTAGTAAGTTGGAGGTAGCCCGGGGTACGTTGTTAAGCCTGTAAATAAGCGTTTATGCCGCGGATGGTCGCGAACAATTTTATAATCAGCGAAAACTTCAATGTCACGAGATTAGGCGCAAAAGAATCGTTCTCTCACTAGAGCAAAGATAGCGCGTAATTGCGCATTACAAGTATTCGATGGCAAGATAGCGATCGCCATCATCACCGCTCGGCATTGTAAAGGAGTTGAGTCCTTCTTCGGGCGTACCGCGCTCGCCGGCGCCGGGCAAGAATTTCCTAACCGTGCATTCTTGGACTTTTCCCGGCGGCTCAGTATACTGCCCCCAAATAATTCCTCACCATGATCGATCAAGCGAAAATTCTCGTTGTTGACGATTCGGCCGATATCGTGGCGAACCTGGTTGATCTTTTGGAGGCCAAGGGTTACGCGGTCTGCGCCGCCGGTTCCGGCGTGGAGGCCCTTGAACAAATCGAGCGAGAGCAACCAGACCTCGTGCTACTCGATGTGGTGATGCCGAACATGACGGGATATGAGGTTTGCAGGAAAATCCGGGAAAATCCCGCGACGGTGTTCCTGCCGGTGATCATGCTGACCGGCGTGGACGCGAATGTAGAACGGATCAACGGCATAGAAGCCGGCGCCGATGATTTCCTGAGCAAGCCGGCAAACAGACCGGAACTACTGGCACGCGTGCGCTCGCTGATCCGTATCAAAAAGCTTCATGACACGGTTCAAGCGCAGATGGGCCAACTTACAGAATTGAACAAAACGTTGGAGACGCGCGTGCAGGAACAGGTCGGGCAGCTCGAGCGGCTCGAGCGGCTGAAACGTTTCTTCTCCCCTCATCTCGCCGAACTTATCGTGAAGGGTGGCGCTGAGGACCCCCTGAAGAGTCACCGCCGTCAGATCAGCGTCGTCTTCATCGATCTTCGAGGATTCACATCTTTTGCAGAAATCAACGAGCCAGAAGAGGTCATGGACGTGCTTTCTGAATTTCATGCGGAATTGGGCCCGCTGATCCTGGAGCACGAGGGAACTTTGGAACGATTCACCGGCGACGGTATGATAGTGTTCTTTAACGACCCCATAATCGTGCCAAATCCTGAAGAGCGGGCCGTCCGCATGGCCGTCGCGATGCGCGACCGTGCCGCTACGCTACAGACCAAATGGGCTAACCGCGGCTATACACTGGGGATGGGCGCTGGAATCACCGCTGGTTATACAACCATCGGCGCGATCGGATTCGAAGGCCGGCGGGACTATGCGGCCATCGGTACGGTCCCCAACTTGGCGGCCCGGCTCTGTGATCAGGCCCGTCCAGGCCAGATCCTTATATCGCAGCGGTTCTACAGCGTCGCTGAGTCGCTGGTGGAGACCGAATCGGTCGGAGAGTTGTTCTTCAAGGGATTCCAGCGGCCGCTGCAGATATACAACATCCTCCGGCTTCGAGCGTAGCGCACGGTGATA
>DATBLC010000361.1:0-9652 GCA_036555515.1 Binatia bacterium
CGGTCAATGGTTCTCTGCCTTGCCGGCCACCACCCCGTCCTCTCCATAGGTGGAAATGCCCGCCGGCAGGGCCTGAAAACAACCTTTGCGCTCCTGTGCCCGCGCTCTCCAGGTCTCACCCCTCGGTCGCTGTTTGGTTTACTCAATTGTGGACTCCTTAATAATTCTAACCCGCAGCATCCTCGTCCGAGGAAAAATTACGACACAATGCGCAAAAGTTGTTGCGGCTTGCCGCGCTAGATTAATCGCGGTGAGCCTGGAAGAGCGCAGGGATACGCTGGCTCAAAGTTCAAGGTTCAACGTATTCCCGGTCGTTACGTGAACCGCATGACCGCTGTCCCTACTTTGAACGTTGAATCAGTAGGCACAGGGCATCCGGGTCGGAATTCCGGCATCACTGTCCGAGTAATTCCTTTAACCGCTCGATCACTTGCGGAGACTGATTTATGACCTCTTTGGCCAAAACCTCGAGGTCCTCGCCGCGAATCGGTTCGACCTCGAGTTGTTTCCTTTTGGCCTCGGCCAGGAAGGCGGGATCGGCGGTCGCTTTCGTGAAAGCTTCGCGGAGAATCTTTACGCGTTCCCCGGGAACCCCGGGCGAGGCCACCATCGGCCAGGAACCGAATCGTCCCGCGTCCAAGAACACCGCAGTCAGGCGCCGGCTCGCTTCCGCGGTCTTATATTGATCCATGAGCTCGAAGATGGTCTGGACTTGGGGCAGCCGACTGTCACGCTTTCGTCCCGTTTGTATAAGGACGCGAACGAAGTCCTTTTTGCGCCAACTGTGAAACGGCTCGCGACCGAAGAAGACCGAGAGCGAAGTGGAGTTGCACTGAATCTCGCCCTTTTCAATCGCCAAATCTACCTCTCCTCCGCCGGGATAACCGCTGACGATGGCGAGCCTTAGCCCGAGGGTTTCCTCAAACAACTTGGGTAAAATATACCCCGTGGTTCCTCGCCCGGTCGTGCCGCATTTTGGCGGATCTGATGCCCTGCGCAGATCTTCGATAGTCGCATAGGGACTGTCCGCCCGAATATAGAACAGGCGAGTCGCCGGTGTGGAGCTGCCGACCCAGCTCATCTTCGGCCAGTCGAATTGGACTTCCTTGCGTCCGATCAACTGCTCGAAGTATAGCGCGGCATTGAATGTCCCAAGTGTCAGACCGTCCGGCTTGGCAATGCCATAAACGTAGTTGGCCGCGACCATCGAGCCGGCGCCGGTCATCGACTGGACGACAAAACCGGGATTGCCGGGAATATACTTGCTCATGTACTGGGCGGCGAGTCGCGCCCAGGTGTCGTGCGTGGTCCCCGCCGGGTACCCGACGATGATCCGTACCGTCTTGCTTTCGTAAAAAGGACTTTGCGCGAAAAGCGCCGGCGCCCATAGTAGTAGCAGCGAGAAGACAAACAGGATTTTCATGGCGACCGAAAGTGCATCGAGTTTTTGTGCGAATTCGTCGCTCTTTTTACTCCTTTCTTTGCCAGACCGTCAAGTTATTATCGCGCGAATCTTTGCCGGTTCGCTTGTGAGTTTACTCGGACCAATGATTTAGCCAGAAGTGTCACTTCGCCAGGCTTAGCAAGTAATCAGAATTGATGCGAACAAGGATATGGAAAAGCCCGTACAGCAATGCGGCGTAAGCGCACAGACACCCCGAAACGATCGCTGAAACAAAAAGCTTGTGCATCATAAAATCACCGGCGTTTGAGATTTCACCCACCACTGTTTTCATCTTTCTCCGCTTGGCGATAAATCTACGTTACCGCAATCCTGATGCCAGCATTTTAATTCTCTGAAAACCACGCAATATCAAGTGCGTATAGGAATGAGCGCTTTCTGATGACAGGTCCCGCTGTAAACGTCGGTTACAGCAAACGTAATCAAAAGTGCAATACGGAGAGGCGGCAACCTAGTATCCGCAATCTGAGATGTCGAGCCGGGCGGAGGGATCGAATCCGGATTCCGCATTTAAACTGAGGAGCCCGGCAAGCGAGGTGGAACCCTGGAGTAGCGAAGGCGGTCAACTGTAAAATATCAAAGTCATTTTGCGCTTTCGCACTTGGTTGTTACGAGCTTTAACGTTCCGTAGAAGCACCGCTGCCTCGATCTCATCGACCACCAGTACCAGTTACCCATTGTCTTCACGGCCACAGGAGAGCCGGCGCTCCATCGCTTAAAAAAGTTCTTGATCGTTCCATGAGCCTGCGCCAATCGACTCTCGTACAAACGGCCTCCTTTTGGATTCTCTACTCGTGCCCTTCTTGTGAACGTCCAATGCGATGTATTCCATAACTGCTCTTTTCCTCGATGCTCATCGCTACGGAAGGGTCGCGCTTCCTGTCGAGCGCAACTGCGGAATCCAGGGTTGAATTGAATTCACGCCTGCGCAAGTTCGCGGACTACTGGTATGGCCGGCGGCCTGTGTCCTCCCGAACGAATGGTCAATGCCAAACCGGCGGCCAATAAACCCATGAACGCGCCGCTCAAAAAGGCAAATTGATAGTCGCCGAATTGCGTATAAGCCCAACCGCCGGCCACGGCCGCCGCCGCCGCCCCGATTTGATGCGAAACAAAAACCAAACCGAAGAGACTTCCGATTCTCTGTTGCCCGAACGTGTTGACGAGAATCGCCGTGGTCGCCGGTCCCGTCGCGAACCAATCCAGGCCATACAAAACCGCAAAAACGAATAGGCCCAAGGAGTCAGTGACAAACGGCAAAATAAAGAGCGATATGCCGCGCAGAAAATAAGCCGCCGAGAGCACTTTGCGCGCATCGACTCGGTCGATGAGCCAGCCTGCTGCGGTTGTGCCGACGAAGCTCGCCAGTCCCATGATGCCATACGCCGTGGCCGCGGCGACTTCCGGAATGCCGCGTTCGACCGCATGTGGAATCATATGCGTGCCGACGAGACCGTTGGCCGTCACGCCACAGACAAAGAAACAACCGCTCAAGAGCCAGAAGGTCGAGTTGCCAAAAACCGCGGCAAATGATGATTTGTCCTGCGGGAGCGCTCCATCCTGAGAACGAAGGGGTTGCGCGGCGGGCGGCATGTTTTCCGTTCCATCTTTAAGGGGCTCGAGTCCGATATCGGACGGATTATCATGCAATCCTAACCAGATAGCCGGAAGAAGAACCACGGCCGCAACGACTATCGTCATCAATGCGACACGCCAGCCACTAGAAACGATGATGACCATGAGGAGCGGTAGAAAAATCGCCTGGCCTGCCGCGTTGGCGTTAGAAAGGATGCCCAATGCCAAGCCTCTGCGAGCAATAAACCACCGGCTGGTCACGCTGGCTGCGAGGGACGGTGTTATACCGGTTGCGAGGCCTAAAACAATTCCCCAGACAACAAGAAACTGCCAGAGCTCTCGCACCAACGTCGTGCCGGTCACGGCGGCAGCTATAGTCGCGAGGCACCAAAGTATGACCCGGCGCGCCCCGAAGCGGTCGAGAAGCCAACCGCCGATGGGTGCCATAAAACCGTAGATCAAAAGATTCAGGCTGGCCGCGGAAGCGATTGCCGTTCGGCCCCAACCGAACTCCGCTTCTAAAGGATGAATCAATACGGGAGGCGCCGACCGTATCGCCGACGATACCAGATAAGCGATAAAACTCAGGCCGACGATGAACCAACCGTAATAGAACGGCAAAGAGAGCAGGCCGCGCCGGGGGTGCGTGTTGTCATAGTTTTCGCGCATCATTGCCTCTTATCAGAAAGAACCGGAAGCCAAAACCGCCGGCGGCATGCGCCGCGGTACAACGTCAAGGTTCAAGGTGGGGAGGGTGCGCTGAACTTTGAACGTTGAACTCACCTTTCCTTGCCGGCACTCGCCAAGCCCTTTTTGATGACATCGCGAATTGCGTCGAGCTCGCCGATCCATTCGGGGTCCAACCAGAGAAATTTGGCTCCCTTTACCCGGCGCGCGCGATCGCTGACTTTTTCCTTTGAAATATCCTCGCGCAGGGAATCGTAAAGTCCGCCGGTCTTTTGATTATGGTCAAGCCATGTCGTTTGTCCTTCTTTGGATAACAGCCAGTTGACGGCGACTTTTGCCGCGTTGGGATGGGGCGCGCGGTTGAAGAAACTCAAGGTGCCGTTGTACGCGGTCACGGATGAACCCTCTTTTAATGAGCCCGGTAGAAATTGACTTAGCGGCAGTCCTTGTATCATGGCCGTATCGACATCCCGCGCGCCGATACCGAACGCAAATTTGCCTGCGCTAAGCCAATCGAGCAATTGCTCGTTGGCACGAACGATGACGATCTCCGTCTCGGCGTGGAGCCGCCGAAGAAATTCCGCTCCCAGATCGGGGTGCTTGTAGGAAAAAGATTTGCGCCGCGCTAATCGGCCCCGAGACCAGCGGGTCGACGGAGGCGATCTTTCCTTTCCATTTGGGGCTTAACAAATCCCAATAAGATTTGATTTCCGCTGGATTGACCAGTTTGGTGTTGTACGTAATCTCCCCGCTTCGCGGCGTGCCCTCGAAGACGAAGATGTAACGGTTCTCAGGATCGTCGTAATGATGCTTGCCTTCGTACCAGACGGAGGTATCCAAGACTTCGGGCAAAAGCAAAAGAGGTTTGATGGGTTCTAATATTCTGGCGCGGTGAAATACCGTCAACGGGGATATGTTTCCCGAGATATACAGGTCGACCGCAAACTTGTCGGCGCGGCGCTCGCTCATTACGCGCTGACTCAATTGAGGCCCTCTTCCGGTCACGGTGGTCACTTTGATCTTTGGATATTTTTTTTGAAAGGTCTCGCGGAATACCGGTTCGAAGGCTTGAGTCATGTAGATGACCAATGCTCCTTCTTCCTCGGCCGCTTTGACCGTCTTGTTCCACTCCGCCTGCCAGGCCGGCCTCATTTCGGCCGCCAAGGAATGTTTTGGCGAAGGCGCAAAAAGGCACATGAGCAGCGCTACAATGATTAAAACGTTAAACCATGTCGGCTTTGGCATGAGACCTCCCCGGGCCAGTGCGGTCTTGCGGATCGGCTGGGGAACTGTAGCATATAATTAGCGTTTGCGGTTCATGTTTCGACTTGTCTAACGGTATTCTGTTCCGTTCGGCCGAGACCTATGCATCGGTTGCAACCCGGGAGAAACTAACCGATGATTTCGGTTCCCGCATCGTCTAATAGTCGTAAAGACCGGATGCCCATGACGCCAATGAATCTGGCCCAACCGTTGTTCACCGCGTTACTCCTATTAACGTTGGTTATTCCAACGTCACTCATTGCCCAGACTCTCGATTCCGCCGAAAAACAGAAAATCGAAACGCTTATCGAGCAGGTCCGGACGATGAAGGACGCCAGGTTCATCCGCAATGGTTCCAGCTACAGCGCAGACAATGCCGCGACTTTCCTGCGCCGCAAATGGCAGGCGAACGATTCGACTGTCAAAACGGCCCGCGACTTTGTTGACAAGGTCGCGAGTTTTTCGGGAACTTCAGGCAAACCCTATCTGATTCGTTTCAAAGACGGCAGAGAAATTAGAAGCCAGGAGTTTTTCCGCGCGGAATTAAAAAAGATCGAAACCTGACCGCAAGCGCCGAGCGCTGCGGCGTTCCAGGCGCTTGACGAAGCTCGATTTTTTTCCCTCTCCTTGTAAAATATTCGAGATCGAGCGGCAATAAGCGAGCATGGCACCGGGTCCTGGTCTCCTCGCCGCTTGAAGTACTTAAAATTCCTGGAGGAAACAGTCCGAAATGCCAGTTGTCATCCACACAACCCTATTACTTGCCGCATCGAATGTATTCATGACCTTCGCCTGGTACGCTCATCTCAAGAATATGAACAACCGCCCCTGGCATATCGCCGCCCTGGCGAGTTGGGCGATCGCCTGCTTTGAGTACTTACTCCAAGTACCGGCGAATCCTATCGGCCACACGCAGCTGTCAGTGTCGCAATTAAAAATCATGGAGGAAGTGATCACGCTATCGGTGTTCGCGCCGTTCGCCGTGCTGTACATGAATGAACCGCTTACTAATGAGTTCGTTATTTAGAGACTATGTCGTTAGTGTGCGACCGAGAGGCGAGCCCTTCCGATCGCGGTCAATGGTTTTCTGCCTTACCGGCCACCACCCCGTCCTCTCCATAGGCAAAAATGCCCGCCGGCAGGGCCTGAAAACAACCTTTGCGCTCCTATGCCCGCGCTCTCCAGGTCTCACCCCTCGGTCGCTGTTTGGTTACTCAATTGTGGACTCCTTAATAAGTGGGATTACGTTTGGGCCGGCTTATGCTTGCTTGGCGCGGTCTATTTTATGTTTCGCTCCTGATCGGATTTTCAAAGCTATTTCCGCGCACGGGCTCATCTTGGCTCTAACGATTCAGGTTCGAGACCGCTCCTGGAGTCGCTTCGACCCGTGGGTCAAGAAGCCCGCAAGTCGATTTTTTGTCTGGTTTTGCAATCCGATGGAATATATGGAGATAATAAACGCCTAACTCAGCTAGTTCACATCACACTCGGGCGTTGGAGGGCAACTCCAGGTATTCGTTATGCCCGACATTTATACTAAGATCACGGAAGCTGCGCCGCAAATTCTTGCCGGTCTGATGACCGCCCTTGAGATCCGCGCCGCCGACCCGCAGCTGCGGGCTATGGTGCATACATATCTGACCGACGCCGCCTTTCCAGAAGGGGCGCGCGTGCTCGAAGTGGGCTGTGGCACGGGGGCGATAAGCCGCGTCCTGGCGAGTTGGCCAGCAGTGGGCGAGACGATCGGGGTCGACCCATCGCCTGTCTTTATAGCCAAAGCCCGCGAACTGGCAGGAGGTCTGAGCGCTGTCGTCTTTGAGCAAGCGGATGGGCGGTCGCTGCCGTTCACAGGCAACCGGTTTGATGCGGTCGTCTTCCATACCACGCTCTGCCACGTGCCGGAGCCCGAAGTGATGCTGCACGAGGCGGTGCGCGTCCTGCGGCCGGGTGGATGCCTCGCCGTATTCGAAGGCGACTACGCCACGGCTACGCTGGCCACGAGAGCCGAAGACCCGTTGGACGCCTGTGCTGATGCGTTTCGCGAACACTTCGTCCATGATCCTTGGCTGGTACGGCGTCTGCCGGCGTTGCTGCGAGCGGCAGGCGTCGAGCTCCAGTGTGTCCGCAGCTTTGGCTACGTGGAGACGTCCAAACCCGGGTTCATGCTAGCCGGTTGGGTTGACTTGGGCGCGGACGCGCTCGCTCATTCGGGACGTATTGGCGCGGACATGGCGGCCGCGTTGAAGGCGGAAGCCCGGCGGCGCGTCGCCAGTGGCGAGTATTTTGGCCACGTCGCCTACATGAGTCTCGTGGCTCGCAAGCCCGCATGAGACCCATGCGCGGGACGAGGCAAATCCTATCCACCGAGTAAGCGCTCACTTTTCCTGGCTCTCCAAAAACCGCTCCGCGTCGATGGCGGCCATACAACCGGTGCCGGCGGCGGTAACGGCCTGGCGGTAGACGTGGTCCTGCACATCGCCGCAGGCAAATACGCCGGGAACTTTGGTCTTGGTACCGTCGTGGGTGACGATATAACCGGTCGGGTCGAGTTCTAGTTGGCCGGCGAAAAGTTTCGAATTGGGCTCATGGCCGATGGCGATAAAAAGGCCGTCGCATTTGAAGTCTTCGGTCTTGCCGGTCTTTACGTTTTTGAATCGAACGCCGGTCACTCCTCTGTCCTTAGGGTCGCCATACACTTCGTCCACGACCGTATCCCACACAAATGAAATCTTGGGATTCTTTTCGGCGCGCGCCTGCATGATCTTGGACGCGCGCAATTTGTCGCGGCGATGCGCGATGGTCACCATGGAGGCGAACTTGGTGAGAAAAGTCGCCTCCTCCATCGCCGTGTCGCCACCGCCGACAACAACCAGGTTTTTATCCTTAAAGAAAAAGCCGTCGCAGGTCGCGCAGGCGGAAACGCCATGGCCCATGAGCTTGCTTTCGGACTCAAGGCCGAGAAGCTTGGCCGTGGCCCCGGTGGCAATGATCAAGGCATCGCAGGTGAGAATTTCCTTGCCGATCGTTATGTGAAACGGGCGCTCCCGCAAATCGACGGAAGTCACGTCGCCGAACTCGGTTTCAGTGCCAAAGCGGACCGCCTGTTTCTTGAATATGTCCATCAAGTCCGGTCCCATGATTCCCTGCGGGAATCCGGGATAATTTTCAACATCGGTGGTGATCGTCAGTTGCCCGCCAGGTTGAGAGCCTTCAATGACAAGGGGCTCCAGGTTCGCTCGCGCGGCATAAATCGCCGCCGTCAGACCGGCGGCGCCCGAGCCCAAGATGATGACTTTGTAGTGACTTTTTTTCGCCATGAAGTTTCTGTAACATAAAAACAACGGTGCAGAAAGCAACCTCGCATCTAATGACAACCAAAGATTGTTTTGGCCATTCGCTTCGTTCACGACCAAGATAGTTGTCCCGAGCGAAGCGCAGGACCTAGCTATAGCTAGATCGAAAACAGGGTGTTTATGGCGCAATTGAGTCACTTGGACGAAAAAGGCCGGGCGCGCATGGTCGACGTTTCGGAAAAAGAAATTACCAGCCGCATTGCCGTGGCGCGAGGCACGATTCACATGCGCCCCGAAACCCTCGAACTGATTCGGCAGGGCAAAGTCGAGAAAGGCGATGTCTTTTCCGTCGCGCGGGTGGCCGGCATCATGGCGGCGAAGAAGACTTGGGAACTGATACCCATGTGCCATCCGCTTAACATCACCTCGGTGCAAATCACATTGACTTCGGAAAACAATCCGGCCCGCGTGGATATCGAAGCGTCGGTTCGCGTCAGCGGCAAAACCGGCGTCGAGATGGAAGCCATGACCGCGGTGGCCGCGGCGGGCTTGACTATCTATGACATGTGTAAAGCCGTCGACCGCGAGATGACCATCGGCGAAATCAGACTTGTCGAAAAGAGCGGCGGCAAAAGCGGCACGTTCATCAGAAAAGGGTGATTGTATTTTGTCTTTTGATTTTAGATTGAACGCAAATCGGCAATCCAAATTCTAAAATGACGACCCTCAGCGCCTCACCGCAATTCCATGCAGCGAATCTATCTCAAACAGGGACGTGAGCGACCCGTTTTGAATGGCCATCCCTGGATCTTCTCCGGCGCCATTGACAAGATCAACGGCAATGCCGATATCGTTGGCGTCGCGGACATATTTGATTGCAAAAAATCCTGGATCGCCCGCGGGCTTTATAACCCCGCCTCGCAAATCCGCGTTCGTCTACTCACGGGAAAAGACGAGCCCATCGATGGAGATTTTTTCCGCCGCCGCATCACCCGAGCCCTCGCGCTTAGGGAAAAATACGTCGCGCCCGAGACCAACGCCTACCGATTGATCAACGGCGAGGGAGATTTTTTACCCGGGGTAATTGTCGACCGATACGCCGATTTTCTCGTCTGCCAGTTTTCCACTGCCGGCATGGAATTGTTCAAGAACGACGTCAACGCCGCGCTTGGCAGCCTAAGCAGAGCCAAGGGACTCTATGAAAGAAGCGATGGCAAAGTGCGCGAGGAAGAAGGGCTCGGCGCCTCCGTGGGTATGCTCGCCGGCGCGGAACCGCCGGAACTGATCGAGATCGAGGAAAGCGGTTCTCAATTCCTTGTCGACATCAGGCGGGGGCAAAAAACCGGCTATTTTTTGGACCAGCGGGACAATC